>NZ_JBEUJO010000012.1:0-95373 GCF_043356435.1 Salmonella sp. SJTUF15591 | reverse complement strand
CCGGGTTGCGGACAGTGTCTGGTGGGTAGTTTGACTGGGGCGGTCTCCTCCTAAAGAGTAACGGAGGAGCACGAAGGTTGGCTAATCCTGGTCGGACATCAGGAGGTTAGTGCAATGGCATAAGCCAGCTTGACTGCGAGCGTGACGGCGCGAGCAGGTGCGAAAGCAGGTCATAGTGATCCGGTGGTTCTGAATGGAAGGGCCATCGCTCAACGGATAAAAGGTACTCCGGGGATAACAGGCTGATACCGCCCAAGAGTTCATATCGACGGCGGTGTTTGGCACCTCGATGTCGGCTCATCACATCCTGGGGCTGAAGTAGGTCCCAAGGGTATGGCTGTTCGCCATTTAAAGTGGTACGCGAGCTGGGTTTAGAACGTCGTGAGACAGTTCGGTCCCTATCTGCCGTGGGCGCTGGAGAACTGAGGGGGGCTGCTCCTAGTACGAGAGGACCGGAGTGGACGCATCACTGGTGTTCGGGTTGTCATGCCAATGGCACTGCCCGGTAGCTAAATGCGGAAGAGATAAGTGCTGAAAGCATCTAAGCACGAAACTTGCCCCGAGATGAGTTCTCCCTGAGACTTAGAGTCTCCTGAAGGAACGTTGAAGACGACGACGTTGATAGGCCGGGTGTGTAAGCGCAGCGATGCGTTGAGCTAACCGGTACTAATGAACCGTGAGGCTTAACCTTACAACGCCGAAGATGTTTTGGCGGTTGAGAAGACGATTTTCAGCACTGATTCAGAGTTGAGTACGCAATAATTTGCGCAGCAGCAAGGCGGCAAGCGAAGGAAGGGAAGGAGCATACAGAAGTATGTGACTGACTTTACGAGCGCAGGCAACGCCGCTGATGCGATAAAGAATTGCGTACTGAGCACAAAGAATTTGCCTGGCGGCCGTAGCGCGGTGGTCCCACCTGACCCCATGCCGAACTCAGAAGTGAAACGCCGTAGCGCCGATGGTAGTGTGGGGTCTCCCCATGCGAGAGTAGGGAACTGCCAGGCATCAAATTAGAAGTATGGCATTAACTTTCGGGGCAGTTCACTACTCGACAGAGAGTAGGACAAAAGCGAAAGCTTTTGAACGTTGCGAAGCAACGGCCCGAAGGGTGAATCACGAAGTGATTCATAAACTGCCAGGCATCAAATTAAGCAGTAAACTGATGTAAAAGTCAGTGGTTGTAAAAGAATTCGGTGGAGCGGTAGTTCAGTTGGTTAGAATACCTGCCTGTCACGCAGGGGGTCGCGGGTTCGAGTCCCGTCCGTTCCGCCACCCTAATTAGGGGCGTAGTTCAATTGGTAGAGCACCGGTCTCCAAAACCGGGTGTTGGGAGTTCGAGTCTCTCCGCCCCTGCCAGAAATAATCCTTAGCATCTGCTAAGGATTTTTTTTTGCCTGAAATTACCTGATTATCTGGTCAGGTAATCGTAAGTTCCCTTCTTTTTCTTTTCATCATTTTCATTGTTCATCCAGCACATCCGTTTTTAACAAATCGCAGATCAGCGAGTATTTATCGCTGTTTTGCAGCCAAATGGCGTATAGCGGCCGTGAAAGCGTTGCGCTGTCGGCAACGGTATGTAATCCGCCCTTTTCATTTGCCCAGTTTACAGGAAGCCAGCTACAGCCATTTAATGCGCTAAGCTGCTGTCGGGCGAGTTCGGCTGAGCTGGTTGTTAATACCGGCACTTCATCTGCTGCGATCAGCCCGGTTTCATGCTGTTGGAAGTCTGGTCCCCACTCCAGCCGCAGATAATTGAGTTCTGATTTCTTACGGGCTGGGCTGCTGCAATATAACGCCAAAGTGAAGTGCCCTAACAGCTGACTGCTGAATTCATCCATTTTGGGCGCTTCGGTAGTAATGAGGAGATCAAGCTGGCGTTCATGAAGTTGCTTCACAAGCGATTGCCGTTGAGCGATTCTGGCTTCGAATTGCAGGCCGCTTTGCGGCTCCTGTAGTTGGTACAGTCGCCCCAGCCAGGCGTTAAGCATACACTCCCATAAAGACGCGCTGGCGCCGATGGAAAACTCGTTATGGCGTGAGGTATGCGCCACCTCTTTACGTGCCGCCTGCCACGTATTCATCAGCGTTTCCGCATACGGTAAAAGTTTTTCGCCAGCCGTGGTTAAACGGATATTGTTTCTGTGCCGCGTAAAAAGGTTTACGCCCAGTTGATTCTCCAGTTGCCTGATACGAAAGCTCACCGCGGATTGCGTCAGGTAAAGTGCTTCTGCGGCCCGCCCGAAATGGCGTGTCCGGCTAACTTCCAGGAAAGTTTTTAACAATTCCGTATCCACTGTGCTCTCCACAAAATTATTTGTCGTTATGATTTAAATGTTTTGTTTTACACTCTGTCAAGCGTAACTAATACTCCGCGCCATAAATAGCTCAGACAAAGAATTAGGAGCGTGCAGGATGGCGGAAAGCTTTACGACGACTAATCGATATTTTGACAATAAACATTATCCACGTGGATTCTCTCGTCACGGTGATTTCACGATTAAAGAGGCACAACTGCTTGAGCGTCATGGTCATGCCTTTAATGATCTGGATCTTGGCAAGCGTGAGCCTGTGACTGAAGAAGAGAAGCTGTTTGTAGCGGTATGTCGCGGTGAACGCGAGCCGGTAACGGATGCAGAACGCGTCTGGTCCAAGTATATGACGCGTATCAAGCGTCCAAAACGCTTCCACACCTTGTCTGGCGGCAAGCCGCAAGTTGAAGGCGCAGAAGACTACACCGAAGCTGATGATTAATAAAAAGGGCGTAATGCCCTTTTTTTACGCCAGCAGTTTTTGCAAATGAATTAACAACCTGTCTATCGCCCGATAGCTTACCGCCTCCTGCAAATGCTGACGCGAGATCTGGTCAGCCAGTTCTATGTCGGCAATGGTTCTGGCCACTTTTAGTAAACGCTGCCAGGCGCGAATGGATAAACCAAGATGCACTAGCGTGTCTTCAAGCCAGCGGGCGTCATCGTGATGCAAAACACAATATTTTTGGATTTCGCGACCCTCCAGACGCGCGTTTAACTTCTTCTGGCGTCGGTACTGCCGTTCATGGGCGGCGATGACCCGCTTTTTTACCGTAGCGCTGCTCTCACCCTTTGAGGCATGTTGGCTAAGAATCCCGGGCGGTGGAAGCGGTATCTCAAGCGAAAGGTCAAAACGATCAAGAAACGGGCCTGACAACCGATTAAGGTAACGTAGTGTCTGTTCTGGCGTGCAGCGATTATGGTTTCCCTGATAATGTCCGGTCGGGCTGGGATTCATTGCGGCGATTAACTGGAACCTGGCAGGGTACGTTATTTTCGCTCTGGTACGGGATAAATGAATTTGACCGGATTCTATAGGTTCACGTAGCGCATCCAGTGTGCGTCGTTCAAATTCAGGCAATTCATCAAGGAACAAAATTCCGTTGTGCGCCAGCGATATCTCTCCCGGGGCGGGTATTGCGCCGCCGCCGACCATAGCAGTAAGTGAGGCGCTATGATGAGGTGAGCGAAAGGGGCGTTGCTGCCATCGTTTTTGTACCGTATCGGCATTAACCAGACTGAGGATCGCGGCGCTTTCCAACGCTTCTTCATTGCTTAATGGTGGAAGAATCCCGCTCAGTCTACTGGCCAGCATGGTTTTACCCGTACCCGGCGGGCCGATCAATAGCAGATTATGTCCCCCTGCCGCTGTAATCTCCAGGCCGCGTTTACCCTGCTCCTGACCGATCACATCGCGAAGATCGGCAGTTGCGGTAGGCGATGCCATATCCTGAGCTAAAGGTCTTTCCAGGGCGTGTTTCCCTTCCAGAAAGGCGCAGACGGTTTGTAGATGATCGGCGATAAAACAACCTTCTTTGCTGATAAGCCCAACCTCCGCCGCGTTCTCTGTTGCGACGATAATATTTCTGCCGGCCCTGATGGCTTCCGTTGCACTTGATATTGCGCCAGGAACGCCACGTAATGCGCCTGTAAGCGCTAACTCACCCACCAGCTCATATGCCTCAAGATTCGACGCTGTAAGCTGCTCAGACGCGGCCAGAAGCGCAACAGCAATAGGCAGGTCATACCTTCCGCCCTCTTTCGGTAGATCGGCTGGAGCAAGGTTAATGGTTATTTTTTTAGCCGGAAATTCATATCCGCTATTAATGATCGCACTACGTACCCGGTCACGCGCCTCTTTTACCGTGGTTTCCGGTAGGCCAACCATGGTTAATCCCGGTAATCCATTACTGATATGCACCTCTATAGTGATAGGCGGCGCATTGACGCCAAGTGCGGCGCGGGTATGAACAATCGCCAGTGACATAATCCCTCCTGTTACGTGGATTATGCGGAATAAAAGAGAAAATCGAATTACTGATTTTTGGTTTTTTAGCGGCTGCTTCCTGAATTTTGGCGTCATTTTCAGGTAAGAAACATCAAACTGGAAGAACGCTCGCAGAAGCGAAAAGAAGGAAAACAGGGTGTAAAGCGCGCCAAAAGGGGGAGGAAAACGTGAAAATTTTTCAGTTGCTAATTTTTCTTATAAAAAACAAAGCCCTTTTAGGCATTCACCTGCATTATCTGAAACGTGGTTAAAAAAATATCTTGTGCTATTGGCAAAACCTATGGTAACTCTTTAGGTATTCCTTCGAACAAGATGCAAGAATAGACAAAAATGACAGCCCTTCTACGAGTGATTAGCCTGGTCGTGATTAGCGTGGTGGTGATTATTATCCCACCGTGCGGGGCTGCACTTGGACGAGGAAAGGCTTAGAAATCAAGCCTTAACGAACTAAGACCCCCGCACCGAAAGGTCCGGGGGTTTTTTTTGGCCTGAAAAACTTAAGCGAGGAGCAGAGCGTGAATAACAGCATAAAATTCTGTTTCTCAAGATTTACGACGGGGATGTAACTATGAACGGGGCACAGTGGGTGGTACATGCTTTGCGAGCGCAGGGGGTGAAAACCGTATTTGGTTATCCTGGCGGCGCAATTATGCCGGTTTACGACGCGTTGTATGACGGTGGTGTGGAGCATTTGTTGTGCCGACACGAACAGGGTGCGGCAATGGCGGCAATCGGTTATGCCCGTTCTACCGGCAAAACCGGTGTTTGTATCGCCACCTCCGGTCCTGGCGCCACTAACCTGATCACTGGCCTGGCGGATGCGTTGTTAGATTCGGTCCCCGTCGTCGCGATCACGGGTCAGGTTTCCGCCCCGTTCATCGGCACTGATGCGTTCCAGGAGGTGGATGTGTTAGGCCTGTCGCTGGCCTGTACCAAACACAGCTTCCTGGTGCAGTCGCTGGCAGAGCTGCCTCGTATCATGGCAGAGGCTTTTGAAATTGCCAACGCTGGCCGTCCTGGCCCGGTTCTGGTGGATATCCCGAAAGATATCCAGTTGGCCAGCGGTGAGCTGGAACCCTGGTTTACTACCGTTGATAACGAAGCGACCTTCCCGCAGGCTGATGTTGAACAGGCGCGCCAGATGCTGGAACAGGCGAAAAAACCCATGCTGTACGTCGGCGGTGGTGTTGGTATGGCGCAGGCAGTTCCGGCGCTGCGTAAATTTATCGCGGTAACGCAAATGCCAGTTACCTGCACGCTGAAAGGGCTGGGGGCTGTTGAAGCTGATTATCCGTACTATCTGGGCATGCTGGGAATGCACGGTACTAAAGCGGCTAATTTCGCGGTGCAAGAGTGTGATTTACTGATCGCAGTGGGTGCACGTTTTGATGACCGGGTGACCGGTAAGCTGAATACGTTTGCGCCGAACGCCAGCGTAATCCATATGGATATCGACCCGGCGGAAATGAACAAACTGCGTCAGGCACACGTCGCGTTGCAGGGCGATTTAAATTCGCTGTTGCCGGCATTACAGCAACCGCTGAAGATCGACGCATGGCGTCAGTCCTGTGCAGAGCTGCGCGCAGAACACGCCTGGCGCTATGACCATCCTGGCGAGACTATCTATGCGCCGTTGTTGTTGAAGCAATTGTCGGAACGCAAACCCGCAGACAGCGTGGTGACGACGGATGTGGGGCAGCATCAGATGTGGTCAGCCCAGCATATGACTTACACCCGCCCGGAGAACTTCATCACCTCCAGCGGTCTGGGGACGATGGGATTCGGCTTACCGGCGGCCGTTGGCGCGCAGGTAGCGCGACCGAATGATACCGTTATCTGTATCTCCGGTGACGGCTCCTTCATGATGAATGTTCAGGAGTTGGGCACCGTAAAACGCAAGCAGTTACCGTTGAAGATAGTCTTACTCGACAACCAGCGGTTAGGGATGGTTCGACAATGGCAGCAACTGTTTTTCCAGGAGCGATATAGCGAAACCACCCTGACCGATAACCCCGATTTCCTCATGCTGGCCAGCGCCTTCGGCATTCCAGGCCAGCACATTACTCGTAAAGACCAGGTTGAAGCGGCACTCGACACTATGTTGGCAAGCGAAGGGCCGTACCTGCTTCACGTCTCAATCGACGAACTTGAAAATGTCTGGCCGTTGGTGCCGCCTGGCGCCAGTAACTCTGAAATGCTGGAGAAATTATCATGATGCAACATCAGGTCAATGTATCGGCACGCTTTAATCCAGAAACTTTAGAACGTGTTTTACGCGTGGTGCGCCATCGTGGTTTTCAGGTGTGCTCCATGAATATGGAAGCCGCGACCGATGCGCAGAATATAAATATTGAATTGACCGTTGCCAGTCCCCGGTCGGTCGACTTACTGTTTAGTCAGTTAAGTAAACTGGTAGATGTTGCGCATGTCGCGATCTGCCAGAGCGCTGCCACATCACAACAAATCCGCGCCTGAGCGCAAAAGGAAGAAAAATGACGACGAAAAAAGCTGATTATATTTGGTTCAATGGCGAGATGGTGCGCTGGGAAGACGCGAAGGTTCACGTAATGTCTCACGCGCTGCACTACGGTACGTCGGTATTTGAAGGGATTCGGTGCTACGACTCTCACAAAGGCCCGGTAGTGTTTCGTCATCGTGAACATATGCAGCGCCTGCGCGACTCAGCAAAAATTTATCGTTTTCCGGTTTCCCAGAGTATTGATGAGCTGATGGAAGCCTGCCGCGAAGTGATCCGCAAAAACAACCTGACCAGCGCCTATATCCGTCCGTTGGTATTTGTCGGCGATGTCGGTATGGGCGTTAACCCGCCCCCGGGATACACCACTGACGTCATCATCGCCGCGTTCCCGTGGGGGGCATACCTGGGCGCCGAAGCGCTGGATCAGGGGATCGATGCGATGGTTTCTTCCTGGAATCGCGCTGCGCCGAACACCATTCCAACCGCTGCGAAAGCGGGCGGTAACTATCTTTCCTCACTGCTGGTGGGTAGCGAAGCGCGCCGCCACGGCTATCAGGAAGGCATCGCCCTGGATGTAAACGGCTATATCTCCGAAGGCGCAGGCGAAAACCTGTTTGAGGTAAAAGATGGCGTGCTGTTTACTCCGCCGTTTACCTCTTCCGCGCTGCCAGGCATTACTCGCGACGCGATCATCAAACTGGCGAAAGAGCTGGGTATTGAAGTGCGTGAGCAGGTGCTGTCCCGTGAATCGCTGTATCTGGCCGACGAAGTGTTTATGTCCGGAACCGCGGCAGAAATTACTCCGGTACGCAGCGTTGATGGTATCCAGGTAGGTGAAGGCCGTTGCGGCCCTGTTACCAAGCGTATTCAACAAGCCTTCTTTGGTCTCTTCACTGGAGAAACCGAGGATAAATGGGGCTGGTTGGATCCGGTAAATTCATAATAAATAAAATTAATATTTTCCCAAAATAATTTGCGTCACAGGAAGGCGGCAACGCAGCGAATCCCCAGGGCTTACTGTAGTAAGTGACTGGGGTGAGTGAGGCAGCCAACGCACCTGTGGCGTGAAGTATGAAGGGAAAAGATGGGGAGTAAATAAAGCATGCCTAAGTACCGTTCCGCCACCACCACTCATGGTCGTAATATGGCGGGTGCCCGCGCGCTGTGGCGCGCCACCGGAATGACCGACAGTGATTTTGGCAAACCGATTATCGCCGTGGTGAACTCATTCACTCAGTTTGTGCCGGGTCACGTTCATCTGCGCGATCTCGGTAAGCTGGTCGCCGAACAGATTGAAGCTTCCGGCGGTGTGGCGAAAGAGTTCAACACTATTGCCGTGGATGACGGGATCGCCATGGGGCACGGGGGTATGCTCTATTCACTGCCGTCGCGCGAGCTGATCGCCGACTCCGTGGAGTACATGGTGAACGCTCACTGCGCTGACGCGATGGTGTGTATCTCCAACTGCGACAAAATCACCCCAGGGATGCTCATGGCCTCGCTGCGCCTGAATATTCCGGTGATCTTTGTCTCCGGCGGACCGATGGAAGCCGGGAAAACCAAGCTTTCAGACAAAATTATCAAGCTGGATCTGGTTGATGCCATGATTCAGGGCGCGGACCCGAAAGTCTCTGACGATCAAAGTAACCAGGTTGAACGCTCCGCCTGTCCAACCTGCGGCTCCTGCTCCGGCATGTTTACCGCTAATTCCATGAATTGCCTGACCGAAGCGCTGGGCCTGTCGCAGCCGGGCAACGGTTCGCTACTGGCGACCCACGCTGACCGGAAGCAGTTGTTCCTCAATGCCGGTAAGCGGATTGTTGAACTGACTAAACGCTATTACGAGCAGGATGACGAAAGCGCACTGCCACGAAACATTGCCAACAAGGCGGCGTTTGAGAATGCGATGACGCTGGATATTGCGATGGGCGGTTCGACCAATACCGTTCTGCATCTACTGGCGGCGGCGCAGGAAGCGGAAATCGACTTCACCATGAGTGATATCGACAAGCTGTCCCGCAAGGTGCCGCAGCTGTGTAAAGTGGCGCCAAGTACCCAGAAATACCATATGGAAGACGTTCACCGTGCCGGCGGTGTGCTGGGTATTTTAGGCGAGCTGGATCGCGCCGGGCTGCTGAACCGCAACGTGAAAAACGTATTAGGCCTGACGCTGCCGCAAACGCTGGAACAGTACGACATCACGGTTACGCAGGACGAAGCGGTTAAAAAAATGTTCCGTGCTGGCCCTGCCGGTATCCGTACTACCCAGGCGTTCTCGCAGGATTGTCGCTGGGATTCGCTGGATGACGACCGCGCAGCGGGTTGCATCCGCTCGCTGGAATATGCCTATAGCAAAGACGGCGGTCTGGCGGTGTTATATGGCAACTTCGCCGAAAACGGCTGCATCGTTAAAACCGCGGGCGTCGATGACAGCATCCTTAAATTTACCGGCCCGGCGAAAGTGTATGAAAGCCAGGACGACGCGGTAGAGGCGATTCTCGGCGGCAAAGTAGTGGAAGGCGATGTAGTCGTGATCCGCTACGAAGGGCCGAAAGGCGGGCCGGGAATGCAGGAAATGCTCTATCCGACCAGTTTCCTGAAGTCGATGGGTCTGGGCAAAGCCTGCGCGCTCATCACCGATGGGCGTTTTTCCGGCGGTACTTCGGGTCTTTCCATCGGCCACGTCTCGCCGGAAGCGGCCAGCGGCGGCACTATTGCGTTGATTGAAGATGGCGACACTATTGCGATTGATATCCCGAACCGCAGCATTCAGTTGCAGTTGAGTGAGGCTGAAATCGCCGCACGCCGCGAGGCGCAGGAAGCTCGTGGCGACAAAGCCTGGACGCCGAAAAATCGTCAGCGTCAGGTTTCGTTTGCTCTGCGTGCCTACGCCAGCCTGGCGACCAGCGCCGATAAAGGCGCGGTGCGCGATAAATCGAAACTGGGAGGTTGATGATGGCGGAATCTCAACCTCTGTCAGTCGCGCCGGAAGGGGCGGAGTATCTGCGCGCGGTGCTACGCGCGCCAGTATACGAGGCGGCGCAGGTGACGCCGCTGCAAAAAATGGAAAAGCTCTCGTCACGTCTGGATAACGTTATTCTCGTCAAACGCGAAGACCGGCAGCCGGTACATAGCTTTAAGCTGCGCGGCGCTTACGCGATGATGGCCGGATTGACCGAAGAACAAAAAGCCCACGGCGTGATTACCGCGTCGGCGGGGAACCATGCACAGGGCGTGGCGTTTTCCTCCGCGCGGCTTGGCGTGAAGTCGCTGATCGTCATGCCAAAAGCAACGGCGGATATTAAAGTCGATGCGGTACGCGGTTTTGGCGGCGAAGTGCTGTTGCACGGCGCTAATTTTGATGAAGCGAAAGCGAAAGCTATTGAGCTGGCGCAGCAGCAGGGTTTTACCTGGGTGCCGCCGTTTGATCACCCAATGGTGATCGCCGGGCAGGGCACGCTGGCGCTGGAGCTGCTTCAGCAGGATTCGCATCTCGATCGTGTCTTTGTGCCGGTTGGCGGCGGCGGCCTGGCGGCGGGCGTAGCGGTACTGATCAAACAATTGATGCCGCAAATCAAAGTGATTGCCGTCGAAGCGGAGGATTCCGCCTGCCTGAAAGCGGCGTTGGAAGCCGGTCATCCAGTGGATCTCCCGCGCGTTGGGTTATTTGCTGAAGGCGTGGCGGTAAAACGCATCGGCGACGAAACCTTCCGGCTGTGTCAGGAATACCTTGATGATATTGTCACCGTGGATAGCGACGCTATCTGCGCGGCGATGAAAGATCTGTTTGAAGATGTGCGTGCGGTGGCGGAGCCGTCCGGCGCGCTGGCGCTGGCGGGGATGAAGAAATATATCGCCCAGCACAATATTCGCGGCGAACGCCTGGCGCACGTCCTTTCCGGCGCCAACGTCAACTTCCACGGCTTGCGCTATGTGTCTGAACGCTGCGAGCTGGGGGAACAGCGCGAAGCGTTACTGGCGGTGACCATTCCGGAAGAAAAGGGGAGCTTCCTCAAATTCTGCCAGTTGCTTGGTGGGCGTATGGTCACCGAATTTAACTACCGTTTTGCCGACGCGAAAAATGCCTGTATTTTTGTCGGCGTACGCGTCAGTCAGGGGCTGGAGGAGCGAAAAGAGATTATCACCCAACTGTGCGACGGCGGTTATAGCGTAGTGGATCTCTCCGACGATGAAATGGCGAAGCTGCATGTGCGCTATATGGTCGGCGGACGCCCCTCCAAGCCATTACAGGAGCGTTTGTATAGTTTCGAATTTCCGGAGTCGCCCGGCGCGTTGCTCAAATTCCTGCATACGCTTGGCACGCACTGGAATATTTCGCTATTCCATTACCGCAGCCACGGTACCGATTATGGCCGCGTGCTGGCGGCGTTCGAGTTAGGCGATCATGAGCCGGATTTCGAAACCCGGCTGCATGAGCTGGGCTATGAATGCCATGATGAGAGCAATAACCCGGCGTTCCGGTTCTTTCTGGCGGGGTAGGAATAGTGATGACCGGAAGAAATGTCTCCTTCCGGTCATCTGCATAGACGGCGCGTCAGGGAGTGGGATAATAAACTGACGATCGCTATGAGTAAGGGCAAAAAGATGGCTGGACGCTTTCAGGGATTTGCACAAGAAGGGCTCAATTTTCTTCAGCAGGTTTGTATTGAGAACGACAAAGCCTGGTTCGATGAGCACCGCTTTATCTACGAAAGAAGCCTTCTGACACCATTCCGCGCGCTGGTGGACGACCTTGCTCCAGCAATGCTGAAAATCGATCCACTGCTGGAAACCCGACCCGCCATCGGTAAAACCCTGTCGCGTATTCACCGCGATACCCGTTTCTCGCACGACAAATCGCTGTACCGCAGCCGGATGTGGCTGACCTTCAAACGTTCGGCGAAAAACTGGATCGATGCGCCAGCCTACTTTTTTGAAATCAGCCCCGATACCCTACGCTATGGGTTGGGTTACTACAGCGCCAGCAAATCTACGATGGATCTGTTTCGCCATACGTTGAGGAAGCGGCCTGATGCGTTTTTACAGGTTGCCGAATGCTGCAGCCCGCCATTTGAGCTGGTGGGGGAAAGCTATAAGCGGCTGCTGGCCAAAGATCTCGACCCGGCGATATCCGACTGGTATCAGCGTAAAACGTTTGCCGTGATGGTGACGGATAATGACGTAGAAAAACTCTTCCATACCGATCTGGTCACACGGCTGGCCGAGAGTTTCCAACAGTTGGAGGCGCTGTACCAGTGGCTGATGACGGTGGAAACCATGAAGCAGGTGAACCCGGCGGATTTATAAAAGATTGCCGTTATGTATTAACATTTTTCGGGATAAAGTGTATTTCCAGGAATCGCCCTTTACCTACCTGGTGAGGCCCTTCCATTATAACAAATAACTGATTTTCCCTGATCTGGAGATAATGCTCATCATTGAATGTGAAAGCCAGGCTAACAATGAAAGGGAAATCAAAAAGTTCAATTTCTCCTTCGACAAAGGTGATGCCCCAATATTCATCCGTGAGGGACGGTATGACAATGTCGGGTCGATACCCTTTTATCGGTAAGAGTTTTCGCTTCGTAGAATCAAATTCTACTTCTGCACGGACATAGTTGCCTGAATTTCCGCCCATAGCAGCATGGGGCTCCTTAAGGATACGCGCAGTCTTACTGTTTTTTGGGAGCATAAGCCGACTCTTGTTATTTCATCACCATCTCTCGAACATATTTATCTAATTTGTCCGATTCATAAAATGCCATACACCGCTCCAGCACGTTATTAGCGTCTTTAGCGCTATCGGGGTGGAGCGCCATCGTTAAGCGGTCAAAGCCTTCTGTTTCTTTGGCGACGAATTTAAGGAATGGTTTCCATTTCCCGGCATTATCTAACGCGTAGGTTTTAACTAAAAACGACATATCATGGCCTGGAGCATAAAAAACATCCGGCGGAGTGCGTTTATGATAGTTATCAACAAGGCACTGCTTTAACGCCAGATGCTTTACATCCTGTACGGTAATGTCCGTCGGTTTAGCCTGTACGCTGAAGCATATCGCTACCAGTGCAGATAACAGCATTATTTTTGTGCGCATTTTATTACCTTATCAACCCTGAACAATTTTCCAGAACGCATCAATTAGCGGCTCATGCAGCCGCTTTTTTTGCGCGCAGACGCCAAGCTCAAACGGCGTTTTTTCATCACTACGTTCTAAAATCATCACCCGGTTGCGCACCGGCTCCGGGCTGTTTTCCAGCACCACTTCCGGCAGCAGCGCCACGCCGCAGCCGAGCGCCACCATTGAGACCATCGCTTCGTGACCGCCGACGGTGGCGTAAATCTGCGGATTGCTGATTTTGTGGCGACGGAACCACAGCTCAATGCGGCGGCGTACCGGCCCCTGATCGGCCATGATAAACGGCACCGTCGACCAGTCGGGCTTATCGACCGACACCTGATTGCGCACCGGGCAGGGCAGCGCCGGGGCGATCAGCACCACTGCCAGATTCTCCAGCATCGAAAAGGCGACCGCGCCGGGCAGCGTTTCCGGCTTACCGGCAATCGCCAGATCGGCCTCGCCGGTGACCACTTTGTCCATGGCGTCGGCGGCGTCGCCGGTGGTGAGCTTAATTTCCACCGAGGGATGTTCGGCGCGGAAGCGGTCGAGGATCGGCGGCAGGTGACTGTACGCCGCGGTCACTGAACAGAAGATATGGAGTTCGCCGGAAAGGGACGGCCCCTGCTGATCGAGGGTATGGCGCAACTGCTGATATTGCAAAAGCGTCTGTTGGGCAAACACTCGCAGCTCTTCACCCGCTTCGGTCAGCGTGACCGTGCGGTTATCACGTACAAACAGCGGCTGGCCGAGATCTTCTTCCAGCCGCTGAATCTGTCGGGAAAGGGTGGAGGGGCTGACGTGCATCGCCCGCGCGCTGCGGCCAAAGTGGCGGCTTTCCGCCAGATGCAGGAAGGTTTTTAGATCGCGTAAATCCACAGACAGACCTCCGGTTTTTGACGTTGCATAAACCGCAACATAACGTTGTGAATATATCAATTTCCGCAATAAATTTCCTGTTGTAATGTGGGTTCATTCGCACAGATAGCAATCTGTAAACCGAACAATAAGCGCGACAACACAACATCACGGAGTACACCATCATGGCTAACTACTTTAATACACTGAATCTGCGCCAGCAGCTGGCGCAGCTGGGTAAATGTCGCTTTATGGGCCGCGACGAATTCGCCGATGGCGCGAGCTACCTGCAGGGTAAAAAAGTGGTCATCGTCGGCTGTGGCGCTCAGGGGCTGAACCAGGGCCTGAACATGCGTGACTCCGGTCTGGATATTTCCTACGCCCTGCGTAAAGAAGCCATTGCTGAGAAGCGTGCCTCCTGGCGTAAAGCGACCGAAAACGGCTTCAAAGTGGGTACCTACGAAGAGCTGATCCCGCAGGCGGACCTGGTGGTTAACCTGACGCCGGACAAACAGCACTCCGACGTGGTACGTTCTGTACAGCCGTTGATGAAAGACGGTGCGGCGCTGGGCTACTCCCACGGCTTCAACATCGTGGAAGTGGGCGAGCAGATCCGTAAAGACATCACCGTGGTGATGGTAGCGCCGAAGTGTCCGGGCACCGAAGTGCGCGAAGAGTACAAACGTGGTTTCGGCGTGCCGACGCTGATCGCCGTTCACCCGGAAAACGACCCGAAAGGCGAAGGCATGGCGATTGCGAAAGCTTGGGCGGCGGCCACCGGTGGTCACCGTGCGGGCGTACTGGAATCTTCTTTCGTTGCAGAAGTGAAATCTGACCTGATGGGCGAGCAGACCATCCTGTGCGGTATGTTGCAGGCCGGTTCTCTGCTGTGCTTCGACAAGCTGGTGGCAGAAGGCACCGACCCGGCATACGCGGAAAAACTGATTCAGTTCGGCTGGGAAACCATCACCGAAGCGCTGAAGCAGGGCGGCATCACCCTGATGATGGACCGTCTGTCTAACCCGGCGAAACTGCGTGCTTACGCGCTGTCCGAACAGCTGAAAGAGATCATGGCGCCGTTGTTCCAGAAACACATGGATGACATCATCTCCGGCGAATTCTCTTCCGGCATGATGGCTGACTGGGCCAACGACGATAAGAAACTGCTGACCTGGCGTGAAGAGACCGGCAAAACCGCGTTCGAAACCGCGCCGCAGTATGAAGGTAAAATCGGCGAGCAGGAGTACTTCGATAAAGGCGTGCTGATGATTGCGATGGTGAAAGCGGGCGTTGAGCTGGCGTTCGAAACCATGGTCGATTCCGGCATCATCGAAGAATCCGCTTACTACGAATCACTGCACGAGCTGCCGCTGATCGCGAACACCATCGCCCGTAAGCGTCTGTACGAAATGAACGTAGTTATCTCCGATACCGCAGAATACGGTAACTATCTGTTCTCTTACGCTTGCGTACCGCTGCTGAAACCGTTTATGGCGGAATTGCAACCGGGCGATCTGGGTAGTGCTATCCCGGAAGGCGCAGTAGACAACGCACAGCTTCGCGACGTGAACGACGCGATTCGTAGTCATGCGATTGAGCTGGTAGGTAAGAAACTGCGCGGCTATATGACGGATATGAAACGCATTGCGGTAGCGGGTTAATGTAGGCAGTGTCGGGTGGCGCTAGCGCTTACCCGACCTACAAAATCAAGCAGACGATGTAGGCCGGGTAAGGCGTAGCCGCCACCCGGCTTTTTATTTGCGATACAATACCTTAATGATGTGATAACCGAACTGGGTGTGCAATGGGCCGGTTGGCTCCAGTACCGGGCAGGAAAAGACTACTTTATCGAATGCCGGAACCATCTGGCCCTGACGAAATTCGCCTAAATGACCGCCTTTTTTACCGGATGGGCAGATAGAATGTTTCTTCGCCAGCTTCTCAAAATCGCCGCCGTTTTTAATTTGCTCCAGAAGATCCAATGCCAGTTTCTCTTCTTTTACAAGGATATGCAGTGCTGCTGCCATTTTTGCCATTATTGTGTTCTCACGTCGCAAAGATTGGCCGTCACTTTATCACTCCTTAGGCCGTCAGACATATACTCTTCGCCATTACAGGACAGATGTCCCGCCTGATTTAATGAACCGGGAGATAAGCGGCATTTTTAGCGGGCGTATTTCGGATGTGCGGGACGGCGGTCCTGTCCTTTCTGACAAGGGGCGAGATACCATGAACATAATGAAAAACGCAGAATTTCCAGACGACTGGCTTTTAGGGCTACGCCAGGTTGTACGCGACCCAGTGCTCTATGAATTACTCAAATACTGCCCGTTGGAAATCATGCAGTGCTGGCGATTTGACGACATTTCCCGCGGCGCGCTTATCTGCCGCCAGGGGGAAATATGCCAGCAATTTTCACTCATCGTGGCCGGTGAAGTGGATGTTTTTTACGAAGCTGAAGATGGACGCCGTTACCGGCAAGCGCGTTATGGCAAAGGAGACATGCTGGGCGAGCTAGAGATATTTGAGTCGCGGCATTACATCTGTTCTGTCGTCGCCGTCGGCAATGTACAGCTACTCAGCCTGCCGCAAGCGCATTTTTGCCGCTGGCTGACGCTGGATAACCACTTTAACCAGCGAATGCTGCGGTTTTTCAGCCAACAGTATTACCAGTTGTCGAAAAAGGCCAGTAGCGACAATTTGTACTCGCTGCATCAGCGCGTATGCCAGGCATTATGGCTGCGTTATCAACAATATGAATCAACCACTATTTTGCTTGATAAGCAGAATCTTGGTCAGGAATTTGCGGCGACGACGCGCAGCATCAACCGGATACTGCACGATCTGAAATCGCTGAACATTATCGATACCGACGGTGAGCGGATCATTTTACTGGCTCCTGAAAAACTCAAACAGGAGGCGGAAATCTGAACCTCTCAGAACAATAAGGAGACGGGAGATGCAACCCCATATTCGGCTTAACACAAGCATGACCCGCGCGAAATATGCGCTTTTGCCCGGCGATCCCGGGCGGGTGGATAGAATCGCCCGTTTTCTTGATAAGGCTGAGATTCTGGGGCAAAACCGGGAGTTTCGCGCGGCGCGCGGTTGGTACCAGGGGGTTGAAATAGTCGTGCTCTCCACGGGAATCGGCGGACCGTCAACCGCTATCGCCATTGAGGAGTTACGCCAGGTTGGCGTCAACACGCTAATCCGTATCGGTAGTTGCGGTGCGTTGCAGGACTCGCTGGCGTTGGGCGATGTGATCATCGCCCACGGCGCGGTGGCTGACGACGGCGCCAGCAAAACCTATGCGCCCGCCAGTTATCCGGCCTGTGCGGACCCGTATCTTACCGCCACGCTGATACAGCAGGCGAAACAGATGAACATCTCTGCCGTTTGCGGGCTGGTGCGCAGCCATGACAGTTTTTATACCGATCGCGAAGCTGAACTGGATGCCGAATGGTCGGCCAGGGGAGTTCTCGGCGCGGATATGGAAACCGCCGCGCTGATGGTGGTGGGGGCGTTACGTGGGCTGCGTACCGCGTCGTTGCTAAACGTGGTCGTCGCGCATAGTGGTTGTCTGGAGAGCAGCATTAACCATTATGTTCAGCAGGAAACCTTGTGCCAGCAAGGTGAAGAGCGCCAAATTTCTCTGGCGCTTCAGGCCATTTATTTCGATAGTTTGCAAGGAGAGCAATGATGGACTTTTTCAGCATTAACAATGTAATGGTCAACATTCCTCTCGGCGAGGATGGGTATGCGCTGTCGTGGATTGAGGCTATCGGCACCGTCTTTGGCTTATTGTGCATCTGGTGCGCCAGCCGGGAAAAAATCGTTAATTACCTGTTTGGTTTGATTAACGTCACTCTGTTTGCCGCCATCTTTTTTCAGATTCAACTGTATGCCAGCTTGCTACTTCAGGTGTTTTTCTTTGCGGCGAATATTTACGGCTGGTACGCATGGAGCCGGCAGAATGACGCCCGGGAAGCCGCTCTGAAAGTACGCTGGCTTTCTCGTCAACAAACATGGAGGTTGGGGGGCGTATGTATTATCGCCATTCTGCTGATGACGTGGTTTATCGATCCGGTCTTCGCTATGTTGACCCGCGTTATGCTCGCTCTGCTGCAAACGGTAGGTATGCAGGTGGCAATGCCTGAACTCCAGCCGGATGCGTTCCCGTTCTGGGATTCCACCATGCTGGTGTTGTCGATTGCGGCGATGGTGCTGATGACCCGCAAGTACGTGGAAAACTGGCTGCTGTGGGTGATTATTGATGTAATTAGCGTCGTGATCTATGCAGTACAGGGCGTTTATGCGATGTCGCTTGAGTATGTTCTGCTGACGGCGATCGCGCTAATGGGTTCTTACAGTTGGATCAAGAGCGCACAGCGTAATGGCTATACGCCGCTTGCCGCCAGAGCCTGCTGATTGACCTTTTCCAGGCTGCCTGAAAAAGCAGCCTGGTCTTCTCTGGGCCTCGCTTTCTGCTACAATCCCTCCCCCGTTCGAAGATTGAGCACTATTCCCATGCGTTTAAATCCCGGCCAACAACATGCTGTCGAATTCGTCACCGGACCCTGCCTGGTGCTGGCAGGAGCGGGTTCTGGTAAAACTCGCGTAATTACCAATAAAATCGCCCACCTGATCCGCGGATGCGGCTATCAGGCCCGGCATATTGCGGCGGTGACGTTTACCAACAAGGCAGCGCGTGAGATGAAAGAACGCGTCGGGCAGACGCTCGGCCGTAAGGAAGCGCGCGGTTTGATGATCTCCACCTTTCATACGCTAGGGCTGGATATTATTAAGCGCGAGTACGCTGCGCTGGGGATGAAATCGAACTTTTCATTGTTTGACGATACCGACCAGGTCGCCTTGCTCAAAGAGCTGACCGAAGGCCTGATCGAAGACGACAAGGTTCTGTTGCAACAGCTGATCTCCACGATCTCCAACTGGAAAAACGATCTCAAAACGCCTGCACAGGCAGCGGCGGGGGCGAAAGGTGAACGCGATCGTATTTTTGCCCACTGCTACGGGCTTTACGACGCCCATATGAAGGCATGCAACGTTCTCGATTTTGATGATTTGATTTTGCTGCCGACGCTGCTGCTGCAACGCAATGACGAGGTGCGCGAGCGCTGGCAGAATAAAATTCGTTATCTACTGGTGGATGAATATCAGGATACTAACACCAGCCAGTATGAGTTGGTTAAGCTGCTGGTTGGGCAACGCGCGCGCTTTACGGTCGTAGGCGATGACGATCAGTCTATCTACTCCTGGCGCGGGGCGCGTCCGCAAAACCTGGTGTTACTGAGCCAGGATTTTCCTGCGCTGCAGGTGATTAAGCTGGAGCAAAACTATCGTTCTTCGGGCCGCATCCTGAAAGCGGCGAATATTCTCATCGCCAATAATCCGCACGTCTTTGAAAAGCGCCTCTTTTCCGAGCTCGGTTACGGCGCGGAACTCAAAGTGTTAAGCGCAAACAATGAAGAGCATGAGGCTGAGCGCGTTACCGGCGAACTGATTGCCCATCACTTTGTGAACAAGACCCAGTACAAGGATTACGCCATTCTGTATCGCGGGAATCATCAGTCGCGGGTATTTGAAAAATTCCTCATGCAGAACCGCATTCCGTACAAAATTTCCGGTGGCACCTCATTCTTCTCCCGTCCGGAGATTAAAGACCTGCTGGCCTACCTGCGGGTGTTGACCAACCCGGATGATGACAGCGCTTTCCTGCGCATCGTGAATACGCCAAAACGCGAAATCGGTCCGGCCACGCTGCAAAAGCTGGGCGAATGGGCAATGACGCGTAATAAGAGCCTGTTTACCGCCAGCTTTGATATGGGACTTAGCCAAAAGCTGACCGGACGTGGTTACGATTCATTGACGCGTTTTACCCACTGGCTGGGGGAAATCCAGCGTCTGGCCGAACGCGAGCCTGTCGCCGCCGTGCGCGATCTCATCCACGGTATTGACTATGAATCCTGGTTGTACGAAACCTCGCCGAGCCCCAAAGCGGCGGAAATGCGTATGAAAAACGTTAACCAGCTCTTTAGCTGGATGACTGAGATGCTGGAAGGCAACGAACTTGATGAGCCGATGACGCTGACCCAGGTGGTTACACGCTTTACGCTGCGCGATATGATGGAGCGCGGCGAGAGCGAAGAAGAGCTGGATCAGGTACAGTTGATGACGCTTCATGCGTCGAAAGGACTGGAATTCCCGTATGTCTATATGGTGGGAATGGAAGAAGGATTTTTGCCGCATCAAAGCAGCATTGACGAAGATAATATTGAGGAAGAGCGTCGGCTGGCCTATGTCGGGATCACTCGCGCGCAGAAAGAGCTCACTTTTACATTATGTAAAGAGCGCCGTCAGTATGGGGAACTGGTGCGCCCGGAACCCAGCCGCTTCCTGTTAGAACTCCCGCAGGATGATTTAATCTGGGAGCAGGAGCGCAAAGTGGTAAGCGCTGAGGAGCGAATGCAAAAAGGGCAAAGTCACCTGGCTAATCTGAAAGCCATGATGGCGGCAAAGCGAGCGAAATCGTAGGCCGGATAAGCGAAGCGTCATCCGGCAATCAGACTACAGTTAGCGAACGTCCAGCGGCCAGTGTACATAGCTTTGCCACTGGCTTTCCTGATCAATCAACTCTTTACCCAGCGGGTGATGTGCCAGCCAGTCGCCAGGCAAGGTTAACGTCAAATTTTCATTTAGCGCCTGTAGCGTAATTTCTGGTACCAGATCGTCACGACGGCGACCGGCAAAGAGAATCGCCAGTCGCAGCAAACGGCATAGCTGTTCCGCAACACGGGGCGGTACCGCGTTTTGCTGATGAAGCGAAGAGAGATCGACCGGATTGGTCTGATTCAGTAAGAGGGTGGCGAGCAATTTTTTCTGCGCGGGCGTATAGCCAGGCAGATCCAAATGGCGTACTAAATAGGCGGCATGATAGGGCGCCTGTTTAAAATCAACGCTCAGACCGATCTCATGCAACTGGCAAGCGCTAAGCAACAGTTCACGACTGATAGGCTCAATATGCCAGGCATTTTCTACCTGTTTGAGGAAGTTGTCTGCCAGCTTCGCCACGCGATTCGCCTGATCGGTATCGACGATAAACCGACGCTGAATGTTTCGCAGCGTGCGGCTGCGGATATCCTGATCTACCGCCAGATGCAACATCCCATACACCAGCCCTTCGCGTAACGCGCCGCCTGCCAGCGTCATGCTCTGGATGTTCAGCTCGGTAAATATTGCGATCAGAATAGCCAGCCCGCTTGGGAAAACCAGCGCGCGCTCCAGCGTCAGGCCTTCGATTTCCAGCTCTTCCAGACGCCCGCACTGTATCGCGCGTTGTTTTAGCTGCTGCAGTTTGGCGAGCGTAATGCGCTCGTCCATCCCCTGCGCCATCATGATTTCCTGCAATGCCTGTACGGTGCCGGAGGCACCCACGCAGACCTTCCAGCCATGAAAACGCAGTTCATCGGCGACCGGACGCAGCACATCGCGCGCGGCTTTCTCCGCGTCATCAAAATTTTCTTGCGCCAGATTACGATCGCTAAAATAGCGTTCAAGCCACGTTACGCAGCCCATCGACAGGCTAAACAGCGACGTGGTTTGCGCGCCAGTGCCGGTAACCAGTTCAGTGCTGGCGCCGCCGATATCCACCACCAGTCGCTGATCTGCGCCGCCGGTGGTATGAGCGACCCCCTGATAAATCAGCCGCGCCTCTTCTTCGCCGCTGATAACCTGCACCGGACAACCAAGGATAGTCTGCGCTTTCGCGATAAATTCACCCGCATTGACGGCGAGACGCAATGTTGCGGTGGCAACCACGCGGATTTGTGGCTGCGGGATATCCTGCAAACGTTCAGCAAACAGACGCAGGCATTGCCAGCCGCGTTCCATCGCTTCGGCTGAAAGGTGGTTGTCGTTGTTCAGACCCGCGGCCAGACGCACCTTGCGTTTTATTCGGGTCAGCGTCTGGATGCTTCCCGCCGCCTCGCGCACGACCAGCATATGAAAACTATTGGAACCGAGATCAATGGCGGCATACAACGAGGTGGAATTCATACACTTCATCCTTCAACCTGTATCCGTGTTGGCTGCGTACTCTTCCTAAGCTCATCGGGATTTGTTTTCTTGCCGCCTTGATACAGGCTAAATGATTTTGTGTATGGCATAACTTTTCTTAACCTGAACGACGACGATTACGCGGAGCGCCAGCGCGGCGCGGACCATTGCCAGGACGCGAACGCGTCAGACGCAACGGCTTGGGCAGATCGTTCATGAGCGCTTCCGGATTGTATTTGCTGACCGGAATCGAGTGGCCGATATAGCTCTCAATAGCGGGCAGATTCAGCGCATACTCTTCGCAAGCCAGGCTGATGGAATGCCCGCTGGCGCCAGCGCGACCGGTACGACCGATACGGTGAACATAGTCTTCACAATCGTCTGGCAGATCGTAGTTAAAGACGTGCGTTACGGCGGGGATATGCAACCCGCGCGCCGCGACATCGGTCGCCACAAGAATATCCAGATCGCCGCGGGTGAACTCATCCAGAATCCGCAGGCGCTTTTTCTGCGCGACGTCGCCGGTCAGCAGACCAACACGATGGCCATCTGCCGCCAGATGTCCCCAGATATCTTCGCAACGATGCTTGGTGTTGGCGAAAATAATGGCGCGATCCGGCCACTCTTCTTCGATCAGCGTTTGCAGTAAACGCATTTTCTCTTCATTAGAGGGGTAGAAAAGCTCTTCTTTAATGCGGTGGCCGGTCTTTTGCTCCGGTTCCACTTCAACATATTCGGCGTTGTTCATCTGTTCAAACGCCAGCTCGCGAACCCGATAAGACAGGGTGGCGGAGAACAACATGTTCAGACGCTGCGCAGCCGGCGGCATACGACGGAACAGCCAGCGGATATCTTTAATAAAGCCCAAATCGTACATGCGATCGGCTTCATCGAGTACGACGACCTGAATGGCGCCGAGGTTAATGTGGTTTTGTTTGGCGTAGTCGATCAGTCGGCCCGTTGTACCAATAAGAATATCAACGCCGCTTTCCAGCACTTTAAGCTGCTTGTCGTAACCATCGCCGCCGTAAGCCAGGCCTAATTTTAAGCCTGTCGCTTGCGCCAACGGCTCCGCGTCTGCGTGAATTTGTACGGCTAATTCACGCGTCGGCGCCATGATCAGCGCGCGCGGCTGGTTCACCTTGCGATCGTCGATCGCGGGATGAGAAAGTAAATAATGAAACGTTGACGTCAGAAACGCCATCGTTTTCCCGGTACCGGTTTGCGCCTGCCCTGCAACGTCACGACCCGCCAGCGTTAGCGGAAGGGCCAGTGCCTGAATGGGCGTACAATTATAAAACCCTTTTTTTTCAAGGGCTTCAACCACCTGTGGGTGCAGGGCGAAGTCGGAAAACTTCTGTTCTGTTAAATGTGTTTTGCTCATAGTGTGGTAGAATATCAGCTTACTATTGCTTTACGAAAGCGTATCCGGTGAAATAAAGTCAACCTTTGTTGGCGAAGTTAACATCAGCACCTCGTTGGTTAATGCTACACCAACACGCCAGGCTTATTCCTGTGGAGTTATATATGAGCGATAAAATTATTCACCTGACTGACGACAGTTTTGACACGGATGTACTCAAAGCGGACGGGGCTATCCTCGTTGATTTCTGGGCAGAGTGGTGCGGGCCGTGTAAAATGATCGCTCCGATTCTGGATGAAATCGCTGACGAATATCAGGGCAAATTGACCGTTGCCAAACTGAACATTGACCAGAACCCAGGTACTGCGCCTAAATATGGCATCCGCGGTATTCCGACTCTGCTGCTGTTTAAAAACGGCGAAGTGGCGGCAACCAAAGTAGGCGCACTGTCTAAAGGTCAGTTGAAAGAGTTTCTCGACGCCAATCTGGCGTAATACCTTTTATACGTCGAATGACAAAGGCGCTGTATAGTCAGGCGTCTGTCATTCGACGAATGATTAAGGTATCAGGCAGTTTCGTGGCGTCTGTTGTCCTTACGTTATTCTTAAATTGTCAGGATCTCTGGACGCCCGGTCTGAGTCGTGCTAAGTTAGTATTGACTTCGAATTAAACATACCTTATTAAGTTTGAATCTGGTTTTATCCGTCACTTCCCGTTTTTTCTCGCACGAGAAGTGGAAAGATTCCTGGCTCTTCGCTCATTCCGTCTTGTCGTTTCAGTTCTGCGTACTTTCCTGTGACCAGACAGCGAACAGACATGAGTTGATAGCCGTAAACAGGCATGGATGACCCTGCCATACCATTCACAACATTAAGTTCGAGATTTACCCCAAGTTTAAGAACTCACACCATTATGAATCTTACCGAATTAAAGAATACGCCGGTTTCTGAGCTGATCACTCTCGGCGAAAGTATGGGGCTGGAAAATCTGGCCCGTATGCGCAAGCAGGACATTATTTTTGCCATCCTGAAGCAGCACGCAAAGAGTGGCGAAGATATCTTTGGCGACGGTGTGCTGGAGATATTGCAGGATGGATTTGGTTTCCTCCGTTCTGCAGACAGCTCCTACCTCGCCGGTCCTGATGATATCTACGTTTCCCCCAGCCAAATCCGCCGTTTCAACCTCCGCACTGGTGATACCATTTCTGGTAAGATTCGCCCGCCGAAAGAAGGTGAACGCTATTTTGCGCTGTTGAAAGTTAACGAAGTTAACTACGACAAACCGGAAAACGCCCGTAACAAAATCCTCTTTGAGAACTTAACCCCGCTGCACGCAAACTCTCGTCTGCGTATGGAGCGTGGTAACGGTTCTACCGAAGACTTGACGGCGCGCGTTCTGGATCTGGCTTCGCCGATCGGTCGCGGCCAGCGCGGTCTGATTGTCGCGCCGCCGAAAGCGGGTAAAACCATGCTGCTGCAGAACATCGCGCAGAGCATCGCGTATAACCACCCAGACTGCGTGCTGATGGTGCTGCTGATTGACGAACGTCCGGAAGAAGTAACCGAGATGCAGCGTCTGGTGAAAGGCGAAGTTGTTGCCTCTACCTTTGACGAACCGGCATCCCGCCACGTTCAGGTTGCCGAAATGGTTATCGAGAAGGCGAAACGTCTGGTTGAACACAAGAAAGACGTCATCATCCTGCTCGACTCCATCACCCGTCTGGCGCGTGCCTACAACACCGTGGTGCCGGCTTCCGGTAAAGTACTGACCGGTGGTGTGGATGCTAACGCCCTGCATCGTCCGAAGCGTTTCTTCGGCGCGGCGCGTAACGTGGAAGAGGGCGGTAGCCTGACTATCATCGCGACGGCGCTGATCGATACCGGTTCCAAGATGGACGAAGTTATCTACGAAGAGTTTAAAGGCACCGGTAACATGGAGCTGCACCTCTCGCGTAAGATTGCTGAAAAACGTGTCTTCCCGGCTATCGACTACAACCGTTCCGGCACCCGTAAAGAAGAGCTGCTCACCACCCAGGAAGAGCTGCAGAAGATGTGGATCCTGCGTAAAATCATCCATCCGATGGGCGAGATCGACGCGATGGAGTTCCTCATCAATAAGCTGGCGATGACCAAAACTAATGACGACTTTTTCGAGATGATGAAGCGCTCATAACCTGGTCTTTACCTGAAAACGCCACGTTTTTACGTGGCGTTTTTGTTTTATATCTGTAATCTTAACGACACATTTACAAAATGATGATAAACCGGGTCGGGGCTTCGCCATCCATTCGTTATCGGTATCGTGTGGTTGATATTTAAACAATTCTGCCTGATTCAGAGCAGGGTTTCCCTTCTGAATAAAGGTCTTCATGGTTATACTTCTGGTACTAATTTTATCTGAGAGCACGCATTGTGAATTTACTGACCGTGAGTACTGATCTCATCAGTATTTTTTTATTCACGACACTGTTCCTGTTTTTTGCGCGTAAAGTCGCAAAAAAAATCGGTTTAGTGGATAAACCCAACTTTCGTAAACGCCACCAGGGGCTGATACCGTTGGTTGGAGGGATTTCGGTTTACGCAGGGATTTGCTTCACATTCGGAATCGTTGACTACTATATTCCTCATGCGTCGCTTTATCTTTCTTGTGCGGGCGTACTGGTTCTTATCGGTGCGCTGGACGACCGTTTTGATATCAGCGTGAAGATCCGTGCGACCATACAGGCCGCGATCGGTATCATTATGATGGTATTCGGTAAGCTCTATCTTAGCAGCCTCGGCTATATCTTTGGCTCCTGGGAGATGGTGCTCGGTCCCTTCGGCTATTTCCTTACTCTGTTTGCCGTATGGGCGGCGATCAACGCTTTCAATATGGTGGACGGTATTGACGGCCTGTTGGGCGGGCTATCCAGCGTCTCATTCGCGGCGATGGGGCTGATTTTATGGTTTGACGGTCAAACCAGCCTGGCAATATGGTGCTTCGCCATGATTGCCGCGATTCTGCCTTACATTATGCTTAATCTCGGTATTTTGGGGCGGCGTTATAAAGTCTTTATGGGCGATGCCGGTAGTACTCTGATTGGTTTTACCGTTATCTGGATCTTACTGGAAACGACGCAGGGGAAAACTCACCCTATCAGTCCGGTTACCGCGCTATGGATTATCGCTATCCCGCTGATGGATATGGTGGCGATTATGTATCGCCGTCTGCGTAAAGGAATGAGTCCCTTCTCACCTGATCGTCAGCACATTCACCATCTTATCATGCGCGCCGGATTTACCTCTCGTCAGGCGTTTGTACTGATTACGCTTGCCGCCGCCATTCTGGCTGGAGTCGGCGTAGCGGCAGAATATTCTCATTTTGTTCCTGAATGGGTTATGTTGGTGCTCTTTTTGCTAGCATTCTTCCTCTATGGCTACTGCATTAAGCGGGCCTGGAAGGTGGCGAGATTTATTAAGCGTGTGAAGCGTCGCCTGCGCAGGCACCGTAAGAACCGGCCAAACTTAACCAAGTAAATGAGGATACGATGACACAACCATTACCGGGGGCACGCGCGGTGAGCGCTGAAAATGAACTGGATATTCGCGGGTTGTTTCGTACTTTATGGGCTGGCAAATACTGGATTATCGGCATTGGCCTGCTATTTGCCCTTATCGCGTTAGCCTATACCTTTTTTGCTCGTCAGGAGTGGAGTGCGACGGCGATCACCGATCGCCCAACCGTAAATATGTTGGGCGGTTATTACTCCCAGCAGCAGTTTCTGCGCAACCTGGATATTAAGACCGATCCCTCTTCTTCCGATAAGCCCTCGGTGATGGATGAAGCGTATAAAGAGTTCATCATGCAACTTGCCTCCTGGGATACGCGTCGCGATTTCTGGTTACAGACGGACTATTACAAGCAGCGAATGGTCGGGAATAGCAAAGCTGATGCGGCGATGCTTGATGAACTGATCAATAACATACAGTTTACGCCCGGCGATTTTACACGCGCCATCAACGACAATGTGAAGCTGATTGCTGAAACTGCGCCGGACGCCAATAATCTGCTGCGTCAGTATGTCGCATTTGCCAGCCAGCGGGCGGCGAGCCATCTGAATGATGAATTAAAAGGTGCCTGGGCTGCGCGTACCGTGCAGATGAAAGCCCAGGTCAAACGGCAGGAAGAGGTTGCGAAAGCGATCTATTCGCGTCGTGTAAACAGTATTGAGCAGGCGCTCAAAATTGCGGAACAACATAATATTTCTCGTAGCGCGACGGATGTCCCGGCGGATGAATTACCGGACTCAGAGCTTTTTTTACTCGGTCGCCCTATGTTGCAGGCGCGTCTTGAAAATCTGCAAGCGGTTGGCCCTGCGTTCGATTTGGACTACTTTCAAAATCGGGCAATGTTGAATACGCTTAATGTGGGGCCGACCCTGGACCCTCGTTTTCAGACCTATCGTTATTTGCGTACGCCGGAAGAACCGGTAAAACGTGATAGCCCACGCCGAGCCTTCCTGATGATTATGTGGGGTATCGTTGGGGCGCTAATCGGTGCGGGCGTTGCCTTAACCCGTCGCCGCACGATTTAGCAACACCTCTGCAGTAGGGGGCTGGGCCCCTACTGTCTATTCGAAGAGAATCGATGTGAAAGTACTGACTGTATTTGGTACACGACCGGAGGCCATTAAGATGGCGCCTCTGGTCCATGCGCTGGAAAAAGATCCTCATTTCGAGGCCAAAGTATGCGTTACTGCGCAGCATCGGGAGATGCTTGATCAGGTATTAACTCTTTTTTCTATTGTGCCTGATTTCGATCTCAACATTATGCAGCCGGGACAGGGGTTGACGGAAATTACCTGCCGAATTCTGGAGGGATTAAAGCCGATCCTGGCAGATTTTAAACCTGATGTGGTGCTGGTTCATGGCGATACCACCACTACGATTGCTACCAGCCTGGCGGCTTTTTATCAACGAATTCCGGTAGGGCACGTAGAAGCCGGGTTGCGAACCGGCGATCTCTATTCCCCCTGGCCGGAAGAGGCAAACCGCACGCTGACCGGACATCTGGCGATGTACCACTTTGCGCCGACGGAAAACTCGCGGCAGAATCTGTTGCGGGAGAACATTCCGGATGAGCGCATTTTTGTCACTGGCAATACCGTTATTGACGCGCTGATCTGGGTACGCGATCGCGTTCTGACGAGCGATACATTACAGGCTGAACTGGCCGAGCAGTATCCTTTCCTCAACGCGAATAAGAAGATGATTTTGGTGACCGGTCATCGGCGTGAAAGCTTTGGTCAGGGCTTTGAGCATATCTGCCAGGCGCTGGCGGAAATCGCCGCCGCGAACCAGAATGTGCAAATTGTCTATCCGGTGCATCTCAATCCCAACGTCAGCGAACCTGTCAACCGTATCCTCGGCCATGTTGAAAACGTGGTACTGATTGAGCCGCAGGACTACTTACCTTTTGTCTGGCTGATGAATCACGCCTGGCTCATTCTGACCGATTCCGGCGGTATTCAGGAAGAAGCGCCGTCATTAGGTAAGCCGGTATTGGTCATGCGTGAAACCACAGAGCGTCCGGAAGCCATTACCGCTGGTACGGTAAGACTGATCGGCACGGATTCCCGGCGCATTGTGGCGGAAGTTATGCGTCTGCTGCACGACGAAAATGAATATCAAACCATGAGCCGCGCCCATAATCCTTATGGTGACGGGCAATCATGCGCGCGCATTTTACAGGCGTTAAAAAGTTATCGGGTATCGTTATGAGTTTTACGACCATTTCTGTTATTGGGCTGGGGTATATCGGATTACCGACTGCGGCCGCTTTTGCTTCCCGCCAGAAGCAGGTTATCGGCGTGGATATCAACCAACATGCGGTAGACACCATAAATCGCGGTGAAATTCACATCGTGGAGCCGGCGTTGGGCAATGTGGTGAAGATGGCGGTGGAAGGCGGCTTTCTGCGTGCGACGACGACACCTGTCGAGGCCGATGCGTACCTGATTGCCGTGCCGACGCCATTCAAAGGCGATCACGACCCTGACATGGCCTATGTGGAAGCCGCGGCGAAATCCATTGCGCCGGTATTAAAAAAAGGGGCACTGGTGATTCTGGAATCAACATCGCCGGTCGGCGCAACGGAGCAAATGGCTGGCTGGCTGGCCGGGATGCGCCCGGATCTGACCTTTCCCCAGCAGGCGGGCGAGCAGGCCGACGTGAATATCGCCTATTGTCCGGAGCGTGTGCTGCCGGGTCAGGTGATGGTGGAACTCATTAAAAATGACCGCGTGATTGGCGGTATGACGCCAGTATGTTCGGCTCGCGCCAGCGCGCTGTACAAAATTTTCCTTGAGGGGGAATGCGTTGTCACCAACTCGCGCACCGCAGAGATGTGCAAGCTGACGGAAAATAGCTTCCGTGATGTGAATATCGCCTTTGCGAACGAATTGTCGCTGATTTGCGCCGAACAGGGGATTAACGTCTGGGAATTGATCCGCCTGGCAAACCGCCATCCGCGCGTCAATATTCTGCAGCCGGGCCCAGGCGTTGGCGGGCACTGCATTGCGGTCGATCCGTGGTTTATTGTGGCGCAAAATCCGCAGCAGGCGAGACTGATTCGCACCGCGCGTGAAGTGAACGACGGCAAACCGCACTGGGTGGTCGATCAGGTAAAAGCCGCGGTCGCAGATTGCCTGGCGGCCACCGATAAACGCGCCAGCGAAGTGAAAATCGCCTGTTTTGGGCTGGCCTTTAAGCCGAATATCGACGATCTGCGCGAAAGCCCGGCGATGGGGATCGCGCAAAGTATCGCCCGCTGGCACAGCGGCGAAACCCTGGTCGTCGAACCGAATATCCGTCAGTTGCCGAAAAAATTGGACGGACTTTGCACGCTGGCGAAACTGGACGCGGCGCTGGCCGCCGCCGATGTGCTGGTGATGCTGGTCGATCACGACGAATTTAAAGCGATCCCCGGCGATGCGGTTCATCAACGTTATGTGGTTGATACCAAAGGAGTCTGGCGCTGATGAAACGCATTCTGGTGACCGGCGGCGCAGGCTTTATCGGATCTGCGGTGGTGCGGCATATCATCCATGAAACGGCAGACGCGGTGGTGGTGGTGGATAAACTCACCTATGCGGGCAACCTGATGTCTCTGGCATCGGTGGCGCAAAGCGACCGTTTCGCCTTTGAGAAGGTGGATATCTGCGATCGGGCGTCACTGGAGCGAGTTTTCCAGCAGTATCAGCCCGATAGCGTGATGCACCTGGCGGCGGAAAGCCATGTAGACCGTTCCATCGACGGCCCGGCGGCGTTTATTGAAACGAATATCGTTGGTACTTACACCTTGCTGGAAGCCGCTCGCGCTTACTGGTCCGCGCTTGACGCGGACGCTAAAGCGGCGTTCCGCTTCCACCATATCTCCACCGATGAAGTGTATGGCGATCTGCATACTGCAGACGATTTCTTCACCGAAACCACGCCATATGCGCCAAGCAGTCCTTATTCCGCCTCCAAAGCCAGCAGCGACCATCTGGTACGCGCCTGGTTACGTACCTACGGTCTGCCTACGCTTGTCACCAACTGCTCTAATAACTACGGGCCCTACCATTTCCCGGAAAAACTGATCCCGCTGATGATTCTGAACGCGCTGGCGGGTAAACCATTGCCGGTCTATGGCAACGGTCAGCAAATTCGCGACTGGCTGTATGTAGAGGATCATGCCCGTGCGTTGTATCACGTGGTGACGAACGGCGCGGTGGGCGAAACGTATAATATCGGCGGTCATAACGAACGTAAAAATCTGGATGTGGTCAGGACGATCTGCGCTCTGCTGGAAGAACTGGCCCCACAAAAACCGCAGGGTGTGGCGAATTATCACGATCTCATTACCTTCGTCGACGATCGACCCGGCCATGACTTACGTTATGCCATCGACGCGTCGAAAATCGCCCGCGAGCTGGGCTGGACGCCGCAGGAAACCTTCGAAAGCGGGATGCGAAAAACCGTTCAGTGGTATCTCGCCAATGAGGCCTGGTGGAAACCCGTGCAGGATGGCAGTTATCAGGGCGAACGCTTAGGGCTGAAACGCTAAACGGCAGGTTCTTACTCCTGGAGGAGAAACGAATGAAAGGCATCATTCTGGCGGGAGGTTCCGGTACCCGGTTGCATCCCATTACGCGCGGCGTATCAAAGCAGCTTCTGCCCGTCTACGACAAACCGATGATTTACTATCCGTTATCGGTGCTAATGCTGGCGGGCATTCGTGAGATCTTGATCATCACCACGCCGGAGGATAAACGCGACTTTCAGCGTTTGTTGGGCGACGGCGCAGCATTCGGTATCGATTTACATTATGCCGAGCAGCCCAGTCCGGACGGGCTGGCGCAGGCCTTTATCATTGGCGAAACGTTCCTCAACGGTGAACCCTCATGCCTGGTATTGGGCGACAATATCTTTTTTGGTCAGGGCTTTAGCCCCAAACTCCGTCAGGTCGCGGCGCGTACCGAAGGCGCCACAGTATTTGGCTATCAGGTCATGGACCCGGAACGCTTTGGCGTCGTGGAGTTTGACGATGATTTTCGCGCGCTCTCGCTGGAAGAAAAGCCGAAACAGCCTAAATCTAACTGGGCGGTCACCGGCCTCTATTTCTATGACAGCAAGGTCGTCGAGTATGCGAAGCGCGTGAAACCGTCCGGGCGTGGCGAGCTGGAGATCACTTCTATCAACCAGATGTATCTGGAGGAAGGTAAGCTGACCGTTGAACTGCTGGGCCGCGGCTTCGCCTGGCTGGATACGGGCACCCACGACAGTCTGATTGAGGCGAGCACTTTTGTGCAGACGGTGGAAAAGCGCCAGGGCTTCAAAATTGCCTGTCTGGAGGAGATTGCCTGGCGCAACGGCTGGCTGGATGATGATGGTTTGAAACGCGCCGCCAGTCAGCTTGAAAAAACCGGCTATGGCCAATATTTACTGGAGTTGCTCCGTGCCCGTCCGCGCCAGTATTGAACCGTTACTCTGGGAAAATACGTTCTTTGGCGTGAATAGCGGCATTGTGCGTATCGATGCCTCAGCGCCCGAATTAACGCCAGAAGCGCTGCAGGCGTGGCAACGCGTGCAGGTAAAAGTGCCGGCTGAAAACATCGCCTGGCTGTCGGCGTTGCAATCGCTGGGATTCTCTTTGGTTGAAGGCGAAGTGGATTTTGCGTTGCCGGTAAAAGGGCATCGCGACCAGCATGGCGCGGAAATTGCACACCTTACGGACATTCCTGCTTTGCGTCAGTTGGCCGGAGAGGCGTTTACGCAGAGTCGTTTTCGCGCGCCGTGGTATGCGCCCGACGCCAGCGCCCGTTTTTACGCCCAGTGGATTGAGAATGCGGTATGCGGCACGTTTGATCACCAATGCCTGGTGCTTCGCACGGAGACAGGCGCTATCCGCGGTTACGTCTCGCTGCGGGAATTGAATGATACCGACGCGCGCATCGGTCTGTTGGCCGGACGCGGCGCGGGAGCGGAACTTATGCAGGCGGCGATCTGTTGGGCGCAGAGTCGCGGCAAAGCAACATTGCGGGTGGCGACCCAGTTGGGCAACACCGCCGCGCTTAAACGTTACATACAAAGCGGTGCCAACATCGAAAGCACTGCGTACTGGTTATACAGGTGACAACATGATTCCTTTTAATGCGCCGCCGGTGGTGGGAACCGAACTCGAATACATGCAGTCTGCAATGAGCAGCGGCAAACTGTGCGGCGACGGCGGCTTTACGCGTCGTTGCCAGCAGTGGCTGGAGCAACATTTCGGCAGCGCGAAGGTGTTGCTAACGCCTTCCTGTACCGCATCGCTGGAGATGGCGGCTCTGTTGTTGGATATTCAGCCCGGCGATGAAGTGATCATGCCGAGCTTTACGTTTGTCTCCACCGCTAACGCTTTTGTCCTGCGCGGCGCGAAAATTGTGTTTGTCGATATTCGTCCGGATACGATGAATATTGACGAAACGCTGATTGAGGCGGCGATTACTGATAAAACCCGCGCTATCGTGCCGGTACACTACGCTGGCGTCGCTTGTGAAATGGACGTCATCATGGCGCTGGCGGATAAGTATAATCTGTTCGTTGTCGAGGATGCCGCCCAGGGCGTGATGTCCACGTACAAAGGGCGCGCATTAGGGACGATCGGTCACATCGGCTGTTTTAGCTTCCATGAAACCAAAAATTACACCGCTGGCGGCGAAGGCGGCGCGACGCTGATCAACGATCGTACGCTGATTGAACGCGCGGAGATCATCCGCGAAAAAGGCACCAACCGTAGCCAGTTTTTCCGTGGTCAGGTGGATAAATACACCTGGCGGGATATCGGCTCCAGTTATTTGATGTCCGATCTGCAGGCTGCCTACCTGTGGGCGCAACTGGAGGCCGCCGATCGTATCAATCAACAGCGTCTGTCGCTGTGGCAGACTTACTACGATGCGTTAACGCCGCTGGCGCGCGCCGGGCGTATCGAGCTGCCTTCTATTCCGGAAAACTGCGGGCATAATGCCCACATGTTTTACATCAAACTGCGGGATATCGCCGATCGCAGCGCGCTGATTAATTTCCTGAAAGAGGCGGAAATCATGGCGGTATTCCATTACATTCCGCTGCATGATTGTCCGGCGGGCGATAAATTCGGCGAGTTTATCGGGGACGATGTCTACACCACAAAAGAGAGCGAACGTTTGCTGCGTCTGCCGCTGTTTTATAACCTTGCGCCCGTCGATCAACGAACGGTGATTACTACCTTGCTAAATTATTTCTCCTGATATGTCGCTTGCTAAAGCCTCCCTGTGGACGGCGGTCAGTACGCTGGTAAAAATTGGCGCCGGACTGCTGGTGGTGAAACTACTGGCCGTCTCTTTTGGTCCGTCGGGCGTCGGACAAGCGGGTAACTTCCGCCAGATGATCACCGTGCTGGGCGTATTGGCTGGCGCCGGGATATTTAACGGCGTTACCAAACTCGTCGCACAACATCATGATGACCCGGCGCAGTTACGTACCGTGGTGGGAACCTCCTCCGCGATGGTATTGGGGTTCTCTACGCTGCTGGCGCTGGTCTTCCTGCTGGCGGCGGCGCCGATTAGCCAGGGATTGTTCGGTCACACGGACTATCAAGGGCTGGTGCGTCTGGTTGCGCTGGTACAAATGGGGATCGCCTGGGCGAACCTGCTGCTGGCGCTAATGAAGGGCTTTCGTGACGCGTCGGGTAATGCCTTATCGTTAATTGTCGGCAGCTTTTTGGGCGTCGCCGCCTGGTATCTCTGCTATCGTGTCGGCGGCTATGAAGGCGCTCTGCTTGGCCTGGCGCTGGTGCCGGCGCTGGTGGTAGTGCCAGCCGGTATAACACTGATTAAGCGCGGCACCGTCCCGCTACGCTATCTCAAGCCCTCCTGGGACAATGGTCTGGCAGGGCAGCTCAGTAAATTTACCCTGATGGCGCTGATTACCTCCGTTACGATGCCGGTTGCCTATGTGATGATGCGAAACCAACTGGCCGCGCACTATAGCTGGAGCGATGTCGGGATCTGGCAGGGCGTAAGCAGTATTTCTGATGCCTATCTGCAATTTATCACCGCCTCCTTCAGCGTTTACCTGTTACCCACGCTCTCACGCCTGACGGAAAAACAGGACATTACGCGTGAAGTGGTAAAAGCGCTGAAATTTGTTTTACCGGCGGTTGCGGCGGCGAGTTTTACCGTCTGGCTACTGCGCGATTTTGCTATCTGGCTGCTTTTTTCCGCCAAATTCACCGCGATGCGCGATCTGTTCGCCTGGCAGTTAGTGGGCGACGTGCTGAAAGTTGGCGCCTATGTTTTCGGTTATCTGGTGATTGCCAAAGCGTCGTTGCGATTTTACATTCTGGCTGAAATTAGCCAGTTCATTCTGTTAACGGCGTTCGCTCACTGGCTGATTCCCGCTCACGGCGCGCTGGGTGCGGCACAGGCTTATATGGCCACTTATATTGTCTATTTTTCACTTTGTTGCGGCGTATTTTTACTCTGGCGTAGGCGAGCATGACTGTACTGATTCACGTCCTGGGATCGGATATCCCTCACCATAACCACACCGTGCTGCGGTTTTTCAATGATACGCTGGCCGCCACAAGCGAGCACGCGCGCGAATTTATGGTTGCCGGCGAAGATAACGGTTTCACGGAAAGCTGTCCGGCGCTCTCGCTTCGTTTTTATGGCAGTAAGAAAGCGTTGGCGCAGGCGGTCATCGCCAAAGCGAAAGCAAATCGTCGACAGAGATTCTTCTTTCACGGTCAGTTCAACACCAGCCTGTGGCTGGCGCTGTTAAGCGGCGGTATTAAGCCAGCTCAGTTTTACTGGCATATCTGGGGCGCGGATCTCTACGAAGTGTCCCACGGGCTGAAATTCCGCCTTTTCTACCCGCTTCGTCGTATCGCGCAGGGGCGAGTAGGGTGCGTATTCGCGACGCGCGGCGATCTCAGCTATTTTGCGCGCCAGCACCCGGGCGTACGCGGCGAGTTGCTCTATTTCCCGACGCGCATGGATCCTTCCCTGAATGCTATGGCAAAAGAGCGCCAACGTGCGGGGAAATTGACCATTTTGGTAGGGAACTCCGGCGATCGCAGTAACCAACATATTGCGGCGTTACGGGCGGTGTATCAGCAGTTTGGCGACACGGTAAACGTGGTGGTGCCGATGGGCTATCCGGCCAATAACCAGGCCTATATTGATGAGGTTCGTCAGGTCGGCCTGGCGCTATTTAGCGCCGAAAATCTACAAATTCTTAGCGAAAAAATGGAATTTGATGCCTATCTTGCGCTATTGCGCCAGTGCGACCTCGGTTATTTTATTTTTGCCCGCCAACAGGGGATCGGGACGTTGTGTCTGCTAATTCAGGCCGATATCCCGTGCGTACTGAACCGCGACAATCCTTTCTGGCAGGATATGGCGGAACAGCATCTGCCCGTCCTGTTTACCACGGACGATCTTAATGAGCAGGTCGTGCGCGAGGCGCAGCGTCAGCTCGCATCGGTAGATAAAAGCGGCATCACCTTCTTTAGCCCCAACTACCTGCAACCGTGGCATAATGCGTTGAGAATCGCCGCAGGAGAAGCCGAATGAGTTTAATGCAATTCAGCGGGCTGCTGGTGGTCTGGCTGCTCTCTACGCTGTTTATCACCACGCTGACCTGGTTTGAATTCCGCCGCGTGCGTTTTAACTTCAACGTTTTCTTTTCGTTGCTGTTTTTGTTGACCTTCTTTTTTGGTTTTCCGCTAACCAGCGTGCTGGTATTTCGTTTCGACGTTGGCGTCGCGCCGCCGGAAATCTTATTGCAGGCTCTATTATCCGCCGCCTGTTTCTACGGCGTGTATTACGTGACCTATAAAACGCGTTTACGCAAACGCGTTGTGGATGTACCACGCAAGCCGCTATTTACCATGAACCGGGTGGAAACCCACCTTACCTGGGTGATCCTGATGGGCATCGCGCTGGTGAGCGTGGCGATTTTCTTTATGCATAACGGCTTTTTGCTGTTCCGGCTGCACTCCTACAGCCAGATCTTTTCCAGCGAAGTTTCCGGCGTGGCGTTAAAACGGTTCTTCTATTTCTTCATTCCGGCGATGCTGGTGGTCTATTTCCTGCGCCAGGACAGCAAAGCGTGGCTGTTTTTTCTGGTGAGCACCGTCGCGTTTGGCCTGTTGACCTACATGATTGTCGGCGGCACGCGCGCCAACATCATTATTGCGTTTGCTATCTTCCTGTTTATCGGCATTATTCGGGGCTGGATCAGCCTGTGGATGCTGGCGGCGGCGGGCGTGCTGGGGATTGTCGGTATGTTCTGGCTGGCGCTCAAACGCTACGGATTAAATGTGAGCGGCGATGAGGCGTTCTATACGTTTCTTTATCTGACGCGCGATACCTTTTCGCCGTGGGAGAATCTGGCGCTGCTGTTGCAAAATTACCACAATATCGATTTTCAGGGGCTGGCCCCTATCGTGCGTGATTTCTACGTCTTTATTCCCACCTGGTTATGGCCGGGACGACCCAGTATCGTGCTGAATTCTGCGAATTACTTCACCTGGGAAGTCCTGAACAACCATTCTGGCCTGGCGATATCGCCAACGCTTATCGGATCTCTGGTGGTCATGGGCGGGGCGCTGTTTATTCCGCTCGGCGCGATCGTCGTCGGGCTGATTATCAAATGGTTCGACTGGCTGTATGAACTGGGTAACCGGGAGCCCAATCGCTATAAGGCGGCGATTCTGCACAGTTTCTGCTTTGGCGCCATCTTTAATATGATTGTGCTGGCGCGAGAAGGGCTGGATTCGTTTGTTTCGCGCGTGGTTTTCTTCCTGGTGGTTTTTGGCGCCAGCCTGCTGGTCGCTAAGCTTCTGTTCTGGTTATTTGATAGCGCCGGACTGATTCATAAACGTACAACTTCGCTCCCTCAGGCACAGGTGGAAGGAAAACTATGACCAATAATGCCGCTGCGCCCCTTTACTCGCTGCGTGGATTACCTCTGATTGGCTGGCGCGACATGTCACACGCGCTGAATTATCTGTTTGCCGATGGTCAACTGAAGCAAGGCACGTTGGTGGCGATCAACGCCGAAAAGCTGCTGACGGCGGAAGATAATCCGGAAGTCCGCGCGTTGATAGCGGCGGCGGAATTTAAATATGCCGATGGCATCAGCGTGGTGCGTTCAATACGTAAAAAATTTCCGCAGGCGCAGGTTTCTCGTGTGGCTGGCGCCGACCTTTGGGAAGCGTTAATGGCGCGCGCGGGGAAAGAAGGCACGCCGGTATTTCTTGTCGGCGGCAAGCCTGAGGTGCTGGCGCAGACGGAAGCAAAACTACGGACACAGTGGAACGTCAATATTGTGGGTAGCCAGGACGGTTACTTTACGCCGGAGCAGCGTCAGGCGCTATTTGCGCGTATCCATGCCAGCGGCGCGAAAATTGTCACCGTCGCGATGGGATCGCCAAAACAGGAATTGCTAATGCGCGATTGTCGGGAAGTGCATCCCCATGCGTTATATATGGGGGTGGGCGGTACCTATGATGTGTTTACTGGTCACGTCAAACGCGCTCCAAAAATATGGCAGAACCTGGGGCTGGAGTGGTTGTATCGTCTGCTTTCGCAACCGAAGCGTATTACCCGCCAGATGCGTCTGCTGCGCTACCTTCGCTGGCACTATACTGGCGATCTCTAATTCTCCCTTCTGATGACTTGAGCAGCGGATTGTGCTTATGGCGCTGCTCATTTACAACATAATCGATGATTTTTTACACAATAAGTGCATTTTTTTAATGCTCCATTTGCCATTTGTCCAAATTTAAGAAAATATTCGCAACAATCGATGTACCCATAACAATAACCGGTACTACCGGAACCGTTGCAAACACGACATGAGGATTTATGGCAGAGAAAAAACCGGAGCTACAGCGTGGGCTGGAAGCTCGTCATATTGAATTGATTGCCCTCGGGGGCACCATCGGCGTCGGACTCTTTATGGGCGCCGCCAGTACGCTGAAATGGGCGGGCCCGTCAGTGCTGCTGGCGTATATCATCGCCGGATTGTTCGTCTTTTTCATCATGCGCTCGATGGGGGAGATGCTCTTTCTGGAACCTGTTACCGGCTCCTTTGCCGTGTACGCCCACCGGTATATGAGTCCTTTTTTTGGCTATCTTACCGCCTGGTCATACTGGTTTATGTGGATGGCGGTCGGGATCTCGGAAATTACCGCCATTGGGGTCTACGTCCAGTTCTGGTTTCCGGAGATGGCGCAGTGGATACCGGCGCTGATTGCCGTCGGACTGGTCGCGTTGGCGAATCTGGCTGCGGTGCGCCTGTATGGTGAAATCGAGTTCTGGTTTGCGATGATCAAAGTCACCACGATTATTGTGATGATCATCATCGGTCTGGGGGTGATTTTCTTCGGCTTTGGTAACGGAGGCCAGGCGATTGGCTTTGGTAATCTGACCGAGCATGGCGGCTTTTTTGCCGGCGGCTGGAAAGGCTTTCTGACCGCATTATGTATCGTGGTGGCCTCTTATCAGGGGGTTGAGTTGATCGGTATTACCGCCGGTGAAGCGAAGAATCCGCAGGTGACGTTGCGTAGCGCGGTGGGTAAAGTGCTGTGGCGTATCCTGATTTTTTATGTTGGCGCGATTTTCGTGATCGTCACCATTTTCCCGTGGAATGAGATTGGCAGCAACGGCAGCCCCTTTGTACTCACCTTCGCGAAAATCGGCATCACCGCCGCGGCGGGCATTATCAACTTTGTCGTGCTGACGGCGGCGCTCTCCGGCTGTAACAGCGGAATGTATAGCTGTGGGCGTATGCTTTACGCGCTGGCGAAAAACCGTCAACTGCCGGCGGCAGTCGCGAAAGTCTCTCGCCACGGCGTGCCGGTCGCGGGCGTGGCGCTCTCTATTTTGATTTTGCTGGTAGGTTCTTGCCTGAACTACATCATCCCCAATCCGCAGCGCGTCTTTGTTTACGTTTATAGCGCCAGCGTACTGCCGGGGATGGTGCCGTGGTTTGTCATTCTGATTAGCCAACTGCGCTTTCGTCGGGCGCATAAAGAAGCGATTGCGGATCATCCTTTTCGTTCCATTATGTTTCCGTGGGCGAACTATTTGACGATGGCGTTTCTGGTTTGCGTTTTAATCGGCATGTACTTTAATGAAGATACGCGCATGTCGCTGTTTGTCGGCGTCATCTTCCTGCTGGCCGTCACGCTGGTCTACAAAGTTTTCGGTCTGAATCGTCACGGAACCGCCCACAAGGTGGGGGAATAAGCGCCAAAATGCGCAAAGCATAACCAAACGCGCATTTTATTTAAAAAGGCACTGGACAGCGGGGTGTGAAGTCCGTATTATCCACCCCCGCAACGGCGCTAAGCGCCCGTAGCTCAGCTGGATAGAGCGCTGCCCTCCGGAGGCAGAGGTCTCAGGTTCGAATCCTGTCGGGCGTACCATTTATTTAGGTGCTTGAGCTGCGGTGGTTTAATACCGCGTAAAAAGTTTCAGTGGTGGCTATAGCTCAGTTGGTAGAGCCCTGGATTGTGATTCCAGTTGTCGTGGGTTCGAATCCCATTAGCCACCCCATTAATATAGAGTTGTGAAACGCGAAGGTGGCGGAATTGGTAGACGCGCTAGCTTCAGGTGTTAGTGTCCTTACGGACGTGGGGGTTCAAGTCCCCCCCCTCGCACCACGACTCAATGAATTGAACTAAAAATTCAAAAAAGCAGTATATCGGCGAGTAGCGCAGCTTGGTAGCGCAACTGGTTTGGGACCAGTGGGTCGGAGGTTCGAATCCTCTCTCGCCGACCAATTTTGAACCCCGCTTCGGCGGGGTTTTTTGTTTTCTGTCCATTTTCAACCACTTATCCCACACGTGTTGCCATTATAGTTTATTGGCGATATCCCAGACTTTATTTGTCGCTATTCGGTGACGAATAATCTATTGATTTATAATCACTTTATAAAAAGCATCCTGTTCTGTCTCCGCCGGGCGACACTCTAAAACCTCGCCAGCGGCGGGGGGATGTCAATCGCGTGAATTCTCTACGTTTTTTTAACGCCTGCGCCTGTTTTTTAGCGGTGCAAAGATGGCACGTTATGTGCAATAATGTACGGGTAGATGCTCATTCCATCTCTTATGTTCGCCTTCTGGCCTCATAAACTCAGGAATGATGCAGAGCCGTTTACGGTGCTTATCGTCCACTGACAGATGTCGCTTACGCCTCATCAAACACCCTGGACACAACGTTGAGTGAAGCACCCCTTTATGTTGTCATACAGACCTGTTTTGACGCCTGCCCCTTAACCGGGCAGGCGTTTTTTTATGCATTCCGAATGATTTTGCGTAGGCGGTAAGCCCGGTAAGCGAAGCGCCACCGGGCAAGAGGGAATTACTGCGGGGGATTGTTCTGTAATGTCAGCATCAGGCCGTCGCGCCGCATGGCGGCGGCCTCTTCCGGTTGATGCAGTCGATCAAGCGCATCGGCAAGCCAGGCATAATCATACGCGTCCGGGCGTTGTTTTAGCGCGGCGCGGAAAGCCAGGGTCGCCTCCTGCCATTCACCGTGTTTCATTAGCGACTGGCCGAGCGTGCTCCATAACAGTGGGCGATCGCCTACCGTCTTGATTTGCTGGCGCAGCACTTTCTCCAGTTGTTCCGGATTATTGGTTCTGAGGCGAGGAATGGGCAGCACCAGCCGATCGTCATACTGGCGTTTCAGACCGTCAATGATAATCTGCTGCGCCATATCATGATCGTCACATTCGATCAGATGCTCGGCCATTGCGACCTGCAGCGCCACCTGATGGCGGGTTTTACGGCTTTGGTTTTTCCACCAGGTGCGTAATCCTTCGCTGCCCTGCTCGGCGCGCGCCTGATCCATGAGTCCTATCCACGCCTGTTGTTCGAGCATGGCGCGATGCGCTTCATCGCCGACGTGCGCTTTCGCCATGGATGGGATGATATCCAGTAACGAACTCCATGCGCTGGTGCGAATATAGGCCTGCTCCGCCAGACGCAGAACTTCCGGGTGACGCGGCGTGACCTCCAGCAGTTTGTCCACGCCGTGACGCGCCGCGTGATTTTCATTGCGCGCCAGCTGTAAGCGCACGCGCGTGATCTCGACCGGGATGGTGTCGTTCCCCGCCAGCTCTGCCGCACGTTCAAGGTGCTGATTAGCGCGTGCTTCATCGCCGCGCTGCTGCGCCGCTTCTGCCGCCAGCAGATAATTTACCACCGGTTGTTCAGCATGGTCGGCATTTTTTGACATCAGCTTTTCAACCTGCTGATAGTCGCCCTCCGCCAGCTTCAGCAGTGCCTGTTCGGTCTGCTTGCGGGCGCGACGGCGTTTACGGCCGGCAAACCAACCGCGGGTGTGCGCGCCGGTACGAAACAGACGGCGTAGCAACCACTCAATGGCGAATAGCACCACCATAGCGACGATGAGAATGATCGCCAGTCCGGTGACGCTGGTTTCAATGTTGTAGTTATCGGTCTGGATTAACACATAGCCCTGGTGACCGGCTATCATCGGGCCGACCACGATACCCGCGAGCAACAACACAAAGAGCAATAATACTTTTAGCATCATTATTCTCCTTGCGGCGCGGCTGCCGGAGCGTCTGTCTGCGTGGCAGGCGCTGCCGTAGAGACTGTCGGTTGCGCCAGCAGATTACGCACGCGGGTTTGCATCAGTTTTTCAAGAATCGCCTGGCTTCCCAGGGTTTCCGGCAGATCCATCGTAATATTTTGCTGGCTTAATTTATCGACCTCCTCCAGGAAGGCTTTTGTCGCGGCGTCGTCAGTATCGTAATAAGCGCGAACCCAGGTCGAAACGTTATCCAGCGCCTGACGGTATGTTTCTTCCTGATGGCGTGGCACGGCCTGCGCGGCGACTAACAGGCGGGAGCGAATATTTTCGCGTAAATAGACGTCCTGGTTGGGCGCCAACAGCGGTACGGCGGTATCATCGCGGCGGCGAATGGTAATAAAGCTGTCCATAAAGTTCTGCCAGCTTTTTTGCAGGTTAACGCGCCATTCGCTTAGCGAGCTGGACAGTTCGCTGCTGTCTGAATCCATCGGCGAACCATCGGTATCGTTATCCGCCAGACGCAGGTTATCGATTTGGTTAGAGAGCTGATTGAGCTTGAGAATAATGCCGTCGTAGTCGATCTGCGCAACGGATGACAGGCTGGCGATATCGTCAGTAATCGCGCGTCGTGCGGTAATCAGGCTGGGGTCATTCATGTCCGCCAGACTGGCGTCAGCGCTTTTGAGCAGCGCAGCGGCGGTAGTGACGTCCTGATCGCTCCACAGCTTGCGTCCGGCGAGTTTCACCAGGAAATCAGCCTGCGCCAGCAGCCAGGTTTTAGCATCGCTGCCGGAAATGGTGGCGACTTTTTGTTGTACTTCATCAAGCTGTTTCGCCAGCGCCGCCTGTTGGCGATTCGCGTCATCTAACTGCGCCGCTTGTTTTTTGATAATCCCTTCCAGCTCCGCTTTTTGGCTCTCCTGCGCCTTTTGCAAGGCGGTCAGTTGCGTCGCCAGCGCATCGCTGGTTTCCGTTTGCGCGGTTGCTTGCTGTTTCCCCCAGCCATAAAGCCCAATACCTGCCGCCAGGGCAATCGCAATCGCCACCGCGCTTAATACCAGCGCGGCGCCGTTCTTACTTTTTTTCTCGGTATTAACTGGCTGTGGCGTGGTTTCCACGCTCTCCCTGGTCTCATCAACCACGGCGGAGGATTTTTCTTGTTCCGTCATTATGGCATCCCATTATGAGAGTTATTGTAATGCGCGCAACAGCGCATCGTTGTCGGCGTTATCAGCGACCTTAATATCTTGCCAGCCCAGCTCCCGGGCGAGGTGCGCCAGACGTTCACTGACGACCAATAGCCGACAGCGTAGTAACCAGTGCTCACGATACCACTGGGGAGTCAGCGACCAGAGCCGTTGCAACATCTCGCCGCTGGTAACAACAAGCGTTGTTACGCCGCGAGTATGCCAGCGCATCGCTTCTTCCGCGCCATCGTAATGTTTCGCACATCGTTGATAACATTCACAAAAACTGACTTCGGCTCCGCGAGCTGTCAGGGTTTCGCCCAGCAGTTCGCGGCCGCCATTGCCACGCAAAATCAGCGCGCGTTTGCCCGCAATATTTTGTAATTCAGGTAATTGTAGCAAGGCTTCGCTGATTTCCCGATCCAATGGATAACGAATATCGAACCCGCTAACGGTATGAAGGGCGAGCGCCGTGGTGCGGCCAATCGCGAAATAGCGCGGCGACGCAGGCCAGTTTCGACCATCCCGCTGGAGCTGGGCGTGAGCAAAGGCGACGGCGTGCTGTGAAAGGGCAAAAACCAGATCGTTTTCCGCGAGCGTCGCCAGGCGGTCGGCCAGGGTGGGTAGCTCCCGGCCGGCGACAAATTCAATCAGTGGAAAACTCCAGGCCACCTGCCCCAGTGCGCGCAGACGGCTCACTAACGCTTCCCCTGCGGGAGAGGGGCGGGTGATCAGAATACTCATGCGGGCGTCTCGCCGTTATAAACTTCCGTCAGAATCGCGCGCGCGCCGTTTTCCAGCAGTTCCTCTGCAAGCGAGATGCCCATTTGCTCCGCCTGCTCGGGAGAACCACGACGTTCGCCGCGCACCATCACCGAACCGTCCGGCGCGCCAACCAGCGCGCGTAGCCAAATTTCACCGTTGATGATTTCTGCATAGCTGCCAATCGGCACCTGACAACCGCCTTCCAGGCGGGTGTTCATAGCGCGTTCCGCCGTTACGCGCAGCGCGGTTTGCGAGTGATTCAACGGTGCGAGCAGCGCCTGCGTTCGCGCGTCGTCAAGACGACACTCAATCCCGACGGCGCCCTGGCCTACGGCAGGAAGCGAAACGTCGGGCGGCAAGGCTGTGCGAATGCGCGACTCCAGACCTAAGCGTTTCAGACCGGCCACGGCCAGGATAATGGCGTCATAGTCGCCGTTGTCCAGCTTGCCGAGACGTGTGCCGACGTTGCCGCGCAACGAACGGATAATGAGGTCCGGACGGCGTTCCGCCAGTTGACACTGGCGACGCAAACTGGACGTCCCGACGATACTACCCGCGGGCAGATCGTCCAGACTGTGATATTTATTCGAGACAAACGCGTCGCGCGGATCTTCGCGCTCGCAAATGGTCACCAGACCGAGACCGTCCGGGAAGGCCACCGGAACGTCTTTCATAGAGTGCACGGCGATATCAGCGCGTTTTTCCAGCAGCGCGATTTCAAGCTCTTTAACAAACAGTCCCTTACCGCCCACTTTAGCCAGGGGAGTATCAAGGATCACGTCGCCGCGTGTGACCATCGGCACCAGTTCTACCGTCAGTCCCGGATGGGTTGCCATCAATGCGTCTTTGACATAATGTGCCTGCCAAAGCGCAAGGGGACTTTGGCGTGTGGCAATTCTTAAAACATTGTCTAACATGCTTGTTACCGTCATTATCAATCATTGACCATCCTAACATCCTTATAGAGAGTATGTTAGTTTTCCGGTCACCGTGAGTGAGAGGATAAGGCGCAGTGTCGTCAATGACAGTGAATAATGACGAGAAACCGCCAGCCCGTATTTAAGAATTTACACGCAGCGAACGGTGCTACACTTGTATGTAGCGCATCTTTCTTTACGGTCAATGAGCAAGGTGTTAAATTGATCACGTTTTAGACCATTTTTTCGTCGGTATTAGATAAAAATATGCAGGCGAGAAAGGGTAACGGTTATTTTTGACATACGGTTTATCCCGAATGGCGACGGTCAAGTACTGACCTGCACCATGACGGGTAGCAACATCAGGCGATACGTCTTGTACCTCTATATTGAGACTCTGAAACAGAGACTGGATGCCATAAATCAACTGCGTGTGGATCGCGCGCTTGCTGCCATGGGACCCGCTTTTCAGCAGGTTTACAGTCTTCTGCCGACATTATTGCACTATCACCATCCACTGATGCCGGGTTACCTTGATGGTAACGTTCCCAGCGGTATTTGCTTCTACACGCCTGATGAAACCCAACGCCACTATCTGAACGAACTTGAGCTGTACCGCGGTATGACGCCGCAGGACCCGCCGAAGGGCGAGCTGCCGATTACCGGCGTTTACACCATGGGCAGCACCTCCTCGGTCGGGCAGAGCTGCTCGTCCGACCTGGATATCTGGGTGTGCCATCAGTCCTGGCTCGACGGCGAAGAGCGTCAGTTGCTGCAACGTAAGTGTAGCCTGCTGGAAAGCTGGGCCGCCTCGCTTGGCGTTGAGGTGAGCTTCTTCCTGATCGACGAGAACCGTTTCCGCCATAACGAAAGCGGCAGTCTGGGCGGGGAAGACTGTGGTTCTACGCAGCATATCCTGTTGCTTGATGAGTTTTATCGTACCGCTGTGCGCCTGGCCGGGAAGCGTATCCTGTGGAGTATGGTGCCGTGCGACGAAGAAGAGCATTACGACGACTATGTCATGACGCTCTACGCGCAGGGCGTATTAACGCCAAACGAATGGCTGGATCTGGGGGGCTTAAGCTCGCTCTCCGCCGAAGAGTACTTTGGCGCCAGCCTGTGGCAGCTATACAAGAGCATTGACTCGCCGTACAAAGCGGTGCTGAAAACGCTGCTGCTGGAAGCCTACTCATGGGAATATCCCAACCCACGTCTGCTGGCGAAAGATATTAAACAACGTCTGCATGACGGTGAAATCGTATCGTTTGGACTCGATCCCTACTGCATGATGCTGGAACGGGTCACTGAATACCTGACGGCGATTGAAGATCCGACGCGGCTGGATTTAGTCCGCCGCTGCTTTTACCTGAAAGTGTGCGAGAAATTAAGTCGCGAGCGTGCCTGCGTAGGCTGGCGTCGGGAAGTATTAAGCCAGTTAGTCAGTGAGTGGGGATGGGACGACGCGCGTCTGACCATGCTCGATAATCGCGCAAACTGGAAAATCGATCAGGTGCGCGAAGCTCACAACGAATTGCTCGACGCCATGATGCAAAGCTATCGTAATCTGATTCGCTTTGCGCGGCGCAACAACCTCAGCGTGAGTGCCAGCCCGCAGGATATCGGCGTACTGACGCGTAAGCTGTACGCCGCTTTTGAAGCGTTGCCGGGTAAAGTCACGCTGGTGAACCCGCAGATATCGCCGGATCTGTCCGAGCCGAATTTAACCTTTATCCATGTGCCGCCGGGACGCGCCAACCGTTCAGGCTGGTATCTCTACAACCGCGCGCCGAACATGGATTCCATCATCAGCCATCAGCCGCTGGAATATAACCGTTATCTTAATAAGCTGGTCGCGTGGGCGTGGTTCAACGGCCTGCTGACGTCGCGAACGCATCTGTTTATTAAGGGCAACGGTATTGTCGACCTGCCTAAGTTGCAGGAGATGGTCGCCGATGTTTCGCACCATTTCCCGCTGCGCTTGCCTGCTCCAACGCCGAAAGCGCTCTACAGCCCCTGTGAAATTCGCCATCTGGCGATTATCGTTAACCTCGAATATGACCCGACGGCGGCGTTTCGCAATAAAGTGGTCCATTTTGACTTCCGTAAGCTGGACGTTTTCAGCTTTGGCGAAGAGCAAAACTGTCTGATAGGCAGTATCGACTTGTTATATCGCAACTCGTGGAACGAAGTGCGTACTCTGCACTTTAACGGCGAGCAGGCGATGATCGAAGCGCTGAAAACGATTCTGGGGAAAATGCACCAGGATGCCGCGCCGCCGGATAGCGTCGAAGTGTTCTGCTACAGTCAGCATCTTCGCGGTCTGATTCGCACCCGCGTGCAGCAACTGGTCTCCGAATGTATCGAGCTACGTCTTTCCAGCACCCGTCAGGAGACCGGTCGCTTCAAGGCGCTGCGGGTTTCCGGGCAGACGTGGGGACTATTCTTCGAACGCTTGAATGTCTCGGTGCAGAAGCTGGAGAACGCTATCGAATTCTACGGCGCGATTTCGCATAACAAGCTGCACGGGCTGTCGGTACAGGTGGAAACCAACCAAGTGAAATTGCCGTCAGTGGTGGATGGCTTCGCCAGCGAAGGGATCATCCAGTTCTTCTTTGAAGAAACGGGCGATGAGAAAGGCTTTAATATTTATATTCTGGATGAAAGTAACCGGGCGGAAGTGTATCACCACTGCGAAGGTAGCAAGGAAGAACTGGTGCGCGACGTCAGTCGCTTCTATTCGTCATCGCACGATCGCTTCACGTATGGCTCCAGTTTTATCAACTTTAACCTGCCGCAGTTCTACCAGATAGTGAAAACCGATGGCCGCGCGCAGGTGATCCCATTCCGTACGCAGCCTATCAACACCGTGCCGCCAGCAAACCAGGATCATGACGCGCCGCTATTGCAGCAGTATTTTTCGTAAGTGCTGCGCCGGGCAAAGCTGCCCGGCCGGCGTTCACCGCTTCACATTAACTTCACCCAACTTCGTTACCGTGACCTCCGCATTTGGTTTACAGGAGGAGGTTTGAGGTGGCAGATGCGTTCATTTTGTTAGGGATAGTCATGGCGATGGTCAGCCTCGGCTTCATTCTTATAAATAAGTTATTCTGTTTTATATCCGCTGGGTGCCTGCTCTCGCTATGCGCCAGCATGGCCAGTTTTCAACTCTGGGATGCGTCTTACTGGGGGCGATGGGGAAAAGTATGTCCCGGTCTGGAGGATGTGATCATCTCCTGCGACAATTACCATTTTCTCTATGACTTGGGATGGGAATTGTACGGTATCGCCTTTTTGTTCTTTACCGCGTTAATGCTCACATGTGCGGCCATTATTCTTATCAATATGATTATGGCTTTAGAACGATACTGTGCCGGATGGCGGCGCTAACACGCCTTATCCAGCCTACATTCGAAGAATGCTCATTGAGCGGAACAAGGTTTAGACAATATTTTTTCTTATACAATTTATGTAGTAATATCCAGACCGTTCAAAACGCTATCGCGTCTTTCATTGTTTTCGTAAATATGTTTTGAAAAACCATATTAGAAACAAAAGCTCTTTAATGGTTTCTTATGGATGTTTTTATAAAAGGATATTATATGTCAATAAACAACCCTATTCTTATTTACGTGAATAAGAAACGACAAATAAAATTAGCTCTGTTTTATTCAGTGGTAGCTATAGCTCTTATGATGAGCCTCTTTCTAAATTATAGTATTATGCTAAAGATGGTGTGTGTTTTTTTAATACTCCTCATGATAGCAGGCGCAAGTGCTTACTGGTACTCCGCCTTTTCAGGAAAGCCACAGCTAACGTTGAACCAGGAGGGAGTAACATTACACACAACCAGGCTACCAATAGTTTACTGGCATGAAATCGACTATGTTGGTGAGCGTGTTAGCGATAATACGCCTGTGCTGGCCGTTTTTGTCAAAGATGTTGAGCTTTATTGTCAGCGAATTACTAATGAGAAAATGCGTAATAATTTTCTGTCATTATTAAATAAGCATGGAAGTAATCGCGTGATGAATATCTCTCTAAACGATCTCGATTATGATTCAGATGAGTTACAGGATATTTTTAAAATGGCTGTTGCCAGAAACCTGGAACAATAGGGTAGAGATATATGTTTTTTGTTATTACTCACCATATTGATGTGCTGCCTCTGGCAACCCTACCCACACATGAAACATGCCCTTATTGTAATAATCAGGATGTATGGTTGATTATTCGCCAAAAAAGGACCCGTACATGTGGTCTGTCTCAAGCGAGAAAAAGAGATAAGTTTGGTTTAGCGATATGCAATCATTGCAGCAATGAAATCAAGGAAAAACGTTGGTCACCAGCGTTACGTCAACTTTTTAACGAGCAGAAGCCACTATTTAACCTAACCTTTTGGCAACGCTACGGCTTTTGGGTTGGTTGGTTGAGTGTATGGCCCGCGCTGTTTCTGGCAACCTGGCTGTATTTCACATTTCGGGGTTGGTAATACGACCGCATATCTCGTTAAATATACGCAGGAAAGCGCTATTCTTCTGGCTCTCCTGCGGAATTAAAACTTAGCGAAAACTCACCTTTTCACCCGCTTGCTGCGTCGCCGCCTGCTCCAGCAGCTCCCAGAAGGTTTCGCCGCTGCGATCGCAAACCCACTCGTCGCCTTTCAGATCGAAATGATAGCCGCCCTGTTTGGTCGCCAGCCACACCTGGTGCAACGGCTCCTGACGGTTAATAATGATCTTACTGCCGTTTTCAAAGCTGATGGTCAACACGCCGCCGTTGATTTCACAGTCGATATCGCTGTCGCCGTCCCAGTTATCGAGGCGTTCTTCAATGGTGAGCCACAGGGCGTCAGCCAGGCGATGAAATTCACTGTCGTTCATTGTTTTATCCCGCTATTGAGTGATATCGCCAGTATAAGGGGAAGCGTCAGCTTCTGGAACCGATACGAATTACCGTTGTGAGCGGTAAAGGATAAAACCCAGCGGTAGATAAATGACGATAAATAGCGCACTGGTGATAAGTATGACGGACGCGTTAACCGGGAAATGGTTCAGCGCCGACAGCATTGCCACCATCAGCGCGACGCAGCCGCCGCAGAGGAGAAAATGCAACAGGATTAAGGGGGCGCGCGGCTTTGCTTTGATATCCAAAAGAGCGCTAAGCAGACCGAGTACCGCGCTTATCGTCAGAACCCCGGCAGCTTCAACACCGTTTATCGTGCCGTGCATAACGCTTTCAACAATGACGTAAATGCATGAACCGATCCCCACGCCCCGAAGGGCGTTTTTCAGATGTTTAATCAAGTGCGCAAAACGGTTTAGCGGCGTCATTTTTGGCATTCCTCCGCCTGCGTTATGATGATGATATCTTTATTATTGGTGTACATGACGTTCCTATTCAGAGTATGCGTCTTATCCGGGCAGGGGGATGCTGTTCGGTAAAGCTGGCTGCCAATCCACGTATAAACATAGCGGTTGTCATACGCAAAACGCTCGGTGACTTTTAGCGGCCCATTGATGCTAAAGACATGAATACCCTGACCTTGCTGGCTATCACGCATAAAATAGCCATGCTCTTTTCCGGCGTTAATTTCCCGGTTCAGGAAGGGGGCTGTGCTATCCAGTTCCAGCCCTGAGTTGCCGGGTTAATCAATGAATTGGGTAACCGACGCAGGCGTTTGAAATTCACCTCCGGCAACGAAAGATTGTTCTCCTCTTCTGGCTGGAGATAAACCACGCCGCTGCCTTGCCGTTGATAAACATTGTGCGGAGGTTCACTCAGCCGACATCCCCTGGCGGGAGACAGCAGAAGTGAAAGCGAAAAAAGGCAAAACAAATTACGATATTGCATAAGGTCATCCGGGCGTGGTACGTAAACCTGAAGTGATTAGCAAAGCATGTTTCCTGATGTAAATGCGCAATAATCATGGCAACGCGCCGCTTTTCAGATTTTATAAAGAGCCCCTAAACGCTTGCTTTTACGCCTTCTCCTGCGATGATAGAAAATAGAAAGCATGAACTTACAGGCAATCCATAATGAAAAACGTGTTTAAGACACTCGCTGTACTTCTGACTCTGTTCAGCCTGACGGGCTGCGGTTTGAAAGGGCCGCTTTATTTCCCGCCAGCCGATAAAAATGCGCCGCCGCCGACGAAAAAAGTCGATTCGCAAACGCAGTCCACGATGCCCGATAAGAACGATCGCGCAACGGGAGATGGCCCGTCCCAGGTCAATTACTGAGGATAGTTTTCTGTCCCCGCGTGAACGGAGTGAATGATGCAATTCTCTAAAATGCATGGCCTTGGCAACGATTTTATGGTCGTCGACGCGGTAACGCAGAATGTCTTTTTTTCGCCGGAACTGATTCGTCGGCTATCCGACAGACACCTGGGCGTAGGGTTCGATCAGCTGCTGGTGGTTGAGCCGCCCTATGATCCTGAGTTGGACTTTCATTACCGCATCTTCAACGCCGACGGCAGTGAAGTCTCGCAGTGCGGCAATGGCGCGCGCTGTTTCGCGCGATTTGTTCGCCTGAAAGGGCTAACCAATAAACGCGACATTCGGGTCAGTACCGCGAATGGCCGGATGGTACTGAGCGTCACGGAAGATGAACTGGTGCGGGTGAATATGGGGGAGCCAAACTTTGAACCCGCGCAGGTGCCTTTTCGCGCCAACAAAGCGGAAAAGACGTATATTATGCGAGCGGCGGAACAGACCATACTGTGCGGCGTGGTTTCAATGGGCAATCCGCACTGTGTCATTCAGGTTGATAACGTCGACACGGCGGCCGTTGAAACACTGGGGCCGGTTCTGGAAAGCCATGAGCGTTTTCCGGAACGCGCCAACATTGGTTTTATGCAGGTTGTAAGACGTGAGCATATCCGGCTGCGAGTCTATGAACGCGGCGCAGGGGAGACCCGCGCGTGCGGTAGCGGCGCGTGCGCTGCCGTTGCCGTGGGGATTCAGCAGGGACTGCTGGCTGAAGAAGTACGCGTGGAATTACCGGGCGGTCGGCTGGATATCGCCTGGAAAGGTCCGGGTCATCCGTTATACATGACTGGTCCGGCGGCACATATCTACGACGGATTTATCCATTTATGAAGCAACCAGAGGAAGAACTACAGGAAACGCTCACGAAACTGGACGATCGAGCGGTCGTCGATTACCTGCGCCACCACCCTGAGTTTTTTATCCGTAACGCCCATGCCGTGGAAGCGATGCGTGTTCCACATCCCGTGCGGGGAACGGTTTCGCTCGTTGAGTGGCATATGGCCCGCGCGCGTAATCACATCAATGTGCTTGAAGAAAATATGACGCTGCTGATGGAACAGGCTCATGCCAATGAAAGCCTGTTTTATCGCTTGCTGCATCTGCAAAGCCGTCTGGTCGCCGCGGATAGTCTGGATGAGATGCTGGTGCGGTTTCACCGCTGGGCGCGCGATTTGGGGCTTGCCGGCGCGACGCTGCGTTTGTTCCCGGATCGGTGGCGTCTTGGCGCGCCATCGCGCTATACGCATCTGGCTTTAAACCGTCAGGCCTTCGAGCCGCTGCGTATTCAACGACTGGGACAGTCGCAGCATTATCTTGGCCCGCTAAACGGCCCGGAACTGCTGGTGGTCTTGCCGGAGGCGAAGGCTGTAGGCTCGGTAGCCATGTCGATGATGGGCAGCGATGGCGACCTCGGGGTGATTCTCTTCAGCAGCCGTGACCCGCACCACTATCAGCCGGGACAGGGGACGCAGCTTTTACAGGAGATCGCGCTGATGCTGCCGGAACTGCTGGAACGCTGGATTAAACGCGTATGACGGATGTCGCGCTTTCTCAGGACGTCTCGCGGTTCCTGCGCTATTTAGGCGTGGAGCGCCAGCTTAGCCCTATTACCCTGCTGAACTACCAGCGTCAGCTTGATGCCATTATCGCTTTAGCCGGAGAAACCGGGCTGAAAAGCTGGCAACAATGTGACGCTGCGATTGTGCGCAGTTTTGCGGTGCGCAGTCGGCGCAAAGGGCTTGGCCCTGCCAGTCTGGCGCTACGTCTCTCGGCATTGCGAAGCTTTTTTGACTGGTTAGTCAGTCAGGGCGAATTGAAAGCTAACCCGGCGAAGGGCGTCTCCGCACCGAAAGCGCCGCGTCATCTGCCGAAAAATATTGATGTCGACGACGTTAACCGCCTGCTGGACATCGATCTTAACGATCCGCTCGCCGTACGTGATCGGGCGATGCTGGAGGTCATGTACGGCGCGGGACTGCGTTTATCCGAACTGGTTGGCCTGGATATAAAGCACCTCGATCTCGATACCGGAGAAGTGTGGGTAATGGGTAAAGGCAGCAAAGAGCGACGCCTGCCGATTGGCCGTAACGCGGTGACGTGGATTGAGCACTGGCTGGATCTGCGCGGCCTGTTCGCCAGCGACGAAGAGGCGTTATTCCTGTCGAAGCTCGGCAAGCGTATCTCCGCGCGCAATGTCCAAAAACGGTTCGCCGAATGGGGCATAAAGCAGGGGCTAAACAGCCACGTGCATCCACATAAGCTGCGCCATTCGTTCGCGACCCATATGCTGGAATCGAGCGGCGATCTGCGCGGCGTGCAAGAGCTGCTGGGTCATGCCAACCTTTCCACCACCCAAATTTATACTCATCTTGATTTTCAACATCTTGCTTCAGTGTACGACGCGGCGCATCCGCGCGCTAAACGGGGGAAATAATGCGTTTTTACCGGCCTTTGGGGCGTATTGCCGCGCTCACCTTTGACCTGGATGATACCCTTTATGATAACCGTCCGGTGATTTTGCGTACTGAGCAGGAAGCGCTCGCTTTTATGCAAAATTATCACCCGTCGCTACGTTCGTTTCAAAACGTCGATTTACAGCGGATACGGCAGGCGGTGCGTGAAGCGGAGCCGGAAATCTATCATGACGTTACCCGTTGGCGCCATCGCGCGATAGAGCAGGCCATGCGGGATGCGGGATTATCGGCGCAGGAGGCCATTGCCGGCGCGAATGCGGCGATGATGCATTTTGCCAAATGGCGCAGCCAGATTGAGGTTCCGCAGGCTACCCATGAGACGTTACAGCAGCTTGCGAAAAAATGGCCGCTGGTGGCGATCACTAACGGCAACGCCCAGCCGGAACTGTTTGGCCTCGGCGATTACTTTAAGTTTGTACTGCGCGCCGGCCCAGATGGGCGTTCCAAGCCGTTTAGCGACATGTATTTCCTGGCGGCGGAAAAGCTGCATGTGCCGATCTGCGAGATCCTGCATGTCGGCGACGATCTGACTACCGATGTGGCTGGCGCTATTCGCTGTGGGATGCAGGCCTGCTGGATTAAACCTGAAAATGCCGACCTGATGCGGACGCAGGACAGCCGTTTACTGCCGCATATCGAAATTTCGCGGTTGGCATCTCTCACCTCGCTGATATAATCACCAGTAGTTCTGTATAAATTCCCAGTTATTCTGGTGGATGGCGCTATGCTTATCCGCCCTACGATAAGTAGCCCCGGTAAGCGAAGCGCCCCGGGCGTTTTTAGTTTTCATGTTTTTACGCGGCGGTGCCAATGGACGTTTCTTACCTGCTCGACAGCCTTAATGATAAACAGCGCGAAGCGGTGGCCGCGCCACGTAGCAACATGCTGGTGTTGGCGGGCGCGGGAAGCGGGAAAACCCGCGTGCTGGTGCACCGTATCGCCTGGTTACTGAGCGTAGAAAACAACTCGCCATACTCCATCATGGCGGTGACCTTTACCAACAAAGCGGCGGCGGAAATGCGCCATCGTATTGGCCAGTTGATGGGGACCAGCCAGGGCGGAATGTGGGTAGGGACGTTCCACGGTCTGGCGCACCGCCTGCTGCGCGCGCATCATATGGACGCTAATTTGCCGCAGGATTTCCAGATTCTCGACAGCGAAGATCAGATGCGTTTGCTTAAACGCCTGATTAAGGCGATGAATCTTGATGAGAAGCAGTGGCCGCCGCGTCAGGCGATGTGGTACATCAATAGCCAGAAAGACGAAGGGCTACGCCCGCACCATATCCAAAGCTATGGCAACCCGGTGGAGCAGACCTGGCAGAAGGTGTATCAGGCCTATCAGGAAGCGTGCGATCGCGCTGGTCTGGTGGATTTTGCCGAGCTACTGCTGCGCGCTCATGAACTATGGCTGAACAAGCCGCACATCCTGCAACACTATCGCGAGCGGTTTACTAACATCCTGGTGGACGAATTCCAGGATACCAACAACATTCAGTACGCCTGGGTTCGTCTGCTGGCGGGCGATACCGGTAAGGTGATGATTGTCGGCGACGATGACCAGTCGATCTACGGCTGGCGCGGGGCCCAGGTAGAGAACATCCAGCGCTTCCTCAATGATTTCCCCGGTGCGCAGACCATTCGTCTGGAGCAGAATTACCGCTCGACCAGCAACATCCTTAGCGCGGCGAACGCTCTGATTGAGAATAACAATGGGCGTTTGGGTAAAAAGCTGTGGACTGACGGCGTTGATGGCGAACCGATATCGCTGTACTGCGCTTTCAACGAGCTGGATGAAGCGCGCTTTGTGGTTAACCGTATAAAAACCTGGCAGGACAACGGCGGCGCGCTTGCGCAATGCGCCATCCTTTATCGCAGCAACGCCCAGTCGCGCGTGCTGGAAGAAGCGTTATTACAGGCCAGTATGCCGTACCGGATTTACGGTGGTATGCGCTTCTTCGAACGCCAGGAGATCAAAGATGCGCTCTCTTATCTGCGTTTGATTGCCAATCGCAACGATGATGCCGCCTTTGAACGCGTGGTGAATACCCCAACGCGCGGCATCGGCGACCGCACGCTGGACGTGGTGCGCCAGACCTCGCGCGATCGCCAGCTAACATTGTGGCAGGCGTGCCGTGAATTGTTACAGGAAAAAGCCCTGGCCGGGCGTGCGGCCAGCGCGCTGCAACGCTTTATGGAACTGATCGACGCCCTGGCGCAGGAAACTGCCGACATGCCGCTGCATGTGCAGACTGACCGGGTGATCAAAGATTCCGGCCTGCGCACCATGTATGAGCAAGAAAAAGGCGAGAAAGGCCAGACGCGCATCGAAAACTTAGAGGAACTGGTGACGGCGACGCGGCAGTTCAGCTACAACGACGAAGATGAAGATTTGATGCCGTTGCAGGCCTTCCTCTCTCACGCGGCGCTGGAAGCGGGCGAGGGGCAGGCGGATACCTGGCAGGATGCGGTACAGCTGATGACGCTGCACTCGGCCAAAGGCTTGGAGTTTCCGCAGGTGTTTATCGTCGGCATGGAAGAGGGCATGTTCCCCAGCCAGATGTCGCTGGATGAGGGCGGGCGTTTGGAAGAGGAGCGTCGTCTGGCCTACGTCGGCGTTACCCGTGCCATGCAGAAACTGACGCTAACCTATGCGGAAACGCGTCGTCTGTACGGTAAAGAGGTCTACCATCGCCCGTCGCGTTTTATCGGCGAACTGCCGGAGGAGTGCGTGGAAGAGGTCCGTCTGCGCGCCACCGTCAGCCGTCCGGTGAGCCATCAACGAATGGGAACGCCGCTGGCGGAAAACGACACAGGCTACAAACTCGGCCAACGCGTGCGCCATGCGAAGTTCGGCGAGGGAACTATTGTCAACCTGGAGGGCAGCGGCGAGCATAGCCGGTTGCAGGTGGCTTTTCAGGGGCAAGGGATCAAATGGCTGGTTGCCGCGTATGCGAAGCTGGAAACGGTTTGACCGGCTCTCATATTGCCGGATGGCACCTCTTATCCGGCCTACGCGCTGGCTAACATTTTGATTTGTAGGCCGGATAAGGCGAAGCCGCCATCCGGCGATATAGTGATGTTAATATTCTGAAATCATAGATAAATACTCTCACTCTGCTAACCTTTCTGCATAAGGGGAAATTATTGCTTTTTCGCGTTTCGTTGCGTGTTGACGGCAAATTTTTGCTGGCGTAACATGCGCCCACGATTACGCTAAGAGGACATTCGCCTTGGACACACCCAGTAGATACTGGCTCATTATCCTGTTATCCAGGATCAACTCCTAAGGCTATCCCTTTTTGCTGATAGCCTTAGCGGTTGTCAGCGACCTTTCATTTTTTCCCGTCGCGTTGAGTCAGGCTGTTTAATGGTCTGAAACCCAATTTGTTTCTGTGTGCCCATCTGAACTGTCCGATATTTTTACGCATTGGGAGTCCCGGTCATGCTGAGCGCATTTCAACTGGAAAAAAACCGACTGACCCGGCTGGAAGTCGAGGAGTCACAAAGCCTGATTGATGCCGTATGGGTTGATTTGGTCGAACCGGACGACGACGAGCGATTGCGCGTACAATCTGAGCTGGGCCAGAGTCTGGCGACGCGTCCTGAACTGGAAGATATCGAAGCATCCGCGCGCTTCTTTGAAGACGAAGACGGATTGCATATCCACTCCTTCTTCTTCTTCGAAGATGCGGAAGATCATGCCGGTAACTCTACGGTGGCATTCACTATTCGCGATGGCCGTCTGTTTACGCTGCGTGAACGCGAACTGCCCGCCTTCCGTCTGTATCGTATGCGCGCCCGCAGCCAGGCGATGGTCGACGGTAATGCATACGAATTACTGCTCGATCTGTTCGAAACCAAAATTGAACAGTTAGCGGATGAAATCGAAAACATCTACAGCGATCTGGAAAAACTGAGCCGCGTCATTATGGAAGGGCATCAGGGCGATGAATACGACGAAGCGCTCTCCACGCTGGCGGAACTGGAAGATATCGGCTGGAAGGTACGCCTGTGTCTGATGGATACCCAGCGCGCGCTGAACTTCTTGGTGCGCAAGGCGCGCTTACCGGGCGGGCAGCTGGAGCAGGCGCGTGAGATCCTGCGCGATATCGAATCTCTGCTGCCGCACAATGAATCGCTGTTCCAGAAGGTGAACTTTCTGATGCAGGCGGCGATGGGTTTTATCAACATCGAGCAGAACCGCATTATCAAAATCTTCTCGGTGGTTTCCGTGGTGTTCCTGCCGCCGACGCTGGTCGCTTCCAGCTATGGGATGAACTTCGAGTTTATGCCGGAACTGAAGTGGAGCTTTGGTTATCCAGGCGCGATTATCTTTATGATTCTGGCGGGGCTTGCGCCGTATTTGTACTTTAAGCGCAAGAACTGGCTGTAAAATCAACGGACTGGCGATTAAATCGCCAGTCCGTTGGAAGTTCTTCATCATGAGGAAAGTTCTTGTTTTGAAGAAGCGATGAAAGATAGCAGTAGTGTTGTGAGTATTACCCAGGCAATATTGAGTTGTATACCAATATTATCGCAATCAGCCCCATTGAGTGCGACACTGACTGTACAGAAGACATTTACACCTATAGACAATGCGATGAAATAAAGTGCCCTGCAACCTGAATCTCTGATTCTCTTCGCGCCAATATTAATATGGATATAGGTATTGACAATAATAAATATTAAATCAAGATATTGGTTTTTAGGCATTATAGTAAATAATATTATCCATGATGATAATGTATAAATAACAAACTTTGCTCGCTTCAATGTATCCTTGGGGGAAGGGTGAAAAATATCTTTAATAATCCTAATCATATTATTTTTTCCATATTGATAACCAACTTCAGGTCTCACATGTAAATATATCACACTGAATTTTCTAATGACAGTAATGGTAAATAATGGCATGATAATTACGTTGCACAGCAATAGATAATAATTAAATATATTATCTGGTAATTAACAATTTCAATGAATGGATTTCATAAAATGCAAGAGAAAAATTTCTGGCAAGTTTATTTTGGTAAAGACCCTTTTTCTAAAGCCGAATTCATTAAAGCCTGGATTGGATGGTGGGTGATTGCTATTGTCCTGCTCGTTGTACTGTCGATTTGTACTTCATTAAATTTGAGGGGGATTGGAATAGCGTTGGGATTCGGCTTTTGCCAGATCCATGCCCGTTATTTAACGTTTGTTGGTTGGAATAAGTTTATTGGTGTGTTGGGCGTGTTTCCAGTAACAAATATTATATTATTTATTGTATTGCTATTTACTAAAAAGAAATAACATAAAATGGCAGCCAGATAATAGCTGCCATTTTATTATTTAATGCTTACGCCGTTGCGTATAAATCGCATCCATCACGAAAATCGCCAGCGCGACCCAGATAAACGCAAATGTCACCATCTTATCCGCGCCCGGCACTTCGCCATAAAACGTCACCGCCAGTAAAAACATCAGCGTTGGGCCGATATACTGGAAAAAGCCCAGTGTAGAAAGACGCAGACGCGTAGCCGCTCCGGTGAAGCACAGCAGCGGAATCGTAGTGACCACACCCGCCGCCATTAACAGCAAGTTCAACGATAGTGCGTTTTGCCCCATATGGCTGGTAGGGCTATCGGCGATGCCAAACAGATAAATCGCGGCGACCGGCAACAGCCATAGCGTTTCGACCAGCATACCCGTCTGCGCTTCAACGGCGATCTTCTTACGCACCAGGCCGTAAAACGCAAAACTAAACGCCAGCCCCAGCGCGATAATCGGCAGCGAGCCAAAGGTCCAGAGTTGCACCAGCACGCCGCACACCGCCAGAATCACCGCCAGCCACTGCATTCGACGGAAGCGTTCGCCAAGAAAAATCATCCCCAGCAAGATGTTAACCAGCGGATTAATGAAATAACCCAGGCTGGCCTCCAGCATATGGTGATTATTTACCGCCCAAATGAACAATAGCCAGTTACCGCCGACCAGTACGGCGGACAGGGCCAGCAGGAAAATCTTCTTTGGCGTTTTCAGTAAGCGCTTAACCTGTCGCCACTGCCGGCTGACGCTAAGCAGCGCCACCATAAAGAAAAATGACCAAATCACGCGGTGCGTCAGGATCTCATCTGCGGGAACGTAATAGATCAGCTTGAAATACGCGGGGGCGATCCCCCAAATAAAATAGGCGGCAAGAGCGAGTAATACGCCCTGCCGTGTTTGTTTTGCGTCCATCTGGAAAACTCGTATCTGAAGTGTAACAACAGTTTACCTGCTTTTATCCCACCATATAAGTAGCGGTGGCGCTGGCGATGTACAGCTGATCTTCATTGTGTAATTCCACGCGGGCGACGGCCACTTTATTCCCTGCGCGCAGCAGGCTACTGGTGGCCGTAAAGCGGTTGCCTCTGCCCGGACGCAGGTAATCGACGCGCAGGTCAATCGTTCCCATCCGCGACAGGCGCTGGCGTAGTTCATCTTCGCTGATGGTTTCGTGGCGAGTTAGCGTGCTGCCGACGCATACCAGTCCGGCGGCGACATCCAGCGCAGAGGCGATCACGCCGCCGTGTAAAATGCTTTGCGCCCAGTTGCCGACCATCATCGGCTGGTTGTTGAAGGCCAGTTGGGCGAACGCTTTTTCATAGCGTTCCAGCTCCAGCCCTAACGCCCGATTAAACGGCATGTGGTAGACAAACATTTCACCCACTAATTTCAGAGCTTGTTCAGCGGTAAGTACAGCGGACATAGATTCCTGACACCTCATTGGTTAATGAAATGTTGATATTATGCTTCTTAATTGTTGTTTTCTACTTTAAGAAGGGATAACTAACGGCTATGTGTGTAAATATGTAAAAATGGTTGGCAGAGAATGATTCAAGCTGAAAATACTTCGTCAGGAGAACGTCAAGAATGCGGGCGATTTTGAGAGGGTTGTTGCCAGCCACGCTACTGCCATTAGCGGCATATGCACAAGAAGCTACGATAAAAGAGGTTCATGATGCGCCTGCAGTACGGGGAAGTATCATCGCTAACATGCTACAGGAGCATGATAACCCTTTTACGCTTTACCCTTATGACACGAACTACTTGATCTACACGAACACCAGCGATCTGAACAAAGAGGCCATAAGTACCTACAACTGGTCTGAAAACGCACGTAAAGATGAAGTGAAATTTCAGTTGAGCCTGGCGTTTCCGCTGTGGCGCGGAATACTGGGGCCGAACTCGGTACTGGGCGCTTCCTATACGCAGAAATCCTGGTGGCAGCTTTCCAACAGTAAAGAGTCTTCGCCGTTTCGCGAAACCAACTACGAACCGCAGCTTTTTCTTGGTTTTGCTACCGATTATCGCTTTGCCGGCTGGACGCTGCGCGACGTAGAGATGGGCTACAACCATGACTCTAACGGACGTTCGGACCCCACCTCGCGTAGCTGGAACCGTCTGTATACCCGTCTGATGGCCGAAAACGGTAACTGGCTGGTAGAGGTCAAACCGTGGTACGTGATTGGCAGTACCGACGATAATCCGGACATCACCAAATATATGGGTTATTACCAGCTTAAAATCGGTTATCACCTGGGCGAGGCGGTATTAAGTGCCAAAAGCCAGTACAACTGGAATACAGGCTACGGCGGCGCGGAAGTTGGATTAAGCTATCCGGTCACCAAACATGTCCGGCTTTATACCCAGGTGTACAGCGGCTATGGCGAATCGCTGATCGACTATAATTTTAATCAGACACGTGTCGGCGTCGGCGTGATGCTTAACGATATCTTCTGATTGGATTGTGTTTTAAACATTGCAGTTTCTCTCGCAGGCGCTGAAAATAGCGCCTGTTTTGATTTATGGTGAACGGGGTTAATGTGGCGCAGGCGGAAGTGTTGAATCTGGAATCAGGGGCCAAACAGGTTTTGCAGGAAACCTTTGGCTACCAACAGTTTCGCCCGGGCCAGGAAGCGATTATTGATACTGCGCTCTCCGGTCGCGACTGTCTGGTCGTCATGCCCACCGGCGGCGGCAAATCTCTGTGCTATCAAATCCCGGCGTTGTTGCTGGACGGATTGACCGTCGTCGTTTCGCCCCTGATCTCGTTGATGAAAGACCAGGTCGATCAGCTACTGGCGAACGGGGTGGCGGCGGCCTGTCTGAACTCCACTCAAAGCCGCGAGCAGCAGCTTGAGGTGATGGCGGGGTGCCGTACCGGACAGATTCGTCTGCTGTATATTGCGCCGGAACGCCTGATGCTGGACAACTTTCTTGATCATCTGGCGCACTGGAATCCGGTATTGCTGGCGGTGGATGAAGCGCACTGTATCTCGCAATGGGGGCATGATTTCCGTCCGGAATATGCGGCGCTCGGTCAGCTTCGCCAGCGTTTTCCCGCTTTGCCGTTTATGGCATTGACCGCCACCGCCGACGACACCACGCGCCAGGATATTATTCGTCTGCTTGGGCTTAACGATCCGTTAATCCAGATCAGTAGCTTTGACCGACCGAATATCCGCTACATGCTGATGGAGAAGTTTAAGCCGCTCGACCAGCTAATGCGCTATGTTCAGGAGCAACGCGGCAAATCGGGTATCATCTACTGCAACAGTCGGGCGAAAGTGGAAGATACCGCCGCGCGCTTGCAAAGTCGCGGCATTAGCGCGGCGGCCTATCATGCGGGGCTGGAAAACACTATTCGCGCCGATGTGCAGGAAAAATTTCAGCGCGACGATCTGCAAATCGTGGTGGCGACCGTCGCTTTTGGAATGGGCATAAACAAACCTAACGTACGTTTCGTCGTGCATTTCGATATCCCGCGCAATATTGAATCCTACTATCAGGAAACGGGCCGCGCCGGGCGCGACGGACTGCCTGCGGAAGCCATGCTATTTTACGATCCGGCTGATATGGCCTGGCTACGTCGTTGTCTGGAAGAGAAACCAGCCGGACAGCTTCAGGATATTGAACGGCATAAACTGAATGCGATGGGCGCTTTTGCCGAAGCGCAAACCTGCCGCCGCCTGGTATTGCTTAATTACTTTGGCGAAGGCCGACAAGAACCGTGCGGCAACTGCGATATCTGTCTCGATCCGCCCAAACAATATGATGGCTTAAACGATGCCCAGATTGCGCTTTCTACCATTGGTCGGGTTAACCAGCGTTTTGGCATGGGCTACGTTGTCGAGGTGATCCGCGGCGCGAATAACCAACGCATTCGCGATTTCGGTCATGACAAACTCAAGGTTTATGGCATGGGACGCGAAAAGAGCCATGAGCACTGGGTGAGCGTGATTCGCCAGCTCATTCATCTGGGGCTGGTAATGCAAAATATTGCGCAGCACTCCGCATTACAGTTGACGGATGCCGCGCGTCCGGTACTCCGTGGAGACGTTCCGCTAAAGCTTGCGGTGCCACGCATCGTCGCCCTCAAACCCCGCGTGATGCAGAAATCGTTCGGCGGTAATTACGATCGCAAATTGTTCGCTAAGTTGCGCAAGCTGCGTAAAGCTATCGCTGATGAAGAGAATATCCCGCCGTATGTGGTCTTTAACGACGCCACGCTGATAGAAATGGCGGAACAGATGCCGGTTTCCGCCAGCGAGATGTTAAGCGTTAACGGGGTTGGGATGCGCAAACTGGAGCGCTTCGGGAAAGAATTCATGGCGCTCATCCGCGCGCATGTCGATGGTGATGACGAAGAGTAGTCAGCCCGGCAAAAAAGTGCCAGGATGGTGACTCACTGAACTATTTCCCCGCGAGCCATTTTTATGTTGATGCTATTTTTCACCGTGGCAATGGTGCACATCGTTGCGCTAATGAGCCCCGGCCCCGACTTTTTCTTCGTGTCTCAAACTGCTGTCAGCCGTTCGCGTAAAGAAGCGATGATGGGCGTACTGGGCATTACCTGCGGCGTGATGGTATGGGCGGGCGTGGCGCTGCTTGGCCTGCATCTCATCATCGAAAAAATGGCCTGGCTGCATACGATCATTATGGTAGGCGGCGGCCTGTACCTGTGCTGGATGGGCTATCAGATGCTGCGCGGCGCGCTGAAAAAACAGGATGCGGCGGCGTCTTCTCCGCACATTGAACTGGCGCAGAGCGGGCGCAGTTTTCTCAAAGGGCTGCTGACCAATCTGTCGAATCCGAAAGCGATTATCTATTTTGGTTCCGTTTTTTCACTGTTTGTCGGCGATAACGTCGGCGCTGCGGCGCGCTGGGGTATTTTCGCGTTAATCACCCTGGAAACGCTGGCCTGGTTTACCGTAGTCGCCAGCCTGTTCGCGCTGCCGAAAATGCGCCGCGGCTATCAGCGTCTGGCGAAATGGATTGATGGCTTTGCCGGCGCTCTGTTTGCGGGCTTTGGTATTCACCTGATTATTTCGCGCTAATTTACCTCCGGGCCGGATAAACATCATCCGGCACGACTATCACGCGTGTCTTGCCGACGCCAGGAGCGCGCCTACCAGCATAAACAACGAACCAAACGCTTTATTCAGCGCCTTCATCTGCTTTGGTCCTTTAATCCAGGTGGCAATGCGCTGCGCCAGCGTGGCGTAACCGGTCATCACAATCATATCCACCACAATCGTGGTGACGCCGAGAATGAGGTACTGCGCCAGTTGCGGTTGCTGCGGCATGATGAATTGCGGAAACAGGGCGGCAAGAAAGACAATGCTTTTGGGATTGGTTAGATTGACAAATATCGCCCGTTTGAACAGCCGACCCCGCGATTGCGTCTGGGCGAGAGTATGCAGATCGATAGCGCCTGCGGCGCGCCATTGCTGGATACCCAGCCAGATAAGATAAGCCGCGCCAGCCCATTTCAGAATTTCAAAAGCGAGGAGCGAGCGCGAAAAGAGCGTACCCAGTCCGACGCCCACCAGTACGATATGTATCCCCAGTCCGGTCTGGAGTCCGGCGATAGAAGCCGCTGCGCCACGATATCCATGGTTGATAGACGTCGTCATGGTATTGATGGCGCCTGAACCCGGAGAAAGACTCAGCAGAGTTGAGGTCAGTAGATAGGCGAACCACCATTCAAAGGTCATGCGAAACTCCCTGGTTGTCTGTTTTTGTGCCACAATACGCTACTGCCGCTGTGTTGTGTCAGGCACGACGCAAAAAACGATTTTACCTGGTAAACGAGGCCGAAAACCCGATGTTTCAGCAGCAAAATGACTGGGAAACAAGAGAAAATGCGTTTGCCGCTTTTGCTATGGGGCCGCTGACCGATTTCTGGCGTCAGCGGGAAGAGGCGGAGTTTATCGGCGTGGGTAACATTCCGGTGCGCTTTGTCCGTTTTCGAAATGATTCCAACGATCGGACGATCGTCATTTGTCCTGGCCGCATTGAGAGTTATGTAAAATACGCTGAACTGGCGTATGACCTTTTTCATCTCGGTTTTGATATCTTCATCATCGACCACCGTGGTCAAGGGCGCTCCGGGCGGATGTTATCGGACCCGCATCGGGGCCACGTTGATCATTTTAACGATTATGTTGAGGACTTGGCGGCGTTCTGGCAGCAGGAAATTGAGCTGGGGCCGTGGCGTAAGCGTTATATCCTGGCGCACTCAATGGGGGGCGCGATAGCCACCCTGTTCCTGCAACGCCATCGTGTGCGGTGCGACGCTATTGCGCTCACCGCGCCGATGTTTGGTATTGTGATACGCTTGCCTTCCTTTATGGTGCGCCATATTCTCGACTGGGCCGAAGGGCATCAGCGTATCCGTGAAGATTACGCTATTGGTACCGGTCAGTGGCGGGCGTTGCCGTTTGGGATGAATGCGCTGACCCACAGCCGTCAGCGTTATCAGCGCAACTTACGATTTTATGCCGACGAGCCGCAGCTGCGCGTTGGCGGCCCCACCTGGCATTGGGTACGCGAAGGCATTCTGGCGGGTGAGCAGGTTCTGGCTGGGGCGAGCGATGACACGACGCCTACGCTACTGATTCAGGCGGAAGAAGAGCGGGTAGTGGATAACCGCACCCACGATCGTTTTTGTGAAATTCGCGCCGCGGCGGGATACCCTTGTGAAGGGGGAAAACCGCTGGTTATCAAAGGCGCGTACCATGAGATCCTTTTTGAAAAGGACGCCATGCGCTCAGTCGCGCTTAACGCCATTGTTGAATTTTTCAACAAGCCTAATTTATCCAGCGGAAATCGCTTTGCTTAGAGGTTAAATTTTATTATGTATCAGGTTGTTGCGTCTGATTTAGATGGCACGCTGCTCTCCCCCGACCATACGTTGTCCCCTTATGCCAAAGAGACTCTGAAGCTGTTGACCGCACGCGGCATCCATTTTGTCTTTGCCACTGGTCGTCATCATGTCGATGTAGGGCAAATCCGCGATAATCTTGAAATCAAGTCTTACATGATCACCTCCAACGGCGCGCGAGTGCACGATACCGACGGGAATTTGGTTTTTACGCATAATCTGGACAGCGACATTGCCAGCGACCTGTTCGGGGTGGTGAATGCGAACCCGGACATCGTGACTAACGTTTATCGCGACGACGAATGGTTTATGAATCGTCATCGCCCCGATGAAATGCGTTTTTTCAAAGAGGCGGTATTTAACTACTCGTTGTTTGAGCCTGCGCTGCTGGAGCCGGAGGGCGTCAGCAAAGTGTTTTTCACCAGCGACACTCATGAAAAGTTGTTGCCGCTGGAGCAGGCGATTAACGCGCGCTGGGGCGATCGGGTAAACGTGAGCTTCTCTACGCTAACCTGTCTGGAAGTGATGGCGGGCGGAGTGTCGAAAGGTCATGCGCTGGAAGCGGTCGCTCAGGCGATGGGGTACAGCCTGAAAGAGTGTATCGCCTTTGGCGACGGAATGAACGACGCTGAAATGCTCACGATGGCGGGCAAAGGCTGCATCATGGGCAATGCGCACCAGCGTCTGAAAGACCTGTATCCCGAACTTGAGGTGATCGGCATCAACGCGGATAACGCCGTGCCGCATTACCTGCGCGATCTTTTCTTACGCTGATGTGATTGTTTGTTAGTTGACCAGTTGTCAACTTCACTCTCCGCTACAATGGGTGTTCCCTGTTTTAAGAGACATCCATTGTGGCGCTACTCATCATTACCACTATCCTGTGGGCTTTCTCCTTTAGTCTATTTGGCGAGTATCTTGCCGGGCATGTCGATAGCTATTTCGCGGTGTTGATACGCGTTGGGCTGGCGGCGCTCGTTTTTCTGCCGTTTTTGCGTACTCGCGGGCACAACCTAAAAACCATCAGCCTGTATATGCTGGTGGGGGCGATGCAGCTTGGCATCATGTATATGTTGAGCTTCCATGCTTACCTCTACCTGACCGTATCCGAACTGCTGCTGTTTACCGTTCTGACGCCGCTCTATATCACGCTGATTTACGATGTGATGAGTCAGCGTCGTTTGCGCTGGGGCTATGCATTTAGCGCGTTGCTGGCGGTGATTGGCGCCGGGATTATTCGCTACGATCGCGTGACCGACCATTTTTGGGTCGGTTTGCTCCTGGTGCAGCTTTCTAATATCAGTTTCGCTATCGGAATGGTGGGGTATAAACGTCTGATGGAGACCCGTCCCATGCCGCAGCACAACGCCTTTGCGTGGTTCTATCTGGGGGCGTTTTTGGTGGCGGCGGTGGCGTGGTCGCTGTTGGGGAACGCGCAAAAGCTGCCGGAAACCACGCTGCAATGGAGCATTCTGGTGTTTCTCGGCGTGGTGGCGTCCGGCATTGGCTACTTTATGTGGAACTATGGCGCTACCCAGGTAGACGCCGGGACGCTGGGTATCATGAATAATATGCATGTTCCCGCAGGACTGCTGGTTAATCTTGCCATCTGGCATCAGCAGCCCCACTGGCCAAGCTTTATTACAGGCGCGGCTGTGATCCTGGCTTCGCTGTGGGTGCATCGAAAATGGGTCGCTCCGCGCTCCGCACAAACGGCAGATGATCGCAGGCGTGATCCCGCGTCGAGCGAATAAACGCCTCGGTCACCGCCTGACGCTGGTCGCCGTCGCGCACGGCGGCATACAGGCGGCTCCACAGACCATCGCCCAGGGTTTTGGTCACCACCAGACCCTGGCGCTCAACGCTTTCCACCACCCAGTGCGGCAGGGCGGCAATACCCATTCTGGCCGCCACCATCTGAATCAGCAGTAGCGTATTATCCACGCTTTTCAGCAGCGGACTGATACCCGCCGGTTGCAGGAAATGTCGCCAGACATCCAGTCGGCTGCGCTGTACCGGGTAAATCAACAGCGTTTCGCTGGCTAAATCTTCCGGCGTAATCTGCGTTTTGCTGGCCAGCGGATGGTCGGGCGCCAGCACCAGTCGGACTTCAAAATCAAACATCGGCGAATAATGCAGCCCGCTGCGCGGCAAAATATCCGACGTCATCACCAAATCCAGCTCACCTTGTTGCAAGGCCGGTTGCGGATCAAAAGTGACGCCGGATGTGAAATCCATTTCTACCTGCGGCCAGCTTGCACGGAAGTTTTCCAGCGCCGGGGTCAGCCACTGAATACAGCTATGACATTCAATAGCGATGCGCAGACGAGTTTGCTGCGGTTCGTTGCACGCCTGCAGCGCACGGCTGATTTGCGGCAGCACCTGGTTTGCCAGTTGCAGCAGAACTTCCCCCTGCGGCGTAAAGCGCAGCGGCTGGCTTTTACGCACGAACAGGCGGAAGCCAAGACGTTGTTCCAGATCGCTGAACTGATGAGACAGAGCGGATTGGGTCTGGTGCAGCACCGCCGCCGCGGCAGCCAGCGATCCACTATTCCGCAATGCCTGGAGTGTTTTCAGATGTTTAATTTCGATCATGAAAGTCCTTCACTTCGCCATGAACAAATTGCGCTTGAGGAATATACAGTACCTTTACATTATGGATGTGTAAACATCCAGACGTCTAAAACTCGTCATATTTCGACTTGCAGATGCGTTGGCTTCCTTGCTTACCCCAGTCACTTACTTCAGTAAGCTCCTGGGGATGCGCTGTGTCGCCGCCTTCCTGCAAGCCGAACTATTTAGAGTTTTACTTTCAGATTCAATAAAATAAGAGAGGAAGTAAAATGACAATATTGACTCATACCCTCGGTTTTCCTCGCGTTGGCCTGCGTCGCGAGTTGAAAAAAGCGCAAGAGAGCTACTGGGCGGGGAACTCAACGCGTGAAGCGTTACTGGCGGTGGGGCGCGAACTGCGCGCGCGTCACTGGGAGCAGCAGAAACAAGCGGGTATTGACCTGTTACCGGTAGGCGACTTTGCCTGGTACGACCATGTTCTGACCACCAGCCTGCTGTTAGGCAATGTGCCGGCTCGTCATCAGAACAACGACGGTTCCGTGGACATCGACACTCTGTTCCGCATTGGTCGCGGTCGCGCGCCAACCGGCGAACCGGCGGCGGCAGCGGAAATGACCAAATGGTTTAATACTAACTATCACTACATAGTACCGGAGTTCAGCAAAGGCCAGCAGTTCAGACTCACCTGGACACAATTGCTGGAGGAAGTGGACGAAGCGCTGGCGCTGGGGCATAAGATCAAACCCGTACTGCTGGGGCCTGTCACGTATCTGTGGCTGGGTAAAGTGAAAGGCGAACCGTTTGACCGCCTGACGTTGCTGAAAGACATTTTGCCGGTGTATCAGCACGTACTGGCTGAACTGGCAAAACGTGGTATTGAGTGGGTCCAAATTGATGAGCCAGCGCTGGTGCTGGAACTGCCGCAGGCGTGGCTGGATGCCTTCAAACCGGCTTACGACGCGCTCGCCGGCCAGGTGAAGCTGTTGCTGACGACCTATTTTGAAGGCGTGACGCCAAACCTGGACACTATTATCGCGCTACCGGTACAGGGGCTACATGTTGACCTCATTCATGGCAAAGATGATGTAGCGGAACTGCATCAACGTCTGCCGGTCGACTGGCTGCTTTCCGCAGGCTTGATTAACGGGCGTAATGTCTGGCGCGCCGATTTGACCGAAAAATACGCGCAGATTAACGCCCTTGTGGGCAAACGCGCGCTGTGGGTAGCATCCTCCTGCTCTTTGCTGCACAGCCCGATCGATCTCAGCGTCGAAACGCGTCTGGATACGGAAGTTAAAAGCTGGTTTGCCTTTGCGCTGCAAAAATGCGGTGAACTGGCGTTGCTGCGCGATGCGCTGAACAGCGGCGAAACGGCGGCGCTTGAGGAATGGAGCGCACCGATTCAGGCTCGTCGTCACTCCCGTCGCGTACATAATGCCGCGGTAGAAAAACGCCTGGCGGCGATCACCGCGCAGGACAGCCAGCGTGAGAATCCGTATGAGGTGCGCGCTGAAGCGCAACGCGCCCGCTTTAAACTTCCCGCCTGGCCGACGACGACTATCGGTTCGTTTCCGCAAACCACGGAAATTCGCGGTCTGCGTCTGGACTTCAAAAAGGGCAACCTCGACGCGAATAACTACCGCACCGGCATCGCCGAACATATCAAACAGGCTATCATCGAGCAGGAGCGTTTAGGGCTGGATGTGCTGGTACACGGCGAAGCCGAGCGAAACGACATGGTGGAATACTTCGGCGAGCATCTGGACGGCTTCGTCTTTACCCAGAATGGTTGGGTGCAAAGCTATGGCTCCCGCTGTGTGAAACCGCCGGTAGTGATTGGCGATATCAGCCGTCCGGCACCGATTACCGTGGAGTGGGCGAAATATGCCCAGTCGCTGACCAACAAGCCGGTAAAAGGGATGTTGACCGGCCCGGTGACTATTCTTTGCTGGTCATTCCCCCGCGAAGACGTGACCCGCGAAACGATTGCGAAACAGATTGCGCTGGCGCTGCGTGATGAAGTCGCGGATCTGGAGGCGGCGGGGATTGGGATTATTCAGATCGACGAACCGGCGCTGCGCGAAGGTCTACCGCTGCGTCGCAGCGACTGGGACGCCTATCTGGAATGGGGTGTGGAAGCCTTCCGCATCAACGCGGCGGTGGCGAAGGATGAAACCCAGATCCACACCCACATGTGTTACTGCGAGTTCAACGACATTATGGATTCGATCGCCGCGCTGGATGCGGATGTGATCACCATTGAGACCTCCCGCTCGGATATGGAGTTGCTGGAGTCGTTCGAAGCATTCGACTACCCGAACGAAATCGGGCCGGGCGTGTACGATATTCACTCGCCGAACGTGCCGAGCGTCGAGTGGATTGAAGCCCTGCTGAAGAAGGCGGCACAGCGTATTCCGGCACAACGCCTGTGGGTGAATCCGGACTGCGGTCTGAAAACTCGCGGTTGGCCGGAAACCCGCGCGGCGTTAGCGAACATGGTCAAAGCGGCGCACAATCTGCGTCAGGCGAAATAACCCATCCTGGCCGCTGCGTTTATCCGGCAGCAATGCGGCGCTACCCTTTGACGGGTAGCGCCCGTGTCTGACCTGATTAACAGCGCCTCTTTCTTCTCATTTCCCTTTTTCTTATTTTCCGCGCTGTCTTTTTCAGGATCTGGCTATTTGGCGATCTTGATAATAAAAAGGTTCTCCGTATGAATGACAACCAGGCGGATAGCGTCCCCGGAAGCAGCGCGGCGGCTTTTATTGCCTCGCAGATCGTTTTTCCTGTCATGATCGCCCAGCGCTCTCATAGCACAAAACGAGGTTTTCCATTCTGTTATGTTCCCTGGCGACGATAAACGTCGCATTGTCTCATGGCGCTGGTGAACCTTATTTTTTAACGGAGATGTCTGACATGGCGGTAGCAGGTTGTCACGTAATGGCCAAACCCGGCGGCGCGATTTGCAATATTGATTGCACATATTGCTTCTATCTTGAAAAAGAGGCGCTGTACCCGGAACGCAATAAAAACTGGCGGATGTCGGACGAGACGCTGGAACAGTTTATACGCCAGCATATTGCCGCGCAGAGTGGCGACCGCATTGACTTTGCCTGGCAGGGCGGCGAACCGACCATGATGGGGCTACCGTTTTTCCGCCGGGTTGTCGCATTATGTGAAAAGTACGGCGATGGGCGAAAAATCACTCATGCGTTGCAGACGAACGGCATCCTGGTGAATGACGAGTGGGCGCGCTTTTTCGCTGAACAGCATTTTCTCATCGGTCTCTCTATCGACGGCCCGGCGTCGTTACACAACCACTATCGGCTTAATCGCGCTGGAAAAGGAACTCATGAACAGGTCGTCGCAGCAATGGCGCGGCTTAAAGCGCACCATGTCGACTTTAATACCTTAACCGTCGTGGGAAAACATAACGTCGGTCATGCAGCAGACGTCTACGAATTTCTTCTGGCGGCGGGATCGCGTTTTATTCAGTTTATCCCGCTGGTGGAGCGAATGAGCACCGATAACTCATCGGTACTTAATCTGGTGATGCCCGGCGAAAGCGCGGCGACGCTGGCGCCATGGACGGTACCGTCGTGGCAATATGGCGAATTTCTCAACCAGATCTTTGATATCTGGGTTCGTCGCGACGTAGACCGCGTCTATGTGCAGATGTTTGACGTGGCGTTAGCCGCCTGGACGGCGCAGCAGCCGGTACTGTGTGTACATTCCGAGACTTGTGGACATGCCTTCGCGTTGGAGTCGAACGGCGATCTCTACAACTGCGACCACTTTGTCTACCCGGAGCATCTGCTGGGGAATATCCACCAGCACAGCATCAAAACCTTAAATAATAGCGAGCGGGCTATTGCGTTTGGCGAGGCCAAGCGGGAGACCCTGACCGCCGATTGTCGTCGCTGTGACTACCGCTTTGCGTGTCATGGCGGCTGTCCGAAGCATCGCTTTGCCGTCTCGCCGTCCGGTCATCCTGCGCATAATTACTTGTGTGCGGGCTATAAGCATTTTTTCCAGCACGTTACGCCGTATATGAATGTCTGGCGGGAGCTGCTGGCGCAAGGCTATCCGATGGCATCGATCATGCGCTGGCTGGCGCAGGACGCGCGTAAAGACACAGGAGCCGTCAGTCGTAACCATCTCTGTCCCTGCGGCAGCGGCAAAAAATATAAAAAATGCTGTGGTAAAGCATAGCTAACGTGGCGATGACGCTTTGTTGAGCCTACACCGACTCCGGTCTCGTAGGCCCAACAAACATCGTAATGCGCTGTGGTTAGCCTTTTTTCCCGCCGTACTGCGCGAACCATTCCAGCATTCTTTGCCAGCCGTCTTTCGCCGAGGCTTCGTGGTAGCCCGGACGATAATCGGCATTAAACGCGTGCCCTGCATCGGGATAGACCACGATTTCCGCCTTCGCATTAGCGGCGCGTAGCGCCTGACGCATGGTTTCCACGCTCTCCTGTGGAATACTGGTATCCTGTCCGCCGTATAAACCCAGTACCGGCGCGTTAAGATCGGTGGCAATGTCAACGGGATGCTTCGGCGAATTGAGTGACGTGTCGCCCACCAGCTTGCCGTACCACGCTACCGCCGCTTTTAACTGTGGGTTGTGCGCGGCGTATAGCCAGGTAATCCGGCCTCCCCAACAAAAACCGGTGATCATTAGCCGATGCGCATCCCCGCCGTTGCGCGAAGCCCAACTGGCGACGTGATCCAGGTCGGCAAGGACTTGCGAATCGGGTACTTTAGCCACCAGCCCGCTCAATAATGTGGGTATATCGGCGAAATCATTGGGGTCGCCTTCGCGGAAATAGAGCTCCGGCGCGATAGCGAGATAGCCTTCCAGCGCCAGTCGTCGGCAAATATCGCGAATGTGTTCATGTACGCCAAAAATTTCCTGTACCACAATGACCACAGGCAGCGCGCCGTCGCTTGCCTTTGGTCTGGCGTAATAGGCTGGCATATCGTCGCCCTGAGAGGGGATCGACGTTATCCCCGCGCTAATGGCCCCATCAGGCGTATGAATCATCGTAGGGGCAAGTGGGGAAGCTGCAGGTGCAAAGCCGGATGGATGTGTCGTTGTCATGGTATTCTCCGTACCCTTAAAAAATAGCGCAATCTTAACTATAGACAGTGTGTAACAAACCACATTGCCTTAAAGCGGCTATCTTTTGTTCAATGCCTGGCGATACTGATTATTTATTGTGATGCGCATCACTTTTTAATGGTAAACGAGTGCAATTGTTTTACGTCATAGTGATGGCTGTCACGAAAATATCTTTATGCCTTAGGTAAAGTGTCTCTTTGCTTCTTCTGACAAACCCGATTCACAGAGGAGTTTTATATGTCCAAGTCTGATGTTTTTCATCTCGGCCTCACCAAAAACGATTTACAAGGGGCCCAGCTCGCCATCGTCCCTGGCGATCCTGAGCGTGTGGAAAAGATCGCCGCGCTGATGGATAAGCCGGTTAAGCTGGCATCTCACCGCGAATTCACCTCCTGGCGCGCTGAGCTGGATGGCAAAGCAGTTATCGTTTGCTCTACCGGTATCGGCGGCCCGTCTACCTCTATTGCCGTGGAAGAACTGGCGCAACTGGGTATTCGTACCTTCTTGCGTATCGGCACCACGGGGGCTATTCAGCCGCACATCAACGTCGGCGACGTTCTGGTAACGACCGCATCCGTACGTCTGGATGGGGCGAGCCTGCATTTTGCGCCGATGGAATTCCCGGCGGTTGCCGACTTTGCCTGCACCACTGCGCTGGTTGAAGCCGCGAAATCGATTGGCGCCACGACTCACGTTGGCGTAACCGCCTCTTCCGACACTTTCTATCCGGGTCAGGAACGTTACGACACCTATTCTGGCCGCGTTGTTCGCCGCTTCAAAGGCTCTATGGAAGAGTGGCAGGCGATGGGCGTGATGAACTACGAAATGGAATCCGCTACGCTGTTAACCATGTGCGCAAGCCAGGGTTTACGCGCAGGTATGGTGGCGGGCGTTATCGTTAACCGTACCCAACAAGAGATTCCGAATGCGGAAACGATGAAACAAACTGAAAGCCACGCGGTGAAAATCGTCGTGGAAGCGGCCCGTCGTCTACTGTAATTCTCCTCTCTTTTGCAAAGGCCGACGCGTTCGGCCTTTTCTTTTTGCGTGGCGCCTCGCAGGAAATCCCTTTTAAACTGGACGTTTATACAGCACAATTCTATTTTGTGCAGGACAGTGTGGTTCCAGGAGAGGTGTTGTGGATATTACTCTTATGATAAGCGCCGTCGTGGCGCTGGCGGCTGGGGCGGTGATTGGCTGGCTGGCGACGAAAGCGCACGCCGATCAAATCCGCGCCGATCTTATCGAAGAACGGCGTGATCTGGATATCGAACTTAGCGCGGCCCGGCAGCAATTAGCGCAAGAAGCGCACTGGCGCAGTGAGTGCGAGTTACTTAATAACGAACTGCGTAGCCTGCACAGTATTAATACCTCTCTGGAAGCCGATCTGCGTGAAGTCACGACCCGTCTGGAAGCGACTCAGCAACACGCGGAAGACAAAATCCGTCAGATGATCAACAGCGAACAGCGTTTAAGCGAGCAGTTTGAAAATCTGGCGAACCGTATCTTTGAACACAGTAATCGTCGCGTAGACGAACAAAACCGACAAAGCCTGAATAGCCTGCTGACGCCGCTGCGTGAGCAACTGGACGGTTTTCGCCGCCAGGTTCAGGAGAGTTTTGGCAAAGAAGCGCAGGAGCGGCATACGCTGGCGCACGAAATTCGTAATTTGCAGCAGCTTAACGCGCAAATGGCGCAGGAAGCGATCAACCTGACGCGCGCTTTGAAAGGGGACAATAAGGCGCAAGGAAACTGGGGCGAAGTTGTGCTGGCGCGGGTGCTGGAGGCATCCGGACTGCGTGAAGGCTACGAATACGAAACCCAGGTCAGTATTGAGAACGATGCGCGCTCGCGGATGCAGCCGGATGTCATCGTCCGCTTGCCGCAGGGCAAAGATGTGGTCATCGACGCTAAAATGACGTTGGTCGCCTACGAGCGTTACTTTAACGCTGAAGATGACTACACGCGCGAGGCCGCTTTACAAGAGCACATCGCCTCGGTGCGCAATCATATTCGCTTACTGGGGCGTAAAGACTACCAGCAGCTTCCCGGCCTCCGCTCGCTGGACTATGTTCTGATGTTTATCCCCGTAGAACCCGCTTTCCTGCTGGCGTTAGATAAACAGCCCGAACTGATAACCGAGGCGCTAAAAAATAACATTATGCTGGTAAGCCCCACGACGCTGCTGGTGGCGTTACGGACAATCGCCAACCTGTGGCGCTATGAACACCAGAGCCGCAATGCGCAGCACATCGCGGACAGAGCCAGTAAGCTCTACGATAAAATGCGGTTGTTCGTTGATGATATGTCAGCGATCGGTCAGAGTCTGGATAAAGCGCAGGATAACTACCGCCAGGCGATGAAAAAACTTGCGTCGGGGCGTGGCAACGTTTTGGCTCAGGCGGAGGCTTTCCGGGGGCTAGGCGTGGAAATCAAACGCGAGATTAATCCGGATTTAGCGGAACAGGCCGTTACGCAAGATGAAGAATATCGTTTACGATCGATCCCTGAAGGGCGGCAGGATGAACATTATCCCAATGATGAACGGGTGAAGCAGCAGTTAAGTTAACCCATACGGAGTAGTTTAGTCCTGGCGCAGAGTAGGGCAAATTGGCCCAATCTGTTACACTTCTTGAACATTTTTATCGATAAGCAGGCACTGAGATGGTGGAAGATTCACAAGAAACGACGCACTTTGGCTTTCAGACCGTCGCTAAAGAGCAGAAAGCTGACATGGTGGCCCACGTTTTTCATTCTGTGGCGTCAAAGTACGATGTGATGAATGACTTAATGTCATTTGGCATTCATCGTTTGTGGAAGCGCTTCACCATTGATTGCAGTGGCGTGCGTCGTGGACAAACCGTTCTCGATTTAGCGGGCGGGACGGGCGATCTTACCGCGAAATTTTCACGTATGGTCGGGGAAACTGGCAAAGTTATCCTGGCGGATATTAATGATTCCATGCTCAAAATGGGGCGTGAGAAGCTGCGTAATATCGGCGTGATCGGCAACGTAGAGTATGTGCAGGCGAATGCCGAAGCTCTGCCTTTCCCTGATAATACGTTTGATTGCATTACCATTTCGTTTGGTTTGCGCAATGTAACGGAAAAAGAAAAAGCGCTGCGGTCAATGTTCCGTGTGTTGAAACCCGGCGGACGTTTACTGGTGCTTGAATTTTCCAAGCCTATCATTGAGCCGCTGAGTAAAGCGTATGACGCCTATTCTTTCCATATTTTACCGCGTATTGGCTCGATGGTCGCGAACGATGCGGATAGCTATCGGTATCTCGCGGAATCCATCCGTATGCATCCCGATCAGGATACCTTAAAAGCCATGATGCAGGACGCCGGATTTGAGAGCGTGGATTATTACAATCTGACGGCGGGTGTTGTGGCATTGCACCGTGGTTATAAATTCTAGGAGGGTGGAATGCCTTTTAAACCCTTAGTGACCGCAGGAATTGAAGGTCTCCTCAATACGTTTCTGTATCGTTCGCCAGCGCTGAAATCAGCCAGAACGCGCTTACAGGGAAAAGTACTGTGTGTGAAACTAAAGGGATTTTCGACGCCATTAGTCCTGGTATTCAGCGAACGCCAGGTTGATGTGCTGGGGGCATGGGAAGGCGAAGCGGACTGTACGGTAATCACTCAAGCTAGCGTTTTGCCAAAACTACGCGATCGTCAGCAGTTGGCCGCGCTTATTCGCAGCGGCGAACTGGAAGTGCAGGGCGATATTCAGGTCGTGCAAAATTTTGTGGCGCTCGCCGATCTCGCCGAATTCGATCCTGCGGAGCTGTTGGCGCCATACACGGGTGATATTGCGGCGGAAAGTATCGGTAAGGTCGTGCGTGGCGGGGCTAAATTCCTGCGCCACGGGTTTCAACGCCAGCAGCGTTATGCCGCTGAAGCGATCACTGAAGAGTGGCGTATGGCGCCTGGCCCGCTGGAAGTCGCATGGTTTGCCGAAGAAACCGCGGCTATTGAGCGCGCCGTAGATTCTCTGACCACACGGCTGGAAAAACTGGAGGCCAAATGACGCCAGGTGAAGTACGGCGCCTATATTTCATCATCCGCACGTTTTTAAGCTACGGCCTTGATGAACTCATCCCCCGAATGCGTCTTACACTGCCACTCCGATTATGGCGCTATTCGCTGTTCTGGATGCCAAACCGGCATAAAGATAAATTGCTGGGTGAACGATTAAGACTGGCGTTGCAAGAGCTGGGACCGGTCTGGATCAAATTTGGTCAGATGCTCTCCACGCGCCGTGACCTGTTCCCGCCGCAAATCGCCGATCAGCTCGCTTTGCTCCAGGATAAAGTCGCGCCATTCGATGGTCGGCTGGCGAAAGCCCAGATTGAAGAGGCGATGGGGGGGCTACCAGTCGAAGCCTGGTTTGACGACTTTGATATCCAGCCTTTAGCGTCGGCGTCAATCGCCCAGGTACATACCGCGCGATTGAAATCAAACGGTAAAGAAGTGGTTATTAAGGTCATTCGCCCGGATATTTTGCCGGTAATTCAGGCAGACCTGAAACTGATTTATCGCCTTGCTCGCTGGGTGCCACGCCTGTTGCCGGATGGGCGTCGTCTGCGTCCGACGGAAGTGGTGCGTGAGTATGAGAAAACGCTGATCGATGAGCTGAATCTGCTACGGGAATCGGCCAACGCGATTCAGTTACGCCGCAATTTTGAAAATAGTCCCATGCTGTATATCCCGGAGGTGTACTCCGATTACTGTAGCCAGAACATGATGGTGATGGAGCGGATATACGGCATTCCGGTTTCGGATGTGGCGGCGCTGGAAAAGAACGGCACCAACATGAAACTGCTGGCGGAACGCGGGGTTAAAGTTTTCTTCACCCAGGTTTTCCGCGACAGCTTTTTCCATGCGGACATGCATCCGGGAAATATTTTTGTCAGCCATGAACACCCTGAAAACCCGCAATATATCGGCATTGACTGCGGTATCGTCGGGTCGCTAAACAAAGAAGATAAGCGCTATCTGGCAGAAAACTTTATCGCGTTCTTTAATCGCGATTACCGAAAGGTGGCAGAACTGCATGTCGATTCAGGCTGGGTTCCGCCAGATACCAACGTTGAAGATTTTGAGTTTGCCATCCGCACCGTCTGTGAACCTATCTTTGAAAAGCCGCTCGCGGAAATCTCGTTTGGTCATGTGTTGTTAAACCTTTTCAATACAGCGCGTCGATTTAACATGGAAGTCCAGCCGCAACTGGTGTTGTTGCAGAAAACATTATTGTATGTTGAAGGGGTTGGGCGGCAACTTTATCCTCAGCTTGATTTGTGGAAAACGGCGAAGCCGTTTCTTGAGTCCTGGATCAAAGATCAGGTGGGTATTCCGGCTCTCACGCGGGCTCTTAAAGAAAAAGCGCCGTTCTGGGTCGAAAAAATGCCAGAAATACCTGAACTGGTGTACGACAGTTTGCGCCAGGGCAAATATTTACAGCACAGTGTTGATAAGATTGCGCGCGAGTTACAGGTAAACCATGTGCGCCAAAGTCAGTCTCGTTATTTATTGGGAATTGGCGCAACGCTGTTACTGAGCGGGTCATTCTTACTCGTCAACCGCCCTGAATGGGGATTGATGCCTGGCTGGCTCATGGTCGGCGGCGTAGTTGTCTGGCTGGTTGGCTGGCGTAAAACTCGTTGAGATTTTTTATCGCTCAACGCCGGTTGTGTCACGCAGGTACATATTATCACTCGAGGCAATACTCAGGCCGCAAGTCAATGTCGTCCCGGTCGTATGTAAAAGTATGTGAATAGGGCGGGCGAAAGCGGTTAACAAAGAGGCAGCGCGAAGGATAATGTGTATAATGCGGCCCTATTAATTCATCATCTATCACAGAGGAACATGTATGGGTGGTATCAGTATTTGGCAGTTGTTGATTGTTGCCGTTATCGTCGTACTGCTGTTCGGCACCAAAAAACTCGGTTCCATCGGTTCCGATCTTGGCGCGTCTATCAAAGGCTTTAAAAAGGCCATGAGCGATGATGATGCCAAACAGGATAAAACCAGTCAGGACGCTGATTTTACCGCTAAATCTATCGCGGATAAGCAAGGCGAAGCGAAAAAGGAAGACGCTAAAAGCCAAGATAAAGAGCAGGTATAATCCGTGTTTGATATCGGTTTTAGCGAACTGCTGTTAGTGTTCGTTATCGGCCTCATTGTGTTGGGGCCGCAACGATTGCCAGTAGCGGTAAAAACGGTAGCGGGCTGGATTCGCGCGTTGCGATCCCTTGCGACAACGGTTCAGAATGAACTGACTCAGGAACTGAAACTTCAGGAGTTCCAGGACAGTCTGAAAAAAGTCGAAAAGGCGAGCCTGGAAAATCTGACTCCCGAACTGAAAGCATCTATGGATGAACTGCGTCAGGCCGCGGAGTCGATGAAACGCACCTACAGCGCTAACGATCCCGAACAAGCGAGCGATGAAGCGCATACCATCCATAATCCGGTGGTAAAAGGGAACGAAACGCAGCATGAGGGCGTCACCCCTGCCGCCGCTGAAACACAGGCGAGCGCGCCGGAACAAAAGCCGGAGCCCGTTAAAGCTAACGTGCCTGAGTCGACGGAAACCGCTTCCGTAGCCACGATAGACGCCGAGAAGAAATCCGCTGCGCCTGTTGTCGAATCTTCCCCCTCGTCGAGTGATAAACCGTAAACATGGCTGTAGAAGATACTCAACCGCTTATCACGCATCTGATCGAGTTGCGTAAGCGCCTGCTAAACTGCATCGTCGCAGTACTTCTGATTTTTCTGGCGTTAATTTATTTCGCCAATGATATTTATCATTTAGTCGCCGCACCGCTGATTAAACAGATGCCGCAAGGGGCGACAATGATTGCGACGGATGTGGCGTCGCCGTTTTTTACGCCTATCAAACTCACCTTCATGGTGTCTTTGATCTTATCCGCGCCTGTCATTTTGTACCAGGTTTGGGCCTTTATCGCCCCGGCGCTGTATAAGCATGAGCGTCGTCTGGTCGTACCGCTGCTGGTATCCAGCTCGCTGCTTTTCTACATTGGTATGGCCTTCGCCTATTTTGTCGTATTCCCTTTGGCCTTTGGTTTCCTGACGCATACGGCGCCGGAAGGGGTACAGGTTTCGACAGATATCGCCAGCTATCTTAGCTTTGTTATGGCGCTTTTTATGGCCTTTGGCGTAGCCTTTGAAGTGCCGGTGGCGATTGTGTTGCTGTGCTGGATGGGCATCACGACGCCAGAAGATTTGCGTAAAAAACGGCCTTATATCCTGGTCGGGGCATTCATTGTGGGAATGCTGCTTACGCCGCCAGATGTTTTCTCGCAAACGTTGCTGGCGATACCGATGTACTGCCTGTTTGAAATTGGCGTTTTCTGCTCACGCTTTTATGTCGGTAAGCGACGGACGCGCGACGAAGATAACGAGGCCGAAACCGAAAAGGCCGAGCACACTGAAGACTAAACACAACCGCCCGCCAGGGCGGTTGTCATATGGGGGCAAGCATGTTTGATATTGGCGTTAATTTAACCAGTAGCCAGTTTGCAAAAGATCGTGATGATGTGGTCGCCCGTGCGTTTGCGGCGGGAGTAAAAGGTATGCTACTGACCGGAACGAACATCCATGAAAGTCAGCAGGCGTTAAAATTGGCGCGGCGCTACCCCCATTGTTGGTCGACGGCTGGCGTCCATCCCCATGACAGCAGTCAGTGGTCATCCGCGTCTGAAGACGCCATTATTGCGCTGGCGAACCAGCCGGAAGTCGTCGCTATCGGTGAGTGCGGGCTGGATTTCAATCGCAATTTTTCCACGCCGCAGGAGCAGGAGCGTGCCTTTCAGGCGCAGCTACAAATTGCCGCCGAATTGCAGATGCCAATCTTTATGCACTGCCGGGACGCGCATGAGCGATTTCTGGCATTGCTTGATCCCTGGCTGGATAGTCTTCCGAGTGCAATACTGCACTGCTTTACCGGTTCACGCCAGCAAATGCAGGCCTGTGTGGACAGAGGGCTCTATATCGGTATTACCGGGTGGGTTTGCGACGAACGACGCGGGCTTGAGCTACGTGAACTCTTACCGTTTATTCCAGCGGAAAAGCTACTGATAGAAACCGACGCGCCGTATCTGTTGCCTCGCGATCTTACGCCGAAACCAACGTCACGACGCAACGAGCCCGCGTATCTGCCTCACATCCTGGAGCGCATTGCGCTATGGCGTGGTGAAGATCCGCAATGGTTAGCGGCGATGACAGATGCCAACGCCAGAACCTTATTTGAGGTCGTATTCTGAATGATCGCTAAATCTTGCGAAAACCGGTGTTTTTTACGCTCTGCTTCACTTCTTTATTGAGTAAATTAAGCAGTAACATCGAACGCGTTTCGCCATCCGGTTCGGTAAAAATCGCTTTCAGCCCTTCAAATGCGCCTTCCGTGATGATGACGCTATCGCCGGGATAGGGGGTTTCAGGATCGACAACGCCTTCGGGCTTGTAGATAGAAAGCTGATGAATAACGCTGGAAGGCACGATCGCAGGATGCGCGCCAAAGCGCACAAAATGGCTGACGCCGCGCGTGGCGTTGATTGTAGTGGTATGTATCACTTCCGGATCAAATTCAACGAACAGATAATTAGGAAAGAGCGGTTCGCTGACGGAGGTACGTTTTCCGCGTACCATTTTTTCCAGGGTGATCATCGGTGTCAGGCAACTTACCGCTTGTCTTTCGAGGTGTTCCTGAGCACGCTGAAGTTGCCCGCGTTTGCAGTACAGTAAATACCAGGATTGCATAATGACTCTTATCCGCTTGTTCGGGGCGCAAGCATAGCAAAAGCCATGCGCGAAGTTAATTATACACTTCATCCTTTAAGCCGTATCTGGATTAGCGTTGGTTGCCAGAGTTCACGCTAATTTAACAAAAATACAGCATCCCGATGATGAACGCCGTATAATGATGCGCTTACCAAGAGGCTACAATGGACGCCATGAAATATCACGATTTACGCGACTTCCTGACGCTACTTGAGCAGCAGGGGGAACTAAAACGCATCACGCTACCTGTGGATCCTCATCTGGAAATCACGGAAATCGCTGACCGCACGCTGCGTGCCGGTGGACCGGCGTTGCTGTTTGAAAATCCTAAAGGTTACGCCATGCCGGTGCTGTGCAACCTTTTTGGCACGCCAAAACGCGTGGCGATGGGCATGGGCCAGGATGATGTTTCCGCATTACGGGAAGTGGGTAAATTATTAGCGTTTCTGAAAGAACCTGAGCCGCCGAAAGGCTTTCGCGATCTGTTTGACAAGCTGCCGCAGTTTAAGCAAGTGCTGAATATGCCGACGAAACGGTTACGCGGCGCGCCTTGCCAACAGAAAATCGCGTCTGGCGATGATGTCGATTTAACGCGTCTTCCTGTCATGACCTGTTGGCCGGACGACGCCGCGCCGCTGATTACCTGGGGACTGACGGTAACGCGTGGCCCGCACAAAGACCGGCAAAACCTGGGCATTTATCGTCAGCAGTTGATAGGTAAAAATAAGCTGATTATGCGCTGGCTGTCTCACCGCGGCGGCGCGCTGGATTTTCAGGAGTGGTTAGCCGCGCGTCCGGGTGAACGTTTCCCGGTCTCCGTCGCATTGGGCGCCGATCCGGCGACGATTCTTGGTGCCGTGACTCCTGTTCCCGATACTCTGTCGGAGTATGCCTTTGCGGGCCTGCTGCGCGGCACGAAAACTGAAGTGGTTAAATGCCTTTCTAACGATCTGGAAGTGCCTGCCAGCGCCGAGATTATCCTTGAAGGTTACATTGAGCCGGGAGAGATGGCGCCGGAAGGACCGTATGGCGATCATACGGGCTATTATAATGAAGTGGATAGCTTTCCGGTCTTTACCGTCACGCATATTACGCAGCGTGAGGATGCCATCTATCACTCCACCTATACCGGGCGTCCGCCCGATGAGCCTGCGGTATTAGGGGTGGCGCTCAATGAAGTCTTCGTGCCTATTCTGCAAAAACAGTTTCCGGAAATCGTCGACTTTTATCTGCCGCCGGAAGGGTGTTCTTACCGCCTGGCGGTAGTGACGATGAAAAAGCAGTACGCTGGTCATGCGAAACGCGTCATGATGGGCGTCTGGTCGTTTTTGCGCCAGTTTATGTATACGAAATTTGTTATCGTTTGCGATGATGACGTTAACGCACGCGACTGGAATGATGTGATCTGGGCGATTACCACCCGTATGGACCCTGCGCGGGATACGGTGCTGGTTGAAAATACGCCGATTGACTACCTGGATTTTGCCTCGCCGGTCTCCGGGCTGGGTTCAAAAATGGGGCTGGATGCCACAAACAAATGGCCGGGCGAAACCCAACGCGAGTGGGGTCGTCCTATTGTTAAAGATCCTGAAGTTACCGCGCGTATTGATGCGATTTGGGATGAGCTGGCTATCTTTAAATAACTGAAAGCGGACATCGACATTTCAGGCTGCGGCGACTCGGCTTAAAAAATGTCGGTATTGACCCGACACCCGACAGAGGGAGCGCATGACAACCTTAAGCTGTAAAGTGACCTCGGTAGAAGCTATCACCGATACCGTATATCGGGTTCGTTTAGTGCCGGACGCGGCGTTTTCATTCCGCGCTGGTCAGTATTTGATGGTCGTGATGGACGAGCGTGACAAACGCCCGTTTTCGATGGCCTCAACGCCGGACGAGAAAGGGTTTATTGAATTACACATTGGCGCCTCCGAGCTCAATCTGTATGCGATGGCGGTCATGGATCGAATTCTGAAAGACCGGGAAATCGTCGTCGATATTCCGCATGGCGACGCCTGGCTACGTGACGATGAAGAGCGTCCGTTGATTCTGATCGCGGGCGGTACGGGCTTTTCTTATGTGCGCTCCATCCTGTTGACGGCGTTAGCGCGCAACCCGAACCGCGATGTTACTATTTACTGGGGCGGCCGCGAAGAAAAACACCTCTATGATCTCTCTGAGCTGGAAGCACTCTCTGTTAACCATCCGAATTTGCGTATTGAACCTGTTGTCGAGCAGCCGGAAGAAGGCTGGCGTGGGCGTACAGGAACGGTACTTACGGCGGTATTGCAGGATTATGGTACGCTGGCGGGGCACGATATTTATATTGCCGGACGTTTTGAGATGGCGAAAATCGCCCGCGATCTGTTCTGTCATGAGCGTAACGCGCGGGAAGATCGTCTGTTTGGCGATGCGTTCGCATTTATTTAACTATTTTATGGGACGCAGTAGCGTCCCTTTTTACGTTAGCCTACCTAAAAGTCCTCTTAAATATTAATTAATCGTCAACTATAAAACGTTATGATATTGAATATCTACAGGCTTTGTATTGCGTGTAATAAATTAAGTAATATTATGTCCTGAGGCTATCAATAAAAATAGTTAATTATATATGCTTCATTTATTTTTATAAAAGAAACATAAAATGGAAAGTTAGTTATTTATTTATAAGGTGGAGAGTGTTATGAAATTTAAATATGCTTTAACTTCTCTCGCATTATCTGTTGCAATTTTGTCATCAGTACCTTCTACTGCTTTCGCCATCGGCGGCGCCAGCGGCGCTAAAGTGGACTATCAGGTCCAGGGAAAAATTGGCGAAGTTGTTATGAACCCCTATGATATCGCGCCGCTAACCGCCGTTATTCGTAATGGCGGTTACCAGTTACGTGACGTGCATGTACGGATTGTCCCCAAAGAAAATGGCCAGGAGATCGCGTATAAAGTTAATAATAAATACCTTTTAACGTATGGCGGTATCCCCGTCTTTGGTCTTTACCCAGATTATGTCAATACCGTTGAAGTTGAATATACAAGGATCCAGGGTAGTAAAACCGAAAATATAAAAGAAAGCTATAAAATGTATGCGCCGCCTGCCTATATTGAATCGGCGGGTACAAAAGAAGAACAATCAGCACTCTTTACTATCGATGTTAAAAAGGTTTCCCCAGAATTTAAAGATCGCTTGTATCTTTTGAATAATACGAAAGATAAGTCTGGGAATGGAACGCGTACTGTCTGGAACAACCCTACTGGGGGTGCATTAGAATGGAACTTCACTACAGCTAACGCTATTATCGACACCTCCGGTGATATTCGTTGGTTTATGAATCCAAGTTCAATTTATGATTTAAAGTCAATTTATCGTGCTGGCGTTATGATGGGCTTTAAACAAAACCAGGATGGCGCACTATCGTGGGGCTACGGTCAGCGTTATGTGAAATACGATATCATGGGGCGTGAAATCTTCAACCGCCGCCTGCCGGATAATTATAACGATTTTTCACACTCAATGGATAACGCGGCCAACGGTCACTACTTCCTGCGTGTAGCCAGCTCTAACTATAAACGTCCTGATGGGAAAAATGTTCGTACCGTGCGTGATGTGATTGCCGAAGTTGATCAGAACGGCGTGGTAGTGGATGAATGGCGTCTGTTTGATATCCTCGATCCTTATCGTGATGTGATAATGAAAACCCTCGATCAGGGCGCTGTGTGCCTGAATATCGACGCCAGCCAGTCCGGCCATACGTTGAGCGAAGAAGATCTGGCGGCGCTGGACTCCTCCGACAAATTCGGGGATATCGTGGGTAGTGGGGCTGGCCGCAACTGGGCGCATGTCAACAGCGTCGACTATGACAGTGAAGATGATTCCATCATCATCAGCTCCCGCCACCAGAGTGCGATTATCAAAATCGGCCGCGATAAGAAAGTGAAGTGGATACTGGGTACGCCTGCTGGCTGGAAAGCGCCATTTAATGCCGCAATTCTGACGCCTGTGGATAGCAAAGGCCAAAAAATCGCCTGCCAGGACAGTGGCTGCGAGGGTGACTTCGACTGGACATGGACGCAACATACGGCCTTTAAAATTGATAGTAAGAGTAAAGGCGATATCTTATACCTTTCCGCTTTCGACAATGGCGATGGCCGCGGCTTAGAACAGCCTGCTATGCAGAGTATGAAATACAGCCGCTCCGTGATTTACAAAATCGACCAGAAAAACAAGACAGTCCAACAGATCTGGCAATACGGTAAAGAGCGCGGGAACGAGTGGTTTAGCCCGGTAACCTCTATCACCGAGTACCAGACTGACAAGAATTCTGTGTTCGTGTATTCCGCAACAGCAGGTGGTGCGTTTGATTTGTCGGTAGGCGCATTTACCAGCTTACCTAATCCGTATCTGGAAGAGTTCAAATGGGGAGAAAAAGAGCCTGCGGTCGAAATGCAAATACATGGTGCGCGTGGATATCAGGCTATGCCATTTAGCCTGACCAAAGCGCTTACTGAGTAGAACGGGCCATACGGTGAAAAAACCCGCCCCTGACGGGCGGGAAAAACGGCAACTAAACTGTTTCCCGTCATAATTCGCGCAGCCTCTTTGTTGGCTGCCTTTGCTCACCCCGGGCACATGGTTATCTATGTGCCCGGGGATTCGCTCAGTTGCCGCTGCGCTGCAATGCGAGTTATTTAGGGGATATTATCTTTGATTAAACCCGCTCAAACACCGTGGCGATGCCCTGACCCAGACCAATACACATCGTCGCCAGACCAAACTGCGCGTCTTTGCGCTCCATCAGGTTGATAAGCGTGGTGCTGATACGTGCTCCGGAGCAGCCGAGCGGATGACCAAGCGCGATCGCGCCGCCGTTGAGGTTGATCTTCTCGTCTATCTGCTCCATCAATCCCAGATCCTTAATGCATGGCAGGATCTGTGCGGCAAACGCTTCGTTCATCTCAAACACATCGATATCGCTGGCTGACAGTCCCGCTTTTTTCAACGCCAGTTTTGACGCCGGAACCGGCCCGTAACCCATAATTGACGGATCACAACCCACCACTGCCATTGAGCGAATACGGGCGCGAGGTTTCAGGCCCAGCTCACGGGCACGACTTTCGCTCATTACCAGCATGGCGGCTGCGCCATCGGAAAGCGCGGATGAGGTGCCCGCCGTGACCGTGCCACTAACCGGATCAAATGCCGGACGCAGCGTTGATAGCGCTTCGACCGTGGTTTCCGGGCGGATCACTTCATCGTAGCTAAACTGCTTCAACACGCCGTCTGCATCATGACCGCCAGTCGGGATAATCTCCGTTTTGAATGCGCCAGACTGGGTGGCGGCCCAGGCGCGAGCGTGAGAACGCGCGGCGAACTGGTCCTGCATTTCCCGGCTAATGCCGTGCAGGCGGGAGAGCATTTCCGCCGTTAGCCCCATCATCCCTGCCGCTTTGGCGACGTTGCGACTCAGACCCGGGTGAAAATCCACACCGTGACTCATCGGCACGTGCCCCATATGCTCCACGCCGCCAACCAGACAAACCTGCGCATCGCCGGTCATGATCATTCGCGCTGCATCGTGTAACGCCTGCATCGAGGAACCACACAGACGGTTGACGGTGACCGCCGGTACCGAATGGGGAATTTCTGCCAGCAGCGCGGCGTTACGGGCAATGTTGAAGCCTTGCTCCAGCGTTTGTTGTACGCAGCCCCAGTAAATATCATCGAGGGTGGCCGCTGTAAGCGACGGATTACGCGCCAGCAGGCTACGCATTAAGTGGGCGGAGAGATCTTCTGCCCGCACGTTGCGAAACGCGCCGCCCTTCGAACGGCCCATCGGGGTGCGAATAGCATCGACAATGACAACCTGTTCCATTGTGACTCCTTAAGCCGTTTTCAGAGAACCAACCGGACGGGCTGGTTCAACCGGGGGATAATACGGTTCGTTATGGCGCGCTTTATTACGCAGCCCTTCCGGCACTTCATACAGCGGGCCGAGGTGTTGATACTGCTGCGCCATATCAAGATATTTCGCGCTGCCCTGTGTATCCAGCCAGCGGAATGCGCCGCCATGGAACGGAGGGAAGCCCAGGCCGTAGACCAGCGCCATATCGGCTTCCGCCGGGCTTGCGATAATGCCTTCTTCCAGACAGCGAACCACTTCGTTAATCATCGGGATCATCATACGGGCGATTATCTCGTCGTCGCTGAAGTCGCGTTTCGGCTGACTGACGCTTGCCAGCAGGTCATCCACCGCAGCATCTTCTTCTTTCTTCGGCTTACCCTTGCTGTCTTCTTTATAGCGCCAGAAGCCCAGACCGTTTTTTTGCCCAAAACGGCTGGCGTCAAACAATGCGTCGATCGCGTCGCGATACTCTTTCTGCATCCGTTGTGGGAAGCCTGCCGCCATTACCGCCTGCGCGTGGTGGGCGGTATCAATACCCACCACGTCGAGCAGATAGGCCGGGCCCATCGGCCAGCCGAACTGTTTTTCCATCACTTTATCGACTTTGCGGAAATCCGCGCCGTCGCGCAGCAGTTGACTGAAACCGGCGAAATAGGGGAACAGCACGCGGTTAACAAAGAAGCCGGGGCAGTCGTTAACTACAATCGGTGTCTTGCCCATTTTGCTGGCCCAGGCGACGACTTTGGCAATGGTTTCGTCTGAACTCTTCTCGCCGCGAATGATTTCAACCAGCGGCATCCGGTGTACCGGGTTGAAGAAGTGCATTCCGCAAAAGTTTTCCGGACGTTCCAGGGCGCTTGCCAGTTCGCCAATTGGGATGGTGGAGGTATTTGAGGCCAGCACGGTTTCCGGGCGCACTTTCTGCTCGGTTTCCGCCAGTACCGCTTTTTTGACTTTCGGATTTTCGACTACCGCTTCGACAACAACATCTACGCGATCGAAACCGGCATAATCGAGAGTCGGGTGGATGGTCGAAATGACGCCCGCCAGCTTCAGCCCGTCGATCTTGCCGCGCTCCAGCTGTTTGTTCAGCAGCTTGGCCGCTTCGGTCATGCCGAGGTTCAACGATTTATCGTTGATATCTTTCATGATGACCGGTACGCCTTTCCAGGCCGACTGGTAAGCGATACCGCCGCCCATAATACCCGCGCCCAGTACGGCTGCCTGTTTCGGCGTCTCAATATCTTTGGTCAGCTTTTTGGCTTTACCTTTTACATATTGATCGTTGAGGAAGATACCGACCAGCGCACGAGCCTCATTGGTATGCGCCAGCGGAACAAAGCTTTTATTTTCCAGATTCAACGCTTCTTCACGACCAAAACGCGCGGCGGCTTCAATGGTTTTCACTGCGGTCATCGGCGCCGGATAATGTTTACCCGCCGTTTGTGCGACCATGCCTTTAGCGATGGTAAAGCTCATCGCCGCTTCAATCTTACTGAGTTTCAACGGTTCCAGTTTCGGCTGGCGTTTAGCTCTCCAGTCGAGATCGCCGGTAATGGCCTGGCGTAACACCGCTATCGCGCCTTCAATTAGCTTCTCTTGTTTGACCACGCCGTCCACAAGGCCGATTTTCAGCGCGTGCTCAGCACCGACATCTTTACCTGCCGCGATAATCTCCAGAGCGCTGTCTGCGCCCAGCATACGCGGCAGACGAACGGAGCCGCCGAAACCCGGCATGATGCCCAGTTTAGTTTCCGGCAGACCAATACGGAGGTCTGGCGTCGCCAGACGGTAATCGGTGGCCAGTACGCATTCGCACCCGCCCCCCAGCGCATAGCCGTTTACGGCGGCAAGGGTCGGTACGGGTAAATCTTCCAGACGGTTAAAGACGCTATTAGCGAAATGCAGCCATTGGCTTAACTGCTCTTCGGGGACGAGGAACAGTGAAAGAAATTCGGTGATGTCCGCGCCGACAATAAAGGCCGCTTTATTCGAGCGCAGCAGCAGCCCTTTTAAATCGTGTTGCTTTTCCAGCACCTCAAGCGCCTGGCCGAGGCTGGCGACGGTTGCGGTGTCGAGTTTATTGACCGAGCCTGGAGCATCGAACACCAGTTCGGCGATGCCATCTTCCAGCCAGTCGAGGTACAGGGTGTCGCCTTTATAAAGCATGTCAGTCTCCTGAATCCACAAGGTGATCTGGTCGTACCAGATGAAGCGAAGTGTGTATTTTGTGTTAATAAAATGCAAATAAATGATTAAAGAAATGCCGGTGTGATCACGCTCGGCAGAGATCACGCTCTCGTGGGGCGATGTGCTAAGATGCGGAAACTTGAGGTCAAAAAAACAGAAGGGTAAAAAATGGAATCACTGGCCGCGCTCTATAAAAATCATATTGTTACCTTACAAGAACGGACGCGCGATGTTCTGGCGCGCTTTAAGCTGGATGCGTTACTTATTCATTCCGGCGAGCTTTTCAACGTCTTTCTCGACGATCACCCTTATCCGTTTAAGGTCAATCCGCAGTTTAAAGCGTGGGTGCCGGTAACTCAGGTTCCAAATTGCTGGCTGCTGGTCGATGGCGTCAACAAACCCAAATTGTGGTTTTATCTGCCGGTCGATTACTGGCATAACGTTGAACCGCTGCCAACGTCATTCTGGACAGAAGAAGTCGAGGTCGTCGCCTTACCGAAAGCGGATGGCATCGGCAGCCAACTTCCTGCCGCGCGTGGCAATATCGGCTATATCGGCCCGGTTCCTGAGCGCGCGCTACAATTGGATATCGTCGCCAGCAACATCAACCCGAAAGGTGTTATCGACTATCTGCATTACTACCGCGCCTATAAAACGGATTATGAACTGGCCTGTATGCGCGAAGCGCAGAAAATGGCGGTGAGCGGTCATCGGGCGGCGGAAGAGGCCTTCCGTTCCGGCATGAGCGAGTTTGACATCAACCTGGCGTACCTGACCGCCACGGGACATCGCGATACCGATGTTCCGTACAGCAACATTGTGGCGCTGAACGAACATGCCGCCGTGCTGCATTACACGAAACTGGATCATCAGGCACCGTCTGAAATGCGCAGTTTCCTGCTGGATGCGGGCGCGGAATACAACGGCTACGCGGCGGATCTGACGCGGACCTGGTCGGCGAAAAGCGATAACGACTACGCCCACCTGGTGAAAGATGTTAACGACGAACAGTTGGCGCTGATCGCTACCATGAAGGCGGGCGTTAGCTATGTGGATTATCATATTCAGTTCCATCAGCGCATCGCGAAGCTGCTGCGTAAACATCAAATCATTACCGACATGAGTGAAGAGGCGATGGTGGAAAATGATCTCACCGGGCCGTTTATGCCGCACGGTATTGGTCATCCGTTGGGTCTGCAGGTACACGATGTGGCCGGGTTTATGCAGGATGATTCCGGTACGCATCTCGCCGCGCCGTCCAAATACCCGTATCTGCGCTGCACGCGTGTGTTACAGCCGCGAATGGTGTTGACCATCGAACCGGGGATTTACTTCATCGAATCGCTGTTAGCGCCGTGGCGCGAAGGCCCGTTCAGCAAGCACTTCAATTGGCAGAAAATTGAAGCGCTCAAGCCTTTCGGCGGTATTCGCATTGAAGATAACGTGGTCATCCACGAAAACGGCGTGGAAAACATGACGCGGGATTTAAAACTGGCGTAATGGACAGTTGGTTAATCCCTGCAGCGCCGGTCACCGTTGTTGAAGAGATCAAAAAAAGCCGCTTTATTACGCTATTGGCGCATACCGATGGCGTAGACGCGGCGAAAGCGTTTGTTGAGTCAGTCAGAGCTGAGCACCCTGATGCGCGCCACCATTGTGTGGCGTGGGTGGCGGGTGCGCCGGACGACTCACAACAACTGGGCTTTTCAGACGACGGCGAGCCGGCGGGAACGGCAGGCAAGCCGATGCTTGCGCAATTGATGGGCAGCGGCGTCGGAGAAATTACTGCCGTCGTCGTGCGCTACTATGGTGGTATTCTGCTGGGTACGGGCGGGCTGGTAAAAGCCTATGGCGGCGGTGTGAATCAGGCATTACGTCAGCTTGCCACACAACGCAAGACGCCATTAACCGAATATACTTTGCAGTGTGAGTACGGTCAGTTGGCTGGAATCGAAGCATTATTAGGACAGTTTGCCGGGAAGATCGTTTCCAGCGATTATCAGGCGTCTGTTCGGCTCAGGGTGGCGCTTCCTTTTGCTCATGTGAATGCATTTTCCACAAAACTGGCGGATTTTAGCCGTGGTTCATTGCAATTGTTAGCGATTGAAGAATAATCCCCACCTCATTTTTAAGAATAAAGGAAGCGGCAGAGATGCATTTTCGCGCCATTACCCGAATCGTTGGACTACTGGTTATCTTATTTTCGGGGACAATGATTCTCCCGGGACTGGTAGCGCTAATATATCGTGATGGCGCAGGAAGAGCGTTCACGCAGACCTTTTTTGTCGCGCTGGCGATCGGTTCCATACTGTGGTGGCCAAACCGTAGGGAAAAGGGCGAGCTGAAATCCCGCGAAGGATTTCTTATCGTGGTGCTGTTCTGGACCGTGCTGGGCAGCGTGGGTGCGCTACCGTTTATTTTCTCGGAAAGCCCAAACCTCACCATTACCGATGCTTTTTTTGAATCGTTCTCCGGGTTAACCACCACGGGCGCCACTACGCTGGTGGGGCTGGATTCATTACCGCACGCCATTCTCTTTTATCGTCAGATGCTGCAATGGTTTGGCGGTATGGGGATCATTGTGCTGGCGGTGGCGATTCTCCCTATCCTCGGCGTCGGGGGGATGCAGCTCTATCGGGCAGAAATGCCGGGGCCGCTCAAAGATAACAAAATGCGCCCGCGTATTGCCGAGACGGCGAAAACGCTGTGGCTTATCTATGTTTTGCTAACGGTAGCCTGCGCGCTGGCGCTATGGTTTGCAGGGATGCCCGCGTTTGACGCTATCGGACACAGCTTCTCCACTATCGCTATCGGCGGCTTCTCAACGCATGACGCCAGCGTAGGCTATTTTGATAGTCCCACTATTAATACCATCATCGCTATTTTCCTGCTGATCTCCGGTTGTAACTATGGCCTGCATTTCTCTTTATTAAGCGGGCGTAGCCTGAAGGTATACTGGCGCGATCCGGAATTCCGCATGTTCATCGGCGTACAGTTGACGCTGGTGGTGATCTGCACGCTGGTACTGTGGTTCCATAATATCTACGACTCGGCGCTGACAACGCTAAATCAGGCATTCTTCCAGGTCGTGTCGATGGCGACAACGGCAGGGTTTACCACGGACAGCATTGCGCGCTGGCCGCTGTTTTTGCCCGTCTTGCTGCTATGTTCCGCGTTTATTGGCGGTTGCGCCGGGTCAACGGGCGGGGGGTTAAAGGTCATCCGTATTCTGTTGTTGTTTAAACAGGGGAACCGCGAACTCAAACGTCTGGTGCATCCGAATGCCGTTTACAGTATTAAGCTGGGGAACCGGGCGCTGCCAGAACGTATTCTGGAAGCCGTCTGGGGATTCTTTTCTGCCTACGCGCTGGTATTTATCGTCAGTATGCTGGCTATTATCGCTACAGGCGTAGATGATTTCTCGGCTTTCGCCTCGGTAGTGGCTACGCTTAATAACCTGGGACCGGGGCTGGGGGTGGTTGCTGATAACTTCGCCAGTATGAATCCGGTTGCGAAATGGATACTCATCGCCAACATGCTATTTGGTCGTCTGGAAGTATTCACTTTGCTGGTACTTTTTACCCCGACTTTCTGGCGTGAATAATGGAGTAACACGTGAAAACATTGATTCTTTTCTCTACCCGGGACGGGCAAACGCGCGAAATTGCCTCTTATCTGGCTTCTGAACTCAAAGAGATGGGGATCTGGGCCGATGTCGTTAATCTGCATCGTGCAGAAGAGCCGGACTGGGATAGCTATGATCGCGTAGTGATTGGCGCGTCTATTCGTTATGGCCATTACCACAGCGCCTTTCAGGAGTTCGTTAAGAAATACGCCACGCGGTTGAACGGAATGCCGAGCGCCTTTTATTCCGTTAACCTGGTGGCGCGTAAAGCTGAAAAACGGACGCCGCAGACTAACAGCTATGCGCGTAAGTTTTTAATGAGCTCTCCGTGGCGACCTGACTACTGTGCCGTCATTGCAGGCGCGCTTCGCTATCCCCGCTATCGCTGGTATGACCGTCTGATGATCAAGCTTATTATGAAGATGTCGGGCGGCGAAACGGATACCAGTAAAGAAGTGGTGTACACCGACTGGGAGCAGGTTGCGCACTTTGCCCGTGAAATAGCCCATTTAACCAACAAATCGTCGGCAAAATAAACGCAAAGAATAAAAAGTGCGCACTCAGAAAATTATTTTAAATTTCCTCTTGTCAGGCAGAAATAACTCCCTATAATGCGCCACCACTGACACGGAACAACGGCACACAGGCCGCCGGGTCAGCGGGGTTCAGACCAGAACCTCACGGAGAAAAGCGAAAATAAACGCTTGACTCTGAAGCGGGAAGGCGTAATATGCACACCCCGCGCCGCTGAGAAAAAGCGAAGCGGCACTGCTCTTTAACAATTTATCAGACAATCTGTGTGGGCACTCGAAGATACGGATTCTTAACGTCCTTGGACGAAAAATGAATACCAAGTCTCAAGAGTGAACACGTAATTCATTACGAAGTTTAATTCTTTGAGCATCAAACTTTTAAATTGAAGAGTTTGATCATGGCTCAGATTGAACGCTGGCGGCAGGCCTAACACATGCAAGTCGAACGGTAACAGGAAGCAGCTTGCTGCTTTGCTGACGAGTGGCGGACGG
>NZ_JBEUJO010000011.1:0-142450 GCF_043356435.1 Salmonella sp. SJTUF15591 | reverse complement strand
GCCGCTGACAGCACCGACGCCGTTAACGGCTCTCAGTTGTTTGATACAAATGAGAAAGTGGATAAGAACACTGCTGATATCGCCACCAATACCGACAGCATCAACCAAAACACTGCCGATATTACCGCTAATACCGACAGCATTAACCAGAACACAACCGATATCGCCGCCAATACCGACAGCATTAACCAAAACACAACCGATATCGCCACCAACACCACCAATATCAACAGCCTGAGCGACTCCGTCACCACGCTCACCGACGATGCCCTGTTGTGGGATGCAGCCTCTGGCGCATTCAGCGCTAACCACAACGGAAGCGACAGCAAAATCACCAATCTGGCGGCGGGTACCCTGGCCGCTGACAGCACCGACGCCGTTAACGGCTCTCAGTTGTTTGATACAAATGAGAAAGTGGATCAGAACACCGCTGATATCACCACCAATACCAACAGCATCAATCAGAACACCACTGATATTGCCACCAACACCACCAGTATCAACAACCTGAGCGATTCCATCACCACGCTCACCGATGATGCCCTGTTATGGGATGCAGCCTCTGGCACATTCAGCGCTAACCACAACGGAAGCGACAGCAAAATCACCAATCTGGCGGCGGGTACCCTGGCTTCGGACAGCACCGACGCCGTTAACGGCTCACAATTGTTTGCCACCAATGAAAATGTGTCTCAGAACACCACTGATATCGCTGCCAATACAACCAGCATCAATCAGAACACCACTGATATCGCCACCAACACCACCAGTATCAACAACCTGAGCAACTCAGTTACCACGCTCACCGACGATGCACTGCTATGGGATGCAGTCTCTGGCGCATTCAGCGCTAACCGCAACGGAAGCGCCAGTAAAATCATCAATGTCGCCGCTGGGGACCTTTCGGAGGACAGTACAGACGCGGTGAACGGCTCCCAGTTGTATGAAACCAACCAGAGGGTGGATCAAAACACCTCTGCTATCGCAGATATTAATACGTCCATCACCAATCTTAGCTCTGACAATCTGAGCTGGAATGAAACAACAAGTTCGTTCTCTGCCAGCCACGGAAGTAGTACGACAAACAAAATCACCAACGTTGCTGCCGGAGAGCTGTCTGAAGAAAGTACCGACGCGGTTAACGGCTCGCAGCTGTTCGAAACCAATGAAAAAGTGGATCAGAACACGACCGATATCGCCGCCAATACCACTAACATCACTCAGAACAGCACCGCGATTGAGAACCTGAATACTTCTGTCTCCGACATTAATACGTCCATTACCGGCCTCACTGATAACGCTCTGTTATGGGACGAAGACATCGGCGCTTTCAGCGCAAACCACGGTGGAAGCACCAGTAAAATAACCAATGTCGCCGCCGGGGCGCTTTCTGAGGACAGTACAGACGCGGTAAACGGCTCACAGTTGTATGAAACCAACCAGAAGGTGGATCAAAACACCTCTGCTATCGCGGATATCAATACGTCCATCACCAATCTTGGTACCGATGCACTGAGCTGGGATGACGAAGAGGGTGCGTTCAGCGCCAGCCACGGTACCAGCGGTACCAATAAGATAACCAATGTAGCAGCAGGTGAAATCGCCAGTGACAGTACTGACGCTGTTAATGGCTCTCAGCTCTATGAAACTAACATGCTGATTTCTCAGTATAATGAATCTATTAGCCAACTAGCCGGCGATACCAGCGAAACCTATATCACGGAAAATGGTACCGGCGTGAAATACATCCGTACGAATGATAACGGGCTTGAAGGCCAGGATGCATACGCAACGGGTAACGGCGCAACGGCAGTAGGTTACGAGGCCGTCGCCTCTGGCGCTGGCAGCCTGGCTCTTGGCCAAAACAGCAGCAGCACCATTGATGGCAGTATCGCTTTGGGCAGTGGATCCACCTCTAACCGCGCTATTACAACCGGTATACGAGAAACGAGCGTAACAAGCGATGGCGTCGTCATTGGCTACAATACAACAGACAGAAAGTTGCTGGGCGCGTTGTCATTGGGGACGGATGGAGAAAGCTATCGTCAAATTACCAACGTTGCGGACGGCTCTGAAGCGCAAGATGCGGTAACAGTTCGTCAGTTACAAAATGCCATTGGTGCGGTCACTACTACACCGACCAAGTACTACCACGCAAACTCAACGGAAGAAGATTCACTGGCTGTCGGAACTGACTCACTGGCAATGGGTGCGAAGACCATCGTCAATGCTGATGCAGGTATTGGTATTGGTCTGAATACACTGGTGATGGCTGATGCCATCAACGGTATTGCTATCGGTTCTAACGCACGCGCCTACCATGCAAACAGTATTGCAATGGGTAATGGTTCTCAGACCACTCGCGGCGCACAGACTGACTACACCGCCTACAACATGGACACACCGCAGAACTCTGTCGGTGAGTTCTCTGTCGGCAGTGAAGACGGTCAACGTCAGATCACTAACGTCGCGGCGGGTTCGGCAGATACCGATGCCGTTAACGTTGGTCAATTGAAAGTCACCGACAGCCGTGTTGCCGCGAATACCGAAAGCATCAATAACCTGAACACGCAGGTGAGTAGTCTTGATACTCGCGTCACCAATATTGAAAACGGTATTGGCGATATCGTCACTACCGGTAGCACCAAGTACTTCAAGACCAACACCGATGGCGTAGATGCAAATGCCCAGGGTGCGGACAGCGTCGCGATTGGCTCTGGCTCTATTGCTGCCGCTGAAAACAGCGTGGCGTTAGGCACAAATTCAGTCGCAGATGAAGCTAATACTGTGTCTGTTGGCTCTTCTACTCAACAACGCCGTATTACCAACGTTGCCGCAGGGGTGAACAACACTGACGCGGTTAATGTGGCGCAACTGAAAGCCTCAGAAGCAGGCTCCGTGCGTTATGAAACCAATGCAGATGGCTCGGTTAACTATAGCGTGCTCAACCTGGGAGACGGGAGTGGCGGTACCACTCGGATCGGCAATGTTTCAGCGGCGGTGAATGATACGGATGCGGTTAACTATGCGCAATTGAAACGCAGCGTCGAAGAAGCAAACACCTATACCGACCAGAAAATGGGTGAAATGAACAGCAAAATCAAAGGCGTAGAAAACAAGATGAGCGGCGGTATCGCTTCAGCGATGGCGATGGCCGGTCTGCCACAAGCCTACGCCCCGGGCGCCAACATGACCTCGATTGCTGGCGGTACGTTTAATGGTGAAAGTGCCGTCGCCATTGGTGTCTCCATGGTAAGTGAAAGCGGGGGCTGGGTGTATAAATTGCAAGGAACCAGCAACAGCCAGGGCGATTACTCTGCGGCCATTGGCGCGGGCTTCCAGTGGTAATGAAGTAACAACACTCCCGACATCAAAGGCAATGGCATAATGCCATTGCCTTTTCACTTCCCTTTGCTGTCCTCTCCCCTCAATTGGCCCTACCAATTTTAGCCCGTTACCACAGCCTACTCACATTTCACTAAATTAACTCTACAATACCGTTGCCAATAAATAACATCTGGTTAACTATTTGTTGTCATTATCCATACACAACAATATTGGCAGGACCACTTTTACACATAATGTGACTTCAACGAGATGAGCAAAGATTCATCCCATTATGCGTGTGGTTCTCAGGAGACCTGCAATGAACCTCTGGCAACAAAACTATGACCCGGCGGGTAATATCTGGCTTTCCAGCCTGATCGCATCGCTCCCAATCCTGTTCTTCTTTTTCGCCCTGATTAAACTCAAGCTGAAAGGCTACGTTGCCGCTTCGTGGACGGTGGTTATCGCGCTCGCCGTCGCGCTGCTGTTCTATAAAATGCCGGTCGATCACGCGCTGGCATCGGTCGTGTATGGCTTCTTCTACGGGCTATGGCCGATTGCCTGGATAATCATCGCCGCGGTCTTCGTCTATAAAATTTCGGTCAAGACCGGGCAGTTTGACATTATTCGCTCGTCAATTCTGTCGATTACCCCCGATCAACGTCTGCAAATGCTGATTGTCGGCTTCTGCTTCGGCGCGTTTCTTGAAGGCGCGGCGGGTTTCGGCGCGCCGGTGGCGATAACCGCCGCGCTGCTGGTGGGTCTGGGCTTTAATCCGCTGTATGCGGCAGGGCTGTGCCTGATTGTAAACACCGCGCCAGTCGCCTTTGGCGCGATGGGGATCCCGATTCTGGTTGCCGGACAGGTCACGGGCCTGGACAGCTTTGAAATCGGTCAGATGGTCGGTCGTCAGCTACCGTTCCTGACCATTATCGTGCTGTTCTGGATTATGGCGATTATGGACGGCTGGCGCGGCGTGAAAGAAACCTGGCCTGCGGTGATGGTCTCTGGCGGTTCGTTTGCTATCGCCCAGTATCTCAGCTCCAACTTTATCGGGCCGGAACTGCCGGACATTATCTCTTCTCTGGTATCTCTGGTGTGTCTGACGCTGTTCCTCAAACGTTGGCAGCCGGTGCGCATCTTCCGCTTCGGCGATATGGGCGCGTCACAGGTCGATCAGACGCTGGCCCGTACCCGCTATACGACAGGGCAAATCGTTCGCGCCTGGTCGCCGTTTCTGTTCCTGACCGCCACGGTCACTCTCTGGAGCATACCGCCGTTCAAAGCGCTGTTTGCCCCCGGCGGCGCGCTGTATGACTGGGTAATTAACGTTCCGGTACCGTATCTCGATAAACTGGTCGCCCGTATGCCGCCGGTTGTACACGAAGCGACCGCTTACGCGGCGGTGTATAAATTTGACTGGTTCTCCGCCACCGGCACGGCGATCCTGTTTGCCGCGCTGTTGTCTATCGTCTGGCTGAAAATGAAACCCTCAGCCGCAATCCAGACCTTTGGCAGCACGCTGAAAGAGCTGGCGTTGCCGATTTACTCCATCGGCATGGTGCTGGCGTTCGCGTTTATCTCGAACTATTCCGGGCTTTCTTCTACGCTGGCGTTAGCGCTGGCGCACACCGGCAGCGCCTTCACGTTCTTCTCGCCGTTCCTCGGCTGGCTGGGGGTATTCCTGACCGGATCCGACACCTCATCTAACGCGCTGTTTGCCTCTCTACAGGCTACCGCGGCGCAGCAAATCGGCGTCTCTGATGTGCTGATGGTGGCGGCGAATACCACTGGAGGCGTAACCGGGAAGATGATCTCGCCGCAGTCTATCGCCATCGCCTGCGCGGCGGTGGGACTGGTAGGAAAAGAGTCCGATCTGTTCCGTTTTACCGTCAAACACAGCCTGATCTTCACCTGTATGGTGGGCGTGATCACTACGCTTCAGGCCTATGTTTTAACCTGGATGATTCCGTGATTGTGATGCCAAAACGCCTGTCAGACGAGATTGCCTCTCGCGTGCGGGCGCTGATTGAAGAACAAAACCTGGAAGCGGGCATGAAATTGCCCGCCGAGCGCCAGTTGGCTCTACAGCTTGGCGTATCACGCAACTCTTTACGCGAAGCGCTGGCGAAGCTGGTCAGCGAAGGCGTGCTGGTGAGTCGTCGCGGCGGCGGGACATTTGTCCGCTGGCAGCACGAAACCTGGTCTGAACAGAATATCGTGCAACCGCTGAAAATGCTGATGGCGAACGATCCGGACTACAGTTTCGACATTCTGGAAGCCCGCCACGCCATTGAAGCCAGTACGGCCTGGCACGCCGCCATGCGTGCCACCGCTGCCGACAAAGAGAAAATCAGACTCTGCTTTGATGCGACGCTCAGCGAAGACCCGGATCTCGCCTCCCAGGCCGACGTGCGCTTTCATCTGGCGATCGCGGAAGCCTCGCACAATGTGGTGCTGTTGCAAACCATGCGCGGTTTCTTCGACGTCCTGCAATCCTCCGTCAAACAGAGTCGCCAGCGTATGTATCTCGTTCCGCCCGTATTCTCAAAGCTGACGGAACAACACCAGGCGGTGATGGACGCCATTCTGGACGGTAACGCCGAGGGCGCGCGTAAAGCGATGATGGCGCACCTCAGTTTTGTCCACACCACGATTAAACGATTTGATGAAGACCAGGCCCGCCAGGCGCGTATTACCCGCCTGCCCGGCGACCATAATGAGATGACCAGGGAGAATAAATCATGATTATTTCAGCAGCCAGCGATTATCGCGCCGCAGCTCAGCGCACGTTGCCTCCTTTCCTCTTCCACTACATCGACGGCGGCGCGTATGCGGAATATACCCTGCGCCGAAATGTGGAAGACCTGTCGCAAGTCGCTCTGCGCCAGCGCGTGCTGAAAAATATGTCCGATTTAAGCCTGGAAACGACCCTGTTTAACGAAACGTTGTCGATGCCGGTGGCATTAGCGCCGGTAGGCCTGTGCGGCATGTACGCCCGTCGCGGCGAAGTACAGGCCGCCGCCGCCGCAGACGCAAAGGGCATTCCGTTCACCCTTTCCACCGTCTCCGTCTGTCCGATTGAAGAAGTTGCACCAACCATTAAGCGCCCGATGTGGTTCCAGCTTTATGTACTGCGTGACCGGGGCTTTATGCGTAATGCGCTGGAACGAGCAAAAGCGGCGGGCTGCTCCACGCTGGTCTTTACCGTGGATATGCCGACGCCGGGCGCGCGCTACCGTGACGCCCACTCCGGGATGAGCGGCCCAAACGCGGCCATGCGCCGTTACTGGCAGGCGGTGATGCACCCTAAATGGGCGTGGGATGTCGGCCTGAACGGTCGCCCGCATGATTTAGGCAATATTTCCGCCTATCTGGGTAAACCGACCGGCCTTGAGGACTATATCGGCTGGCTGGCAAATAACTTCGATCCGTCCATCTCCTGGAAAGATCTGGAGTGGATACGCGAATTCTGGGACGGCCCAATGGTGATCAAAGGGATCCTCGATCCAGAAGATGCCCGCGATGCGGTACGTTTCGGCGCTGACGGTATCGTGGTGTCGAATCACGGCGGCCGCCAGCTCGATGGCGTGCTCTCTTCCGCCCGCGCCCTGCCCGCCATTGCCGATGCGGTGAAAGGCGATATCGCCATTCTGGCGGATAGCGGGATTCGTAACGGGCTGGATGTCGTGCGTATGATTGCGCTGGGGGCCGATACCGTACTGCTGGGTCGGGCCTATCTCTACGCGCTGGCGACGGCAGGAAAAGCGGGGGTCGCCAACCTGCTGGACCTGATCGAGAAAGAGATGAAAGTCGCCATGACCCTGACCGGCGCGAAATCCATTAGCGAAATCAGTGGCGATTCACTGGTGCAGGAACTGGGGAGAAGTTTGCCCGCCGCGCTGGCGCCAATGAGCAAAGGCGATTCCGCCTGAGCGCCTGGCGCGTGAGAGCCCGGTAAATTTCTGCTATTCTGCCCCCCGCATTTAAGGGGGCATCATGCTTAACATCGTACTCTTCGAACCAGAAATCCCGCCGAATACCGGCAACATCATTCGTCTTTGCGCCAATACCGGCTTTCGTCTGCACATCATCGAACCGATGGGGTTTACCTGGGATGATAAGCGCTTACGCCGCGCAGGGCTGGACTATCACGAATTCGCCGCGGTTCAGCGCCATCACGATTATGCCGCCTTTGTCGCCGCCGAAAACCCGCAGCGCCTGTTTGCGTTGACGACAAAGGGCACGCCCGCCCATAGCGCCGTAAGCTATCAGGATGGCGATTATTTGATGTTTGGCCCGGAAACGCGCGGCCTGCCCGCCAGCATTCTCGATGCGTTGCCTAAAGAGCAGAAGATTCGCATTCCGATGATGCCGGATAGCCGTAGCATGAACCTGTCGAATGCGGTGTCGGTGGTGGTGTATGAAGCGTGGCGCCAGTTAGGATATCCCGGCGCGGTATTGCGGTCGTAATATATTCAATGCCGGATGGCGGCTAACGCCTGATCCGGCCTGGCCGATCCCGATGGCATGTTCCCGTTTATGCGGACTCTCGCTCAATCAAATGAAAGCCAATATCCACAATAGCTTCTGCGCACGGTTTCTGTTCAATACGATCGGCCAACAGCGTAGCGGCGCGCTGACCAATGGCGCGTCTGTCAACGCTTACGGTAGTAATTGACGGTCGATTGCTGGCGGCAAAATCAAGGTCGCCAAAACCAATAACCGCTAAATCATGCGGGATGCGCAAACCACGGCTTTCCGCCTCCATCATCGCCCCCTGTGCCAGGGTATCAGAACTGCAAACAATGACATCAAACGTCCCTTCGTCAAAAAGCTGGCTTAAACCGCTGCGCCCCAGCGAAAGCGATGCCGGAAGGGGTACATCCACCTGTGGTACGGCATGAATAGCGTGGCGTTGAAGAACACTACATAACCCCTGCTTACGTTGCGCGGCTCGGCGATCGGCGGTCCACAACAAGCCGGGACGACGATAGCCCTTACTCAGAAGATACTCCCCCGTCGCCTGCCCGACTTTTTCATGGGAAAAACCGACCAGCATATCAAGCGGCGTGGGCGTTAAGTCCCAAATTTCCACCACCGGAATAGCCGCGTTCAGGATGACCTTTTTCAGTTCTATCGTGTGATGGATCCCGGTAAGCACCACGCCATCGGGGCGGCGGGAAAGCAGTGTCGCCACCAACTCCGCTTCCGTTTGTTCGGTATATCCCGCCACGCACAGCAATATGTGATATCCGCGTCGGGCCAGTTCATCGCTCAATGACTGGATGGTATCGACAAACATGTTGTTGTTAATTTGCGGCACGACGACAGCGATTAATTTACTCCGTCGCGACGCCAGACCACCGGCTAACGCGTTGGGTATGTAGCCTGTGACGCGAACCGCCTGCATGACTTTCTCAACCGTTTTGGGGCGAACCAGTTGTGGCGAATTCAATGCCCGGCTGACTGTCATCGGAGACAGCCCGGCGCTACGTGCTACATCTTCCAGCGTCGGCGCACGAGGTGATTTGGTTCTCTTCACGTCTGATGCCCCTGCAAAGATTGGCTGATTTATCCGCGCATTATTCATCATGCCTGCGGCTATTGCCAGCTTCGCATCAGGAAAGGCCGTAAATACAGTAGCTTATCAAGCTCAGTCATTACAAAATGATAGCGCCATCATTTTGTATTATGCATTTCACCAGATATTTTTGGATCGTGATCCATTTTGCAATAAATTCTGCTTTTTATACGGCATATGTGATCAAATGTTCAAATCAACATCAACTTTCTGGATCCTGTGCTCGCTTAATAATAAAAATGTTAGCGCAATCATTTTGTGATTATCAGGAGAAAAAAAATGGCTTTAAGCGCGAATTCCGACGCCGTAACGTATGCAAAAGCGGCGAATACCAGAACCGCGGCAGAAACCGGCGATCGTATCGAATGGGTGAAGCTATCACTGGCTTTTCTACCGCTGGCGACGCCAGTGAGTGACGCGAAGGTACTGACCGGTCGCCAGAAACCTTTGACCGAAGTGGCAATCATCATTGCCGAAATCCGCAGTCGCGACGGCTTTGAAGGCGTTGGTTTTAGCTACTCCAAACGTGCTGGCGGCCAGGGTATTTATGCTCACGCCAAAGAGATAGCCGATAATCTACTGGGCGAAGATCCCAATGATATCGACAAAATATACACTAAGCTGCTGTGGGCCGGAGCCTCGGTGGGGCGTAGCGGGATGGCGGTACAGGCTATCTCCCCTATCGATATCGCCTTATGGGATATGAAGGCTAAACGTGCCGGTCTGCCACTGGCAAAACTGTTGGGCGCGCACCGCGACTCCGTTCAGTGTTACAACACCTCAGGGGGGTTCTTGCATACACCGCTCGATCAAGTGCTGAAAAATGTGGTGATTTCCCGCGAAAATGGCATTGGCGGTATTAAGTTGAAAGTCGGACAACCCAACTGCGCTGAGGATATTCGCCGCTTAACCGCAGTACGTGAAGCGCTTGGGGATGAGTTCCCGTTAATGGTTGACGCTAACCAGCAGTGGGATCGCGAAACGGCTATCCGCATGGGGCGTAAAATGGAACAGTTCAATCTTATCTGGATTGAAGAACCATTAGATGCTTACGACATCGAAGGCCATGCCCAGCTTGCTGCCGCGCTGGATACGCCTATCGCCACCGGGGAAATGCTGACCAGTTTCCGGGAACACGAGCAGTTGATTCTGGGCAATGCCAGCGATTTCGTTCAGCCAGATGCGCCGCGTGTCGGCGGTATCTCTCCGTTCCTGAAGATTATGGATCTGGCGGCGAAACACGGGCGTAAGCTGGCGCCGCACTTTGCGATGGAAGTACACCTGCACCTTTCCGCAGCGTATCCCCTGGAGCCGTGGCTGGAACATTTCGAGTGGCTGAACCCATTATTCAACGAGCAACTTGAGCTGCGCGATGGCCGCATGTGGATTTCCGATCGTCATGGTCTGGGTTTCACGCTCAGTGAACAAGCGCGCCGCTGGACACAATTAACATGTGAATTTGGCAAACGCCCTTAACCCGACTGGCGGGAATCCGTCCCGCCTCTCTTACCTTACAGGATGCATTCTGCCCTTATCTGAGGAGTAGATAATGAACACAATAATAAAGCGCACAAAAGTGCGTCATACCATTCTTATATTTTTATTTCTTGCTACCGTATTTAATTATGCGGATCGCGCAACTCTATCCGTAGTTGCCCCAATAATGAGTAAAGAATTAGGTTTTGATCCGGAAGCGATGGGCCTGGCCTTCTCCTCATTTGGTATCGCCTATGTCATTATGCAACTACCCGGTGGTTGGCTATTAGACCGCTACGGTTCACGACTGGTTTACGGTTGCGCATTGATTGGCTGGTCGTTAGTAACCATGTTTCAGGGAACGATCTATCTGTATGGCAGCCCATTAATTGTACTGGTTATTCTACGTCTGCTGATGGGCGCGATTGAAGCGCCTGCCTTTCCGGCGAACAGTCGTTTAAGCGTACAATGGTTTCCCAATAATGAACGAGGTTTCGTTACTTCAGTTTATCAGGCTGCGCAATATATCTCGCTGGGCATTATCACCCCGCTAATGACGATCATTCTGCATAATTTAAGCTGGCATTTTGTCTTCTATTATATTGGCGCTATTGGCGTGATGCTCGGTATATTCTGGTTAATGAAAGTCAAAGATCCGATGCACCATCCAAAAGTTAATCAAGCGGAAATTGACTATATTCGTAGCGGTGGTGGCGAGCCCTCTCTGGGCTGTAAAAAGGAGCCGCAGAAAATAACGTTCGCGCAGATTAAAACCGTCTGTGTTAACCGGATGATGATCGGTGTTTACATCGGGCAATTCTGCGTCACCTCTATCACCTGGTTCTTCCTGACCTGGTTCCCGACCTACCTGTACCAGGCGAAAGGCATGTCGATTCTGAAAGTCGGTTTTGTGGCCAGTATTCCAGCCATTGCCGGTTTTATTGGCGGCCTGCTCGGCGGCGTGTTCTCCGACTGGCTACTCAAACGCGGCTATAGCCTTACCGTCGCGCGGAAACTGCCTGTTATCTGCGGTATGTTGCTCTCTTGCGTAATTGTGATCGCCAACTACACCTCTTCAGAATTTGTGGTCATTGCGGCGATGAGTCTGGCCTTTTTTGCCAAAGGGTTTGGTAACCTGGGCTGGTGCGTACTCAGCGACACCTCGCCGAAGGAAGTTCTGGGTATTGCCGGCGGTGTATTTAACATGTGCGGCAATATGGCAAGCATCGTTACGCCACTGGTCATCGGCGTGATTCTTGCCAATACTCAGTCGTTCGACTTTGCCATTTTATACGTTGGCTCAATGGGACTTATTGGTCTCATTTCATATCTGTTTATCGTCGGCCCGCTGGATCGCATCACGCTGACATCATCCGCAGCCTGATTGTCCACATTGCGAATTCTTCGCTCCGCTGTTCCGGGATTGCACTCCATCGGAACAGCGTTTTTTAGTTGTACCGCGCAATTCAGATGCCGTCGCCATACTCAAACGTATGATGTAGCCCGTTGAAATGCTGGTCCATATCCATCGACGGCTTATCGCTGCCCGGCTTGCCGACAATACGCGCCGGAACGCCTGCGGCGGTAGTGTGCGGCGGGACAGGCTGTAAAACGACGGAACCTGCGCCAATTTTCGCGCCGCGCCCCACCTCGATATTGCCGAGAATTTTCGCGCCCGCGCCAATCATCACGCCTTCGCGGATTTTAGGATGACGATCGCCGCTCGTTTTCCCGGTACCGCCCAGGGTGACGGATTGCAGGATCGACACATCATCCTCAATAACCGCCGTCTCCCCCACCACAATACCGGTGGCATGGTCGAGCATAATCCCGCGGCCAATTTTCGCTGCCGGGTGAATATCCACCTGAAACGAGACCGAAACCTGATTTTGCAGGAAGATAGCCAGCGCGCGGCGACCTTTATTCCACAACCAGTGACCAATGCGGTAGGCCTGTAGCGCATGAAAGCCTTTCAGATATAACAGCGGCGTGGAGTATTTATCCACCGCCGGATCGCGAGTGCGCACGGCCTGAATATCGCAGGCTGCCGACGCGATCATTTCCGGGTCGGCGGCATAGGCTTCTTCAACTACTTCACGAATAGCGATAGCGGGCATGATGGGCGACGCCAGTTTATTTGCCAGCATATAGCTCAGCGCACTGCCCAGATTTTCATGCTTGAGTAGCGTGGCGTGATAAAAACTGGCCAACATAGGCTCACAGTCAGCTAAAGCGCGGGCTTCAGCTTTAATATTCTTCCAGACGATTTCCAGTTCTTCACACGGCATGGCTTACTCCAGACGGGCAGAAAACGACCAACCCGTTCTGTGCGGGTTGGGTCGTTTATGCAAACAGTTCCTTACGGCTAGTGGCGACTCAGCTCTTCCTTGCGGGCGCGACCTAATAACGTTAATGCTGCCTCGCGCGCGTTTTTTCCGCAATACAATACTTGATAAATTTCCTCGGTTATTGGCATTTCAACACCAAAACGGTGCGCCAATTCACGAACTTCTTTCGTATTGCGATAGCCTTCGACCACCTGGCCAATCTTATCCTGCGCGCCTTTAACGTCCATGCCCTGGCCAAGCATCATGCCAAAACGACGGTTGCGCGACTGGTTGTCGGTACAGGTCAGCACCAGATCGCCTAAACCCGCCATCCCCATAAAGGTGGCGGGATCGGCGCCAAGCGCTGCGCCAAGCCGCGACATTTCGGTCAGTCCACGCGTGATTAGCGCCGTGCGGGCGTTCGCGCCGAAGCCGATGCCGTCAGACATCCCCGCGCCAATCGCAATCACGTTTTTCACCGCGCCGCCAAGCTGCACGCCGATAAAATCCGCATTGATATAGACGCGAAAACTTTTTCCGCAGTGCAACAGTTGCTGGAGATCGTCGGCAAAGGTCTCATCGGTTGAGGCCAGCGAGATTGCCGTCGGCAAACCCGCCGCCAGCTCTTTAGCGAACGTCGGACCGGAAATCACCGCCAGCGGGATTTGATCGCCTAACGCCTCGCGAGCGACATCCTGCAACAGGCGCCCCGTTTCCGCTTCCAGGCCTTTGGTCGCCCATACCAGACGCGCATCCGGACGCATCAGCGGTTTAATCTGCCGCAGCACGTCGCTGAAAACATGGCTTGGCACCACCACCAGAATGTTACGACTGGCCGCCAGCGCGGTTGCTAAGTCGCTTTCCAGGTGTAACGTATCGGGAAAAGGCACATCGGGAAGGAACGCGACGTTGCAGCGATCGTGCTCCAGGGTCGCGATATGTTTTGGGTCGTGGCCCCACAGGACAACCTGGTGGCCGTTTCTCGCCAGAGTGATGGCAAGAGCGGTGCCGTACGAGCCGGCACCGATGACTGTCATTGACGCATTACTTTGGTTCATCAGGCATCCTGATGTTCTTCAGTACCTTCGCCAGCCTGCTGCTGCAAATAGTTCATGAACAGCGCATCAAAGTTGACCGGCGCAAGGTTCAGTTGCGGGAACGTACCGCGTGAAACCAGGCTGGTGATGCACTCGCGAGCATACGGGAACAGAATGTTCGGGCAGTATGCGCCCAGGCAATGCGCCATCTGAGTACCTTCAATACCGCTGATGGAGAAAATACCGGCCTGCTGAACTTCGCACAGGAACGCGGTTTCTTCCCCCAGGGAAGCCGTTACGGTAACACGCAGCACAACTTCATAAACGTCATCCGCCAGTTGGGAAGATGCCGTATCAAGATCCAGTTTAACCTCTGGCTGCCAATCTTTCTGGAAAACATGCGGTGCGTTTGGCGCTTCGAAAGAAACATCCTTGGTATAGATACGTTGGATCTGGAAAGCCATTTCAGTGTTATTTTGTTCTGACATGTGTAAAACCCTTTAGTGTTGTCCTTAAATACTTGAGTACGCCTTAACGCAACAGCGGATCCAGTCCACCACGCGCATCCAGCGCATACAAGTCGTCACAACCGCCAATGTGCTGTGCATCAATAAAAATTTGCGGAACCGTCGTTCGGCCACTACGTTTGATCATCTCTTCACGCTTCACGGCGTCGCCGTCAATCGCAATTTCCTGGAAACTCACGCCCTTGCTGTTTAACAGCGCCTTTGCACGATGGCAAAACGGACAGGTTGCTTTGGTGTAGATTTCAATATTGGCCATGACTTCGCTCCTGTTTTTTACCCGATGGATTTCATGTCGACGCAAGGGCAAGTCATTCCCCTTGCGTCATGAAAACGACGGGTAATCACTTACCGCGCACCAGAGGCAGATTCTCGCCGCTCCAGCCTGCTACGCCTTCTTTCAACACAAAGACCTTTTCAAAGCCGGCTTTTGTCAGCGCGTTAGCGGATTCCTGGCACTGCATACCAGAACCGTCGACCACGATAATCGGCTTGTCTTTGTGCTTTTCCAGTTCGCCAACATTGTTGGCTTTGATTTCGCTCGGCAGCAAATTGGTCGCGCCAGCGATATGGCCTTTACGGAAATCGTCACGTTGACGTAAATCCACAACAACGGCGTCCTCTTTGTTGATAAGGCGCGTGGCTTCGCCGCGTGTAATCACCTTAACTTTTGAAGTCAGACCTTTGAACGTGGTAAATAAAACCGCCACCAGTAACGCAATCCAGGCGATACTCAGTATGGGATGACGGCCAACAAATTGCATAATTTCTTGCATGGGGGGTAACAACTCCCGACGTAGTGATTAAAAAACCAGGAAAGGAGTATACCTGTGCAGTGGCGCAAATACAGCCAGAGCGTGCACTGGAATGCATTTTTGCGGGGCGCTACGAAAAAAAATCACGCTATTACTTGCCTTCTCACGCCAGCGCGATCCCTTTCTTTGATCTTCTGAGGCTATTTTATCGATTCAGCTGTAGTAAAATTACGCAATTATTTTGTCTATTGAGTATGAGGTTGTCGCAATGTCGGTTTCTAAAAAACCTATGGTACTGGTGATTCTGGATGGCTACGGCTACCGTGAAGAACAGCAGGATAACGCTATCTTAAACGCCAAAACCCCGGTGATGGATGCTCTGTGGGCAAAACGTCCGCATACCCTGATCGACGCATCCGGTCTGGAAGTGGGTCTGCCTGACCGCCAGATGGGCAACTCCGAAGTGGGCCACGTTAACCTGGGCGCAGGCCGCATCGTTTATCAGGACCTGACGCGTCTGGACGTTGAAATTAAAGAACGTACTTTCTTTGCTAACCCAGTCCTGACCAATGCGGTAGACCAGGCGAAAAACGCCGATAAAGCGGTTCATATTATGGGTCTGCTGTCCGCGGGCGGCGTCCACAGCCACGAAGATCACATTATGGCGATGGTGGAACTGGCTGCAGAGCGCGGCGCAGAAAAAATCTATCTGCACGCCTTCCTCGACGGTCGCGACACGCCGCCGCGCAGCGCTGAAGCCTCGCTGAAAAAATTCGAAGACAAATTCGCCGCGCTGGGCAAAGGCCGCGTGGCGTCTATCGTCGGTCGTTACTACGCTATGGACCGCGACAACCGTTGGGATCGCGTGGAAAAAGCGTATGATCTGATGACCCTGGCCCAGGGCGAATTCCAGGCGGATACCGCTGTGGCTGGCCTGCAGGCCGCTTACGCTCGTGATGAAAACGATGAGTTTGTCAAAGCGACCGTTATCCGCGCCGAGGGCCAGGCTGATGCGGCGATGGAAGACGGCGACACGCTGATTTTCATGAACTTCCGCGCTGACCGCGCGCGCGAAATTACCCGCGCTTTCGTTAATGCTGATTTCGACGGCTTTGCGCGTAAGAAAGTGGTTAATCTGAACTTCGTGATGCTGACCGAATACGCCGCCGACATCAAAACTGCCGTTGCCTACCCACCAGCGTCGCTGGCGAATACCTTTGGCGAATGGATGGCGAAAAACGACAAAACTCAGCTGCGTATTTCCGAAACGGAAAAATATGCGCACGTAACCTTTTTCTTTAACGGCGGCGTAGAAGAACCGTTTGCTGGTGAAGAGCGCATTCTGATCAACTCCCCGAAAGTGGCCACTTATGACCTGCAACCGGAAATGAGCTCTGCAGAATTGACTGAAAAATTGGTCGCGGCGATCGAAAGCGGTAAATACGACACCATCATTTGTAACTATCCAAACGGCGATATGGTCGGTCATACCGGCGTGATGGAAGCCGCCATCAAAGCGGTGGAAGCGTTGGATAACTGCATTGACCAGGTAACAAAAGCGGTTGAGTCCGTTGGTGGACAACTGTTGATTACCGCGGACCACGGCAACGCGGAGCAGATGCGCGATCCGGCGACCGGTCAGGCGCATACCGCCCACACCAACCTGCCGGTGCCGCTGATTTATGTCGGCGAGAAAAACGTGAAGGCGGTTGAAGGCGGCAAACTTTCAGACATTGCGCCTACCATGCTGTCGCTGATGGGGATGGAAATCCCGCAAGAGATGACTGGTAAGCCGCTGTTCATCGTGGAATAATCCCTCCCCATGAGGGGAAAGGCGATTAACACCATTCAACAGGCCGTGAAACCAAGAACGTTTTCAGTCAGGCCTTTGTTCTACGCCAGCGTACTTAGCGCTGGCGTATTGTTGTGCGCCTTTTCCGCCCACGCGGATGACCGCGATCAACTCAAATCTATTCAGGCCGATATCGCCGCGAAAGAACGCGACGTACGCCAGCAGCAGCAACAGCGCGCCAGCCTCCTGGCACAACTGAAAGCCCAGGAAGAGGCCATCTCGGCCGCAGCACGTAAGTTGCGCGAAACGCAAAGCACTCTGGATCAGTTAAACGCGCAAATTGATGAGATGAACGCCTCAATTGCCAAACTGGAGCAGCAAAAAGCCAGCCAGGAGCGTAATCTCGCCGCGCAGTTGGACGCCGCTTTCCGCCAGGGCGAACACACCGGCATTCAGCTTATTCTTAGCGGAGAAGAGAGCCAGCGTGGGCAACGCCTGCAGGCCTACTTCGGCTATCTGAACCAGGCGCGCCAGGAGACTATCGCCGAACTGAAACAGACTCGCGAACAGGTCGCCACGCAAAAAGCCGAGCTGGAAGAGAAGCAAAGCCAACAACAAACGTTGCTGTATGAACAGCGCGCCCAGCAGGCGAAGCTGGAGCAGGCGCGTAATGAACGTAAGAAAACGCTTGCCGGACTGGAGTCGTCTATTCAGCAAGGCCAGCAACAGTTAAGCGAACTACGCGCCAACGAATCACGCCTACGCAACAGTATCGCGCGGGCGGAAGCGGCGGCCAAAGCGCGAGCGGAGCGTGAAGCCCGCGAAGCGCAGGCGGTACGCGATAAGCAGCAGGAAGCCTCGCGTAAAGGCAGCACCTATAAGCCGACGGAAAGCGAGCGTTCGCTAATGTCCCGCACCGGCGGTCTGGGCGCGCCTCGCGGTCAGGCATACTGGCCGGTACGCGGCCCGATATTGCATCGCTATGGCGAACGGCTGCAGGGTGAGCTACGTTGGAAGGGGATGGTGATCGGCGCGTCGGAAGGCACCGAGGTCAAAGCCATCGCCGACGGCAGGGTGATTCTGGCGGACTGGCTGCAAGGCTATGGCCTGGTGGTGGTCGTGGAGCATGGTAAAGGCGATATGAGCCTTTACGGCTATAATCAGAGCGCGTTGGTCAGCGTAGGCGCGCAGGTGCGCGCCGGACAACCTATCGCCCTTGTGGGCAGTAGCGGCGGTCAGGGCAGACCCTCGCTTTATTTCGAAATTCGTCGCCAGGGTCAGGCCGTCAATCCACAGCCGTGGTTGGGAAGATAAGTTTTGCCTCAGTTTCGTCGCTCCATTCTCACGCTGGCCACTTTGCTGGCGTTTGCACATCCCGTTTTCGCTGGCAAGCTCGCCATCGTGATTGATGATTTTGGCTATCGCCCGCACACGGAAAACCAGGTTCTGGCGCTGCCGCCAAACATCTCCGTCGCCGTACTGCCCAACGCGCCGCACGCGCGCGAAATGGCAACTAAAGCGCACAATAGCGGGCATGAGGTGTTAATCCATCTGCCGATGGCGCCGCTAAGCAAACAGCCGCTGGAGAAGGATACGCTGCGACCAGATATGAGCAGCGATGAGATCGAGCGCATTATCCGCGAGGCGGTAAACAACGTGCCGTATGCCGTCGGGCTTAATAACCACATGGGCAGCGCAATGACTTCCAGCCTGTTCGGTATGCAAAAAGTTATGCAGGCGCTGGAACATTACAATCTCTATTTTCTCGACAGCATGACGATTGGCAATAGCCAGGCGATGCGCGCGGCATCCGGTACGGGTGTGAAAGTGATCAAGCGCAAAGTGTTCCTCGACGATACGCAAAACGAGGCGGATATCCGCCGTCAGTTTAATCGCGCTATCGAACTGGCCCGTCGCAACGGTTCCGCTATCGCGATTGGTCATCCGCATCCCGCAACGGTTCGCGTGCTGCAACAGATGGTTTATCGCCTGCCGGCGGATATCACCCTGGTACGTCCGGGCAGCCTGCTCAACGAACCGCAGGTAGATACGTCCCGACCTGGTGTAACGCCGCAGAAAATTGACGCACCGCGCAATCCCTTCCGCGGCGTGAAGATGTGCAAGCCGAAAAAACCGCTGCAACCGGTCTACGCTACGCGCTTTTTCAGCGTCATCGGCGAGAGCATTACGCAAAGTTCCGTGGTTGTCTGGTTCCAGCATCAGTGGCAAGGCTGGGGGAAAATCGCCGCGCCTAAAAACGTGAGCGCTAAGACAGATTGAGCGCCTTACGGGCCATACGACGGTGCGACAAGGTTTTGTCGCGCCATTGCCACAGCCGGAAGGACCAGAGCAGCGTCTGATAAGCTGCTTTCGCGCTGCGGACGTTAGCCATCATCCGTCTATACATGCCAGAAGTAAAAATTTCGGCAATCATACGCTGGCGGGTCAAAATATCAGGCTCTTTACGTACCGCATGACAAACACGTAACGCTTCCCAGGTAATTTGCTGGCGAAATTCCGGGTAAATCGGAATACGACTGGCATAATCACGATTGAGCTTTTCTAATAATCGCGTAATTTTAATATAATGCCGCTGATAATTAAGATTTTTATTGCCTTGTCTTTGCAAACGGCTTACCGAATTATCATGCAGGAAATATTTATATAATGATTGTTCGGTATAACGTACGCGCGTGGCATTAAACATAACTTCCGTCGACCATAATATGTCCTGATGATGTAGTCCGGGAACGAAAGTAATATTGTTATCGATAATCAGCGCACGTCGATAAACGCCCATCCAGACAACATGCGTCCAGCGCCGCGAGGCCAGCGCCATACGCAACCAATCCGGTCCACTTAATACTCCGGTGGAGCGCAGACGATCGGTCGGAATAGATTGCCAGGCGTGCCCGGTTTTTCGGACGCACCAGTCCGCGTTGCACTGCGCAACGTCCAGATCATCGTTAAGCGCCATGGTCATCAGCGTTTCATACATCTTCGGATAGACCAGGTCATCTGCATCAACAAAGGCGACGTAATCGCCGGTCGCCGCTTGCAGGCCAAGATTACGGGCGACAGATGCGCCAGCATTGGCCTGATGAAGCAGTCGAACATGCGGGTAATGTTCCGCGTAATGTTTTGCTATCTCAACGGAATGATCCGTCGATCCATCATTCACAATAATAATTTCCAGCGCCGACCACGTTTGCGCGATTAACGACGCCATGCAAGCATTAAAATCCGCTCCCGCATTATATAACGGGACAATGATACTCACTTTGGTTTTACTATTTTTCATAACGATTACCAGAAAAACCTTAATTTACCCTGCCTTTATACTGTGGCTCTATTAAGAAACTATTAAGCCGCCATAATTAATTTTTACAGTAAAAAGCAAGCACAAAACTCAGAGTAGAGCGTGACGTTAGCGAGTAAAATAAGAGTAAAGCGCAATTACGAATGCTTGATGTCTATGACAATTCTTTACGGCTTTCCAGATTTTCCCTAACAAAAAAGGTTGGCGAATGACACCAACCTTTTACGATGAAACGTATATCAGACCCGATAAAATTATCGGGTCTCTATACATATTAATCCCAGCTCAGAATAACTTTTCCTGACTGGCCTGAACGCATGGCGTCAAAACCTTTCTGGAAATCATCAATAGAGAAACGATGGGTGATAATCGGTGACAGATCCAGACCGGACTGGATCAGCGCCGCCATTTTGTACCACGTTTCGAACATCTCACGACCATAAATACCTTTAATGAACAAGCCCTTAAAGATGACTTTTGTCCAGTCGATAGACATATCTGATGGCGGAATCCCCAGCATCGCAATACGACCGCCGTGATTCATGGTGTCCAGCATGGTACGAAACGCCGGCGGCGCGCCGGACATCTCCAGACCCACATCGAATCCTTCGGTCATTCCCAGCTCCGCCATGACGTCGTTCAGGCTCTCTTTCGCGACGTTGACCGCGCGGGTGACGCCCATTTTACGCGCCAGCTCCAGACGGTATTCATTGACGTCAGTAATCACCACATGACGCGCGCCGACATGTTTCGCCACCGCGGCGGCCATTACGCCGATTGGCCCCGCCCCCGATACCAGTACATCTTCGCCGACCAGATCGAAAGACAACGCCGTATGCACCGCATTACCAAACGGGTCGAAAATAGAGGCTAAATCATCAGAAATGTTATCCGGGATTTTAAACGCATTGAACGCCGGGATGACCAGGTATTCCGCGAAGCAGCCGGGACGGTTGACGCCCACGCCGGTGGTGTTACGACACAGGTGAGTACGACCGCCACGGCAGTTGCGGCAATGACCGCAGGTGATATGACCTTCGCCGGAGACGCGATCGCCGATTTTAAAGCCTTTCACTTCCTGACCGATGCCGACCACTTCGCCGACATATTCATGCCCCACGACCATCGGAACCGGGATGGTTTTTTGCGACCAGTCATCCCAGTTATAGATGTGAACGTCAGTACCGCAGATGGCTGTTTTACGGATTTTAATCAGCAAATCGTTATGGCCGACTTCCGGTTCCGGAACGTCGGTCATCCAGATGCCCTCTTCCGCTTTCAGTTTGGATAACGCTTTCATCTTACATCCTCAGGCAATCACGCCCAGTTGTTTACCAATACGCGTGAACGCGTCTACCGCACGCGTAATTTGCTCAGGCGTATGCGCCGCAGACATCTGGGTACGAATACGCGCCTGACCTTTTGGTACGACCGGATAGAAGAAACCGGTAACGTAAATGCCCTCTTTTTGCAGTTCGCGGGCAAATTTCTGCGCGACAACCGCATCTCCCAGCATTACCGGGATGATGGCGTGATCCGCGCCTGCCAGCGTAAATCCCGCGGCAGACATCTGCTCACGGAACTGCCGGGCGTTCGCCCACAAGCGATCGCGCAGTTCTGCGCCCGCTTCCACCATCTCTAACACTTTAATAGAAGCCGCCACGATCGCCGGCGCCAGGGAGTTGGAGAACAGATATGGGCGGGAACGCTGACGCAACCACTCAACGACCTCTTTACGCGCCGCGGTATAGCCGCCGGATGCGCCGCCTAACGCTTTGCCCAGCGTACCGGTAATAATATCTACGCGGCCCATTACGTCGCAGTATTCATGGGAACCACGACCGTTTTCGCCGACAAAGCCTACCGCGTGAGAATCATCAACCATCACCAGCGCATCGTATTTATCGGCCAGATCACAGACGCCTTTCAGATTGGCGATGACGCCATCCATTGAGAACACGCCGTCGGTGGCGATCAGGACATGACGCGCGCCGGCCTCACGCGCCTCTTTCAGCCGCGCTTCCAGCTCTGCCATATCGTTGTTGGCATAGCGATAGCGCTTCGCTTTACACAAACGCACGCCGTCAATGATAGACGCGTGATTCAGCGCGTCGGAAATAATAGCGTCTTCCGCGCCCAGCAACGTCTCAAACAAGCCGCCGTTAGCATCGAAACAGGAGGAGTACAGAATCGCATCTTCCATGCCGAGGAAGCTTGCCAGCTTTTGCTCCAGCGCTTTGTGGCTGTCCTGGGTGCCGCAGATAAAACGCACGGACGCCATACCGAAACCGTGGCTGTCCATGCCCGCTTTTGCGGCATTAATCAGCTCAGGGTGATTCGCCAGCCCGAGATAGTTATTGGCGCAAAAGTTAATAACGTGGCTTCCATCCGCCACGGTGATATCCGCCTGCTGCGCAGACGTAATAATGCGCTCTTCTTTAAACAATCCTTCCGCCCGGGCGGTTTCCAGATCGTTGGTTAACTGTTTGTAAAAATCCCCACGCATTGCGATTCTCCAGACTGGGCAAATTTCAGCACATATTACCCAAAGCGATACGTTGATACGAGATGACGCGTCATCACTTCTTTAAAATGCAGCATAAATCACGCGTATCCTCACGGGTTATCAGTGAATGGATGAATAGTGTTATGATAAGAGCATTCATGTCTGAGACAGTCTCTGACACCATAATTCAAAGGTTACAGTTATGATCATCGTTACCGGCGGCGCGGGCTTTATCGGCAGCAATATCGTTAAGGCCCTGAATGATAAAGGTATCACCGATATTCTGGTGGTGGATAACCTGAAAGACGGCACCAAGTTTGTAAACCTGGTGGATCTGAACATTGCTGACTATATGGATAAGGAAGATTTCCTGATCCAGATTATGTCCGGAGAAGAGCTCGGCGATATCGAAGCTATTTTCCATGAAGGCGCCTGCTCTTCCACCACCGAGTGGGACGGCAAGTATATGATGGATAATAACTATCAATACTCCAAAGAGCTACTGCACTATTGTCTTGAGCGCGAAATCCCGTTCCTCTACGCCTCTTCTGCCGCCACCTATGGCGGTCGCACGTCTGATTTCATCGAATCGCGCGAATACGAAAAACCGCTTAACGTTTACGGCTATTCTAAATTCCTGTTTGATGAATACGTGCGCCAGATCCTGCCAGAAGCGAACTCGCAGATTGTCGGTTTCCGCTATTTCAACGTCTATGGACCACGTGAAGGCCATAAAGGCAGCATGGCAAGCGTGGCATTTCATCTGAATACACAGTTAAACAACGGCGAAAGCCCGAAACTGTTTGAAGGCAGCGAAAACTTCAAGCGCGACTTCGTTTACGTGGGCGATGTGGCCGCCGTTAACCTGTGGTTCCTGGAAAGCGGCAAGTCCGGCATCTTTAACCTGGGCACAGGCCGTGCAGAATCTTTCCAGGCCGTCGCCGACGCGACGCTGGCATACCATAAAAAAGGCAGCATTGAATACATTCCGTTCCCGGATAAGCTGAAAGGCCGCTATCAGGCGTTTACGCAGGCGGATTTAACCAATCTGCGCAACGCGGGCTACGACAAACCCTTTAAGACCGTCGCCGAAGGCGTCACGGAGTATATGGCCTGGCTGAACCGCGACGCGTAAGTATGAAAATTTTGGTCATTGGCCCGTCCTGGGTGGGCGACATGATGATGTCGCAAAGTCTCTATCGCACGCTTAAAGCGCGCTATCCCCAGGCGATAATCGACGTGATGGCGCCAGCCTGGTGTCGTCCGTTATTATCGCGTATGCCGGAAGTTAACGAGGCGATACCCATGCCGTTGGGCCACGGCGCGCTGGAAATCGGCGAGCGCCGCAGATTGGGCCATAGCCTGCGAGAGAAGCGCTACGATCGCGCCTGGGTGTTGCCAAATTCGTTTAAATCGGCGCTGATTCCTTTCTTTGCCAATATCCCGCACCGTACTGGCTGGCGCGGCGAAATGCGCTATGGCCTGCTGAACGATGCGCGCGTCCTTGATAAAGACGCCTGGCCGCTGATGGTGGAGCGCTACGTGGCGCTGGCTTATGACAAGGGCGTGATGCGCACGGCGAAAGATCTGCCGCAGCCGCTACTCTGGCCACAGCTCCAGGTTAGCGAGGGTGAAAAGTCGCTGATGTGCAGCGACTTTTCACTATCTTCTGAACGTCCTCTGATCGGCTTTTGCCCCGGCGCGGAATTTGGCCCGGCAAAACGTTGGCCGCACTATCACTACGCCGAACTGGCAAAACAGCTCATTAACGAAGGGTATCAGGTCGTGCTGTTTGGCTCGGCAAAAGACCATGAAGCCGGAAATGAGATCCTGGCGGCGCTGAATAGCGAGCAGCAGGCATGGTGTCGCAACCTGGCGGGGGAAACCCAGCTGGAACAGGCCGTCATTCTGATAGCCGCCTGTAAAGCCATCGTCACCAACGATTCCGGACTGATGCACGTCGCGGCGGCGCTCGACCGCCCGCTGGTCGCCTTGTATGGCCCAAGTAGCCCGGATTTCACGCCGCCGCTGTCTCATAAGGCCCGGGTGATTCGTCTCATTACGGGTTATCACAAAGTGCGTAAAGGTGATACGGCGCAAGGCTATCACCAGAGCCTGATCGATATCACGCCGCAGCGGGTTCTGGAAGAGCTTCATTCGCTGTTGTCGGAAGAGGGCGTTTAATGCGGGTTTTGATCGTTAAAACATCATCGATGGGCGACGTATTACATACCCTGCCTGCGCTTACCGACGCGCAACAGGCGATTCCGGGGATTCAATTTGATTGGGTTGTCGAAGAAGGGTTTGCGCAAATTCCGTCCTGGCACAGTGCTGTCGATCGCGTGATTCCCGTCGCTATTCGCCGTTGGCGCAAAGCCTGGTTTTCCGCGCCCATTAAAGCGGAACGCACAGCCTTTCATCGGGCGGTATGCGCATACCAATACGACGCTGTGATTGATGCGCAGGGGCTGGTGAAAAGCGCGGCGCTGGTGACGCGTCTGGCGCATGGGATAAAGCACGGTATGGACTGGAGTACCGCCCGCGAACCGCTGGCCAGCCTGTTTTATAACCGTAAACACCATATCGCAAAGCAACAACATGCGGTTGAACGGACGCGCGAGCTGTTCGCCAAAAGCCTGGGATACGATAAACCGCAGTCGCAGGGCGATTATGCCATCGCAAAACATTTTCTGCATTGCCAGCAGGCGGTTAGCGATCCGTATGCGGTGTTTTTACATGCCACGACCCGCGATGATAAACACTGGCCGGAAGCAAACTGGCGCGAGCTTATCGGTATGGTGGGCAACACCGGATTACGGATAAAACTTCCCTGGGGCGCGCCTCATGAGGAGGCCCGTGCTAAACGACTGGCCGAAGGCTTTGACTATGTGGATGTGTTACCGCGCATGAGCCTGGAGGAGGTCGCCAGAGTGCTGGCTGGCGCAAAATTTGTCGTATCGGTTGATACCGGCCTGAGCCATCTCACCGCCGCGCTCGACAGACCGAATATTACGCTATATGGCCCAACGGACCCTGGGTTAATTGGAGGTTATGGGAAGAACCAAATGGCATGCTGCTCACCAGAACAGAACCTGGCGAATTTAGATGCCACAAGCGTATTTGGAAAGATTCATTAAAGAGACTCTGTCTCATCCCAAACCTATTGTGGAGAAAAGATGCTAACCACATCATTAACGTTAAATAAAGAGAAATGGAAACCGATCTGGAATAAAGCGCTGGTTTTTCTTTTTGTTGCCACGTATTTTCTGGATGGTATTACGCGTTATAAACATTTGATAATCATACTTATGGTTATCACCGCGATTTATCAGGTCTCACGCTCACCGAAAAGTTTCCCCCCTCTTTTCAAAAATAGCGTATTTTATAGCGTAGCAGTATTATCATTAATCCTTGTTTATTCCATACTCATATCGCCAGATATGAAAGAAAGTTTCAAGGAATTTGAAAATACGGTACTGGAGGGTTTCTTATTATATACTTTATTAATTCCCGTACTATTAAAAGATGAAACAAAAGAAACGGTTGCGAAAATAGTACTTTTCTCCTTTTTAACAAGTTTAGGACTTCGCTGCCTTGCAGAGAGTATTCTATATATCGAGGACTATAATAAAGGGATTATGCCATTCATGAGCTATGCGCATCGACATATGTCCGATTCCATGGTTTTCTTATTTCCAGCATTATTGAATATTTGGCTGTTTAGAAAAAATGCAATTAAGTTGGTTTTTTTGGTGCTTAGCGCTATCTATCTTTTCTTTATCCTGGGAACCCTATCGCGAGGGGCATGGTTGGCGGTGCTTATAGTAGGTGTTCTGTGGGCAATACTGAACCGCCAATGGAAGTTAATAGGAGTTGGTGCCATTTTATTAGCCATTATCGGCGCTTTGGTTATCACTCAACATAATAACAAACCAGACCCAGAACATTTACTGTATAAATTACAGCAGACAGATAGCTCATATCGTTATACTAACGGAACCCAGGGCACCGCGTGGATACTGATTCAGGAAAACCCGATCAAGGGCTACGGCTATGGTAATGATGTGTATGATGGTGTTTATAATAAACGCGTTGTCGATTATCCAACGTGGACCTTTAAAGAATCTATCGGTCCGCATAATACCATTCTGTACATCTGGTTTAGTGCAGGCATATTGGGTCTGGCGAGCCTGGCCTATTTATATGGCGCTATCATTAGGGAAACAGCCAGCTCTACCTTCAGGAAAGTAGAGATAAGCCCCTACAATGCTCATCTCTTGCTATTTTTATCTTTCGTCGGTTTTTATATCGTTCGTGGCAATTTTGAACAGGTCGATATTGCTCAAATTGGTATCATTACCGGTTTTCTGCTGGCGCTAAGAAATAGATAAAAAAACGCGCTGATACTTATTACGGTATCAGCGCGTTTTCCATCATCAGGACTCAATCACTTATCAAACCAGTTTTTCATTTGTTCCTCGAAACGCTGCGCTACATTTTCCCAACTGTATTTTGAAAACACCAGGGATTTTGCTTTTTCGGCAATCTGGTGGCGTTCCTTATCAGCAAGCGCACGGTTAATATCATTAATTATACTGTCGCTCGACATAGGTTCTGCGAGGTGATAGCCCGTTATGCCATCTAACACAAATTCGCTAATCCCCCCTTTTTTGCTGGCAAGAACCGCTTTTCCTGCTGCCATCGCTTCTACAGCCACCATGCAAAATGCTTCTTCAACCTGAGATGGCACAATAACCAGATCGGCTATATGATAGAAGTTATGCATCTGGTCAGGAGATTGCCCCCCAGCCATAATACAATCAGTTCCAATCTCTTTTGCGGCGTCCAGTACTTTCTTTTGATACTCTGCTTTTTCACCCTTGCGGCTTGCATAAGGGTCGCCAACAACGACAAGTTTAATATTACTTCTTAAGGTACGTAATTTTTTGAACGCCTGCAAAAGCAACAGGATGCCTTTATCAGGCGAAATTCTCCCGGCATATAAGAGAACGGTGGCATCTTCCGCAATATTTAATTGCTGACGAAGATTATCTTGTGGGTTTCTTTTATAAGTCTCAGCACAAAAACCATTAGGCACAATACTAACAGCAGCGGCAGGCAATCTTTCTTCATAAAACGCTTTAAGAAACTGACTGGGCACGATAATTTTTGCATCGTTATCAGGAAGTTCTGGTTCAAATGCGTTATGCATGTGCATAACCAGTTTTGCATTTGGATTGCGCTCTCTGATCTGCCGATACAGTTTCATACTATTATGAATAACAATGACGCTATCTTCCTGGGTAGTCACTTTATCTCTAATATTAAGGACGCGCTGGGAATAGGGTAGTGGGTCGAGACGAGTCCATTTCTGAAAAAGACGCTTATAAACTTGACTAAACCCAATGTAATGAATATCACAGTTATCGTTTATTTTATTATATTCAGGATAGCCAGCATTCTTTATACAAGCAATAGCACTCGGTATTGATAGTCGTTTTGCAACCTGGTAAATCCAGGTTTCTACCGCAGCCGCACCACGAGGAGGAATTGAAAATATAGGAGTAACAGTAAATATGATTTTTTTAATCATAATAGCTATAATCCAGAATAGTTAACTTTATAGAAAAAGAAATTTTATAGAAAAAGAAATGCGTGCCGAAGCAACGCAAAATAATTATTTATCTAGTGTCTAGACAATTTTATCGTAATATATTTCATCCTCAAGTTCCGAGGCTGTAATATATGGAATAATATCGTAATGAATTGCAGTATCATCTGATAAATTAAAGATATTTAAATCACTCACATTTTTTCTCATAAAAGTAAAAAATGGCAGTATTTTAAACAGGTCTTTACTAAGCTCAGATGGCATAGGGCTGGTAGATTCGTCATAGAAACGTGGGCAACTCCCTGTTAAGTCAAGCCCAGAACATATAATACGGCCATACTTGAGGGAATAGGCAACCTGAATAGCGGTATAAGCAATAGTATGGCAAGAGCAATATCCGATGCTGATATCCTTGCAAAATCCAGCCAGTCGCCCTCTTTTCGAAAGAGGAACTGAAATAAGTAATGCTTTATGAACCCGCTTGAGGATATTAAATTTAATTTTCTTTAAAAAACCCCCTTTTTCTCGGCGATAAAAGGAGCGAATAATTAAACAGTTTTCTTCAATATATTTTTGATCATCCACTGAAGCCTGTTCGTACACATCAAGATTGACGATAGTAAACTGACTGTTACGGCTAAAGTTATAAAAATCTTCGCGCCGACGATGGAGGAAGCGAACATCCGTCAGAAGGTACAAAAATGGCTTGACGTTATTGTTTAGCAAATATTGAACAGAACCATTGACTGCAATGACATCTTTCATTCGTAACAAGGACAGCGGCGTCTTTCTGGACGTAGGACCAGAAAGAAAAATAATACAATCTTCAGCCGTTCTTTTCGCAATAAGTTGCAGAACATCGGCGTGAGTTATGAAATTAACGCTGCCCATAAAAAACTCGTATGTTTATCATGCAACCTATAAATAAATGTTATATTCAATAACTAATATTACATCTCAAATTCTCTCAAGTATGTCATAACGCTGCAGCAAATAAAAGTCAGTCAGCCCCTTAAATTAAACCAAACGTGCTACATTGGTCAGCGCTTTTCCTTACCCTTAATACGACGAAGGAAATTTCGAAGTTTTTTCTTATAAATCAATAAGTAAAATCCGATATCTCTCACATTATTTTTGATACCATAATGTCTTTCTAAATCAATACGATCCTTTGCTTTTCGTTGCCTGGAAGGTCTTTTTCCGGACAAATCGATAATTCTGATCTCATTGCCTTGCAGGATAAAGTTACCTTTATGGGGATCGCCCGAAACCATACCATGCTGATGCAGGGAATATATCGACTGTTTGATTTTCCCTCTCACCTCGTCAGAAATTTCTGGCATATCAACAAGTTCAATACCTTCAATATACTCAATTATCATCACGTATGTTTTTACATAGCGTAATGTTTTAATTTCCGCCAGCAGGTAAAAATCATTAAGCGCCGCAAACCCTTCACGCCGCACACGATCTGTCTGATGAAAAAGCTTTTCGTAGTAATCTCCTTTTACTAACGATTTGAAAAATCGTTCAGTATTTTTTACTTTTGGACTAAATACTTTGAGAATATATTTTCCGTAGTCTGTATTAATCAATACAACTTTTGTATCTTCTATATTACGGAAGACTTTAATAATCTGATGATTATAAGATAGAAAATCTTTGAATATCTCAATGTATTTTTCACCGTCTTTTTTGACAAAGACGGTATAGTTTTTAACCTTTTTTTCAATAATCATAATGGAGATTTAGGGAAGGAAATTATTTGTGGAAAATTTTACGATAAAGATATGCGCTTCCAGCCAGAAGGCCTTTAAAATAATGCCCCTGCACGAGAAGATGTTTATATCGCTTCTTAAATTCAACTATGGTACGCGCATCTTTTGCGGGAAAATCTTTCCAGGGCGAATTCAGTCGTGCATTTTTATAATAGATAACTGAAGGATAATTTGCCCAGGCATGCCATGGTTTTGTAGCGCCCGTATAATGAATTAAAATAGTATTATCATTAATTATATTGCTATATTTTTTATGTGACTTATCTTTCAACTCACTTTTGATAGTATAAATGGTATTATACGGTCGCGGAAGAAAAATGACTTTATCCTGTAGGAGAATATTCAGAACATCCTGATCGGGATATTTAAAAGAGTCAGCCTCTTTACCTGCCAGAAGTAAAAATGCCTTTTCAGTTAAGGCATTCTCTTTCCATAATTTCAGGTTAACAAAAACCACGCCGGAGTTAAAATAACCACCTTGTAAATTAAATGCTCTTAATCTCTCATTTACCTTATTCTGGATGGAATCAACATCTTTTACGACCGCAGCGATCTTCTCTGTCAGATCAAGCTGTAAAAGATCTTGCAAAGATCCTTTGCATACAACATCGGCATCCAAATAAAGTAATGTGTTTACCTTCTTGCTGAGATAATCGAAAGCAAATAAACGAAAATACATTGCTCTCGACCATACTTTAGTTTGAGGCAATACCTCAAGGCTTTCTACTTTAATAAGATAAAGAGAAATTTTTATGTGATGCTGTACGGCTAAACGCTCTATATATTTTACAAAACACGGGGAGTATAAATCACAAATAATATGGAAAGCGAGCGGGATATTATTATTTAATACAACTGAAGCAATTGATACCCCCACACCATCAAGATAGTTTTCATCAACACCATAAGAAATGTTTAATACGTTATCATCATTATTATTATTACTTTCATCAAAAACTTTATATTCAGCTATTTCTATCTCAGGAAATGAATCCATTACATCACCTATGGGTTTTATTCAAGAAGTTTACGTTTAAAGTAGGCTATATAATAATTTATACCCGAAGTATAATGCTTCTGATTAAACATATGCTTTGCCGCATAACGTAACTGATGACTAGTGACTGGATTTAAAAGTGCACAATGAGACCATGGTGAGTTGCTCTTAGCCTGTAAAAAATATTGTGACACAGGATAAGCCCCCCAACTATGCCAGGGCTTCGTTGGTCCGATATAATGAACAAATACAGTCTCAGCATCAACTGGATTAATAACTGAATCTTTTAATTCATAGTTAAGACTAAATTGTGTATTAAATTTTTTATCAACAAAACGCGCTTTATTCACTAACAATATATTTAATACATCCTGATCAAGGTGCGTTATGCGCTGTACTACCTCCGGATCTTTTAGCATTTCAATCGCTTTCTTAGAGATATTTTCTGCGGTCCAAAGAGGTATGTTAATTAAAATAAAACCGGCATTAAAATAGCCAGAAACCAGCCCAGGCGTTGCCAGGCTAACCGAGCGCTTAGTCCACCATTCCAACTCGCCTTCAGCAACGACAGCCGCAATCTCATTTTCAGCGAAGTTAAGATCAATAAGCTCCTGAATACTCCCCTTACATGCAATATCTGCATCCAGATAAAGTACTCTATCTGTTTTATCTGAAAAATAATCGGCGATAATGAATCTAAAGTATGTTGCATAGGTCCAGTTTTTGGTACTGGGTAGCGATTTTAAGCGCTCACAGTCGATTAGGTAAACAACAATCTGCGTAGCGTACTGTTTTGCTAATGCCTCAAATCGCTGCTGGTCTTCAGAGTCAAAGAAATCGGTAAAAACATGGAAAGCTAACGCCTTCTCTGGGTTAGCGAGGAAAACCGATGCAATAGAGACACCACAGCCAAAAAGAAAGTTTTTATCAATCCCATAAGCTATATTAAATTTATCAGCATCACTATGTTGTGCATAGTTATAATCTAAAGTCTGTTGAATGACTTCTTCTTCAAAATATTTTCTGCTCATAGTGATCACTTTTGTAATTTCGAGAATATTGCATTATTAAAATTTTTAAAATATAGCACATCGTAAAATCTCTCAATCGTGCCGGGAATAATATCATGCTGATATTTTACTTCACCAGAAATAACGCGATTAAGGTGTCCTACAAAATCATCTATAGCCCCCGGGGTGTAAAGCTCACCATTCAAGCCGGGTTTAATCATATCGCGCGGACCAGACATACAATCAGAACTAATACACGGAATTCCATATGACATTGCTTCCAGCAGGGTCATAGGAAATCCCTCAAATGCAGAGGTAAGTAGTAACGCGGTGACATTTTTTATTTTTTGCTGTACGACTTGCCACGGCTCGCTTTGCCAACCATACCAGATCACACGCTGCTCAATACCAAGCTCCCGACTATAGGCCTGGCACTTTTCAAAATCTGAGCCATCACCAATAATATGTAGCTGCCATTCCCCTGTCGTACGAGCTAAGCCATCAAATAAATCTTTAACTCTTTTCTGTCCTTCAAATTTAAGACGCCCTACATAGAGAAATACAGCGGGTTTATCGCGCTCAGGCGACGGCACAATGATTGTTTTAATAGAGACAGGATTATAAACGACGCTAATATTTTGCGCTGAGATACCCCGTGCCATCATCTGTTCTTTAATACCACTACTTATGGCCAGATGATAATCCGCGTACGTTATACATTCTGCATGTTTTTTATGGTCGAGCGAAAAATGCGGCCACGAGAAAATAGTAAACTGTTTACCACTTTTCTTTCGTGCTTTATTGGCATAAAGACATGAGATGACATCAATACATATCACAATATCTGGTGACGTTTCTTTCAACCATTGACTAAAATTATAAACATGCTTAGCTCGACGAAGAAAACTTAATTTTATATTTGAGAATGATTGCGCATATTTAATCTCTTTTAGCCATGCTTTATCCATTTTGTCATTACGGCAAAAGAAAAACATTTCACAGTTGATTTTCGGAGAGCTATTTTCAAACGTATGGATAACGTTGCTAATAACGGTTTCCATCCCTCCGAAGCCAGATACCGCTTCGCCAACGAACGTTATTTTCATAATATTCTTATGAATTAGAAAGTTAATATTATAATAACCTATTAATCAACCTCAATAAATTAAAGGAAATTATAGTTGTATTCAGCTAAGTCAGACATCTCTTTAGAAAGTGGTTGCCATGTTAAATTGTCAATTTCGTTAAGCGCTTTAGTAAATTCATCATGTGTTCTGACACAGTCTGGTAAATTAAACATCTTATTAATTTCATCCAATTTTGGTGTATTAGATGAAAAGCATACTGTTGGTGTACCAAAACACATTGCCGCAATAGAATAATGGTACCTTCCTGAGATTAGTACTACTGAGTTCTTAATAACAGATAGCCATTCAGTAAAAGACTTCGCATCATGAATAATTAGTTCAGGCATAAATTTCTTCAGGCTTTCGATTACATCTGGCTCCTCATTATTCATACCAGATGGAGAGCCGACAAGATAAACTAATTTGTGATTTTTATATTTCTTTAAAATCTCACCAGCTATAAAAGATGAATTTTCTTTATTATAGTTAACCGCACCAGATAAACATACGTATTTTTCTTTATACAAACTTTCTGGAATTTCGTTTTCAACCTTTTTGACAAGTAACGGCAAGCTATCAAAAGATAAAGTAGCATCAATACCTAATATATTAGTAATTAATTCATGCGATTTTTTTTCTCTTGCCGCAACATAATTACATCGTGAATAAGCACACTTATAATAATAAATTTGTTTCTCATTACCCAATTTAGGATAACAAGAGTGATTTATTAGATAAACCTTTTTTTTAAGTACATCTTTTGCAACGTGAATTATAAAAAATATAAATCTTGTTGCTGTATGAATACTATTAATAGTTCCTTCACCATTTATTATAACGCAATCACTTTTTAATAATGAATCCCATAAATCAGGTAATTTCCTGCGAAGATGTTTACTATAATAATGGCTAGCTAACCTCCTTATTAACTTATTCTTACTGTACACAAGCAGACTTTTTTTGGGTGAGTTTTCTATCTTACTACCTTCTTCGCACGAGAAAGTGACTATTTCATTAATACCACGAAACCTTAAACTTTCTTTTATCGCAGTCGATGTTCCATAACATCCCCAATGATAAGAGTTACCTGTATCATTTATAATTAATACTTTCATGACATGTAGTCCAAATCAAATAATAAGTCAGTATAATAATTTAAAGATTTTTTCTTATTGTTCTTTCTTTAATTCGAGCGGCTTTAACATCCGCCTGATGAATCAACCCCGATTCTTTTTGCAAAATATCTCGCAGGGGGAGAGAGAAATACTCACGCATAAACCGGAATATATCTCGCTGAGTCAGGCCAATATTCATTGAAGAAAAATAAAGCCCAATTAAATCCTTGTCACGCCAGCGAAGGGGAACGTGCTGACGTATCTGCGCGCGATGCAGGTCGATTACGGAGATTTTTAAATCCTCTTCACGACCTGTGAAAGGTAAATGCAGAAGAAAGTGGCAAATATAACAGTCACGATGGTTAATTCCCCCGGCGTGCATTTTACGTACCATAGTCGCAACACGCTTAATGATCATCCACTTCACCTGCGCGTCCGGTGGATTAACAGCCCAGTCAGCACAGTAGTCTTCAAGGCTAATCGTGGGCGTTAAATCTTCGGTGATAATAAATGATGTTCTGGTTAGCGGATTTACGCCTTTTTCACCAAAACCAACGCCGTGCATCGTATCAACGCCCAGCTCATGTAGACGATGAATGGCGTGCCATTCTCTGTCAGCGCCCAGAACAGGCATACGTAACGAAATCAGGTTCTTCACAATTTCTTTCAGCGAAGTGCCTTTATGCCACTTCAGGAAGTAGCTTTTGCCGTCCAGCTCAAACCGCAATGTTCGACGCGTCTCCAGCTCTCTGAACACTTCGCCCTGTAACGTTTTCACTTCCTCAAAAGCATCTTTACCGCGCCATAGTGTGGTTAACGGCGCTTTCAGCTCAACCATCTAAATCACCTGTAATAATATCTGCGGCCTTCTCCGGTAAGCTGTATAAATCCTGGGTATCAGCATAATACCGCGCATTTTCAGCCCAGGCGCTGCGTAAGGAAGGCTGTGTCAGCGCTTTGAGTAAAACCTCATTTAGCGCATCCTGGCGGAATGGTTCAGTCATCGCTTCGCCACAGTTTGCATCCACAATATAATGTGCATAACCGCACACCGCGGTTGTCAGCACCGGCAAACCAGCAGTAATGGCTTCCAGCAAAACAATACCAGCAGCTTCCTGATAGGCTGGATGCAGTAAAAGGTCGGCTGCCGCCATTAACTCCGCGATATCATTACGTCCGGAGAAAAAATGCACATTCGTGCCGACGCCGCTTCTTTCAGCCAGCGCTGCAAACTTCTTCGGCTTATCCTGCCCGACAACATAGAGCACCGTATTTTGCCGTAAAGATTCGGGTAGCGATGCCAGCGCTTCAATAGAGCGATCCACACCTTTACGGGTAAAGTCAGACCCTACTTGCAACAGTAATTTTTGCTGTTCTGAGATACCATTTTTCTGACGATAAATTTGACGACTGTTTGGGATCTGTTGGCTATATTTTCTGTCCGGGTAAATCCCCGGAGGAAGAATATGGAAACGCTCCGCTTCAGTCTGATAATGTTTTTGGAAGTCAGCAATCTGCTTATTCGTCAGCATTAATAGTTGCGTCGGCTTGCCGTGTTCAAACGTGGCGCGTTCAAAAGCAGCATAATGCCGATAGCGTGATGTCAGGCGATAGAAAAATCCTTTTTCCTGTGCGACTTTTTCGGCGTAACACACGTCTGCGGCGTAATACACATCAAGGCCCGGCATCTTATTGAATCCAACCACCCGATCGACAGGGTGGTCGCGCAAATGGTGTTGCACCCAGGCATAATATTCTGCGTTACGACCGTGGTTCGTCCGGGATTTAACCGGCACGCGGATTAATTCAAAGTTATCCGGGCATTCCCCTTCCCATGACTGAGTATAAACACGAACCTGATGCCCTCGCGCCGCCACGGTTTGGGCAATGCGCATAAAATCACGCTGCAGACCGCCAAAAGGAAAATATTTATATAAGCAAAAGGCAACTCTCATAGCAGGCTGTCCAAATCTATGGTGCGTGCCTCATGCGGCAGCATTTTTTCCGTCGCGGCGATAACATCTTCAGCCGGAATCACGGAAAGGTATTTTTTATTACGATCAAGCTCATGCCGTTCAGGCATCGGCTGATAATTTCCTGCCCAAAACTGAATGATGTCGTCGGTCCAGGGACGCCAGAACACATGATCCGTCGCGCCGAAAAGGCAAATAACCGGCGTTTTGACTGCTGCGGCAATATGACCAGGGGCCGAATCAACACCGATAAAGAGATCCGCATGGTCAATCAACGCGCCCAATTCAGGAAAGCGAGTTTTACCCGCCAGACCAGTAACCGGTTTTGTCTCACAGCCGCGTGCAATAGCATCCACGCAGGCCATCTCGTCTGCGACCGGGCCTGACGTCAGTACAACCTGATAACCGCGGCGCTGCACGGCATCAATAACCTGCGAGAATTTATCATTATCCCAGCACTTAAATAGCTGCCGTGCCGTAGGTTGAATAACAACATATTGTCGGGTTACGCCAAGTTGTTTGAGCTGTTGTCGCATGTTTTCCCAATGTTCCGGGCGATAGCTCATGGTGGTTTCCGTGACATACTGTTTTAACGCTAACGGCTTTAGCGCGGATAATGTGCGCTCAACAGCATGTTCTCCCGCATAAGGTACTAAATGCGTAAAGCTCTTTTTCCATAAAGCAGACTGACGATTACCGAAATCCTGCGAGATTTTTGTTTTTGCGTTTAAAAAACGCACAATGAGCGCCACGCTCCACTGATCGGTGAGATTGACGACCAGATCATACGAGTTAGCGCGCAATTTTTTGATTAGCGATAGCGCGTTTTTAATCTTCTCTTTTGTTCCTGCGCCTTTGTTACTGATGCCGTAGAGTGCATTAATCTCCGGATTTTCCGACAATATCGGTATGGTGTTCTGGTAAAGAAGCACATCGATTTTTGCATCGGGATAATTCTGCTTCAGCGTACTGATGACAGGGGTGGTAAGTAACATGTCTCCATGAAAACGCATTTTTATAATCAGAATTCTTCGAAATGGCTTTTCCACAAGCGACTCTTTGGTTGAAATTGTCCGGATAAATAAGCAGAAAAAAGCACGCTACCGCCCCAGGCTTCACAGCAACCCGATGGCTAATACCGCACTCATTTTAGATGCGCTAGTGTAACACTTCTTTCGCAGCAATCCGATACGAATAATTTTTATACACAATCATTTTTTTAATCATAAATTCAAAGAGATATTAATTTACCCCTCTCTTGTGAATGGTCATTCCCATTGTCTGGGGCGACAAGGGCGGCAAATTTCAATGGATTGCGTAAAAATGCAAAAATAATGGGGTTCAGCGCCTGGAATCCTCGCTTCTGAGCCAATTTGGCGCAAAAATGGGAAAAGTAATGGTAAAGCCCAGGCTAAATACATAGAATCCCCAGCACATCCATAAGTCAGCTATTTACTATGCTCGAATTGCTTTACACCGCTCTTCTCTACCTTATTCAGCCTCTGATCTGGATACGGCTTTGGGTGCGTGGACGTAAAGCGCCGGCCTATCGTAAGCGCTGGGGTGAACGCTACGGATTCTACCGCCGTCCGTTGAAACCGGGCGGAATCATGCTGCATTCCGTCTCGGTGGGCGAAACTCTGGCGGCCATCCCATTGGTCCGCGCTCTACGCCATCGCTATCCCGATCTGCCTATTACCGTAACGACCATGACGCCGACCGGCTCGGAGCGCGTCCAGTCCGCCTTTGGCAACGATGTTCAGCACGTTTACTTGCCTTATGATTTGCCCGATGCGCTCAATCGTTTCCTCAATAAGATTGATCCTAAGCTGGTATTGATCATGGAGACTGAGCTCTGGCCAAATCTGATTGCTGCGCTGCACAAACGTCATATTCCGCTGGTTATCGCTAATGCGCGGCTTTCCGCCCGCTCCGCCGCGGGTTATGCGAAGCTTGGCAAGTTTGTCCGTACGCTCCTGCGCCGTATCACCCTGATTGCCGCGCAAAACGAAGAAGATGGCGAACGCTTTGTGGCATTGGGCGCGAAGAACAATCAGGTCACGGTCACCGGCAGTCTGAAATTTGATATTTCAGTTACGCCACAACTGGCGGCTAAAGCCGTTACGCTACGTAGCCAGTGGGCGCCGCACCGTCCGGTCTGGATTGCCACCAGCACCCACGATGGCGAAGAGAGTATCGTTATCGCCGCTCACCAGGCGTTATTACATCAATTCCCGAATTTATTACTGATTCTGGTGCCCCGCCATCCGGAGCGTTTCCCGGATGCTATCAATCTTGTGCGTCAGGCAGGGTTAAGCTACATCACTCGCTCTTCGGGCGAAGTGCCGTCCGCCAGCACCCAGGTCGTGGTAGGCGATACCATGGGCGAATTAATGTTGCTCTATGGCATTGCCGATCTCGCCTTTGTTGGTGGTTCGCTGGTTGAACGCGGCGGTCATAACCCGCTGGAGGCTGCCGCTCATGCGATTCCGGTACTGATGGGTCCGCATACCTTTAACTTTAAAGATATTTGCGCCCGTCTGGATCAGGCGAGCGGACTTATCACGATTACCGATGCGGCTACGCTGGCAAAAGAAGTTTCCTCTTTACTGACCGACGCTGATTATCGTAATTTCTACGGACGTCACGCAGTTGAAGTGCTGTATCAAAATCAGGGCGCGCTCCAGTGTCTGCTGCAACTGCTGGAACCTTATCTGCCACCGAAAACGCATTGAGGACTGTCATGCAAAAACGGGCGATTTATCCAGGTACGTTTGATCCGATTACTAACGGTCATCTCGATATTGTGACGCGCGCAACGCAGATGTTCGACCATGTCATTCTGGCTATCGCCGCCAGCCCCGGCAAGAAACCCATGTTCACCCTGGACGAACGTGTGGCGCTGGCGCAAAAAGCGACCGCACACCTGGGTAACGTAGAGGTGGTGGGCTTTAGCGACCTGATGGCCAATTTCGCCCGCGACAGACAGGCGAATATCCTGATTCGTGGTCTGCGCGCGGTGGCGGATTTTGAATATGAAATGCAGTTGGCGCATATGAATCGCCATCTGATGCCGCAACTGGAAAGCGTTTTCCTGATGCCGTCCAAAGAGTGGTCGTTTATCTCATCGTCGCTGGTCAAAGAAGTGGCGCGCCATCAGGGCGATGTGACCCACTTTCTGCCGGACAATGTGCATCAGGCGCTAATGGATAAGTTGAAATAAGTATCCTTCCTTGCCGGCCTGGCGTTTTACTTCTGACAGTGACGGCAATAGAACGTCGCACGCTGTGCGTGTTTCGTTGCGACTATCGGCGTACCGCATACCCGACACGGCTCGCCTTTGCGCCCGTACACCTGCAACTCCTGCGCAAAATAGCCCGGTTTCCCATCGCTTTGCAGAAAATCCTTCAGCGTTGTCCCGCCTTGTTCAATAGAGCGCAGCAAAACGGCTTTAATCACCCGTGCCAGCAGGTCGCACTCCTCTGTCGAGAGTGACGACGCCAGGCGGTCAGGGTGAATACCAGCGGCAAACAGCGACTCGCTGGCGTAGATATTCCCCACGCCGACCACCAGCTTGTTATCCATCAGCCAGGGTTTAATCGCCGTCTTCTTCTTCGCGCATTTCTGCCGCAAATATTCGCCATTAAACTCATCGCTTAGCGGCTCCGGTCCCAGATGCGCCAGTACGTTATGCCCTTCCAGCTCTTTGGTCCATAACCAGGCGCCAAAGCGGCGAGGATCGGTATAACGTAGAATTTTGCCATTGCTCATCACCAAATCGACATGGTCGTGCTTTTCCGCCGGCAGCGCTTCCGACAGTATCCGCAAGCTTCCCGACATCCCCAGGTGAATAATTATCCAGCCGTCAGGCAGCTCCAGCAGTAGATATTTAGCACGACGCTGAACGCTAAGGACGGGTGTATCGCTCAGACGATAAATTTCGTCTGAAACCGGCCAGCGCAGACGGCCGTTACGGATATGGGCGTGCAGGATAGTAGCGCCAACTAAATGGGGTTCAATACCCCGGCGGCTGGTTTCAACTTCGGGTAATTCAGGCATAACGTCTCCGGCTGTGTGGCAGGTCTCATTAATATGGGGACGGCCAGAAAACAAAAAACCCCGCCGAAGCGAGGTTTTTGTTACATCAAAGCGAGAATTATTTGATTTTCGCTTCTTTGTAGATCACGTGCTGACGGACAACTGGATCGAATTTTTTCAGTTCCAGTTTTTCCGGCTTAGTACGTTTGTTCTTCGTAGTGGTATAGAAGTGACCAGTACCAGCAGAAGAAACCAGCTTGATTTTCTCACGAATACCTTTAGCCATGATTTATTTCCTCTTAGTACTTAGTACTTTTCGCCACGGGCACGCAGTTCAGACAGAACTGTTTCGATGCCTTTTTTATCGATGATACGCATACCTTTAGCAGATACACGCAGGGTGACAAAACGCTTCTCGCTCTCAACCCAGAAACGGTGAGAGTGCAGGTTAGGCAGGAAACGGCGTTTAGTCGCGTTCAGTGCGTGGGAACGGTTGTTACCGGTCACCGGACGCTTGCCAGTAACTTGGCAGACTCGGGACATGTCTATTCTCCAAAAATCAAATTAGCTCGAGCTTCGTATGGGGTATCGGCGCCTCGTCAGGCTTTACAGCCTGGTCATCGCGCAGTTCTATTGAACTCTCGATTGCCAGGCCCAAATGCCAAACCCGAGATTCTCAAAGGTGGCGTAGTATACGCTGACCCGGCGATATGCTCAAGTCCCGAACAGACAAAGATCCCGATGGATCGCGCAAAGAATCTTAAATCCAGCCGCGTTCGGCAAAAGAAACGTACTCTCCGCGCCCAATTATCAGGTGATCGAGCACCCGGATATCCATAAACTGGCAACACTTTATCACGCGCTCAGTGATAAGTTTATCTGCTTTACTTGGCTCTGCGCAGCCTGAAGGGTGATTATGCGCCAGAATGACCGCTGAAGCATTGAGTTTAATCGCTTCCCGAACAATCTCACGCGGATGCACCTCTACGTGGTTAAGCGTGCCGGAAAACAGGCGGCTGTGCTGAAGCACCCGGTGCTGGGCATCGAGGAAGATCACCAGAAAGATCTCACGCTCTTCGCCCGTCAGTTGGCTTTGCAGAAATTCCCGCGTCATTTCCGGACTCAGCAACGCACTTTCCTCATTCATGCGCACGCTGTAATAGCGCCTTGCCAGCTCAGCAATGCCTTTCAACTGCGCGAATTTCGCCAGGCCGATGCCGTTTACGCCGCGAAACTGCGCAAAGTCCGCCGACAACAGGCCATACAGCGACCCAAAGTGCTGCAATATCTCTTTTGCCAACGTCATAACATCTTTTCCCGGCGTGCCGGTACGTAAAAAAAGCGCCAGCAGTTCCACGTCGCTGAGGGAAGCAATGCCGGATCTGAGCATTTTTTCACGCGGTAATAATTCGTCCAACGTATCCATACGCGCACCTCCTTTTTTAAGGAAGCGGCATAGTGGCATAGCCTTTGGGAGAGATCGACGCCCCGATTTTGTTCTTGCGTAGCGCCTCGCAAAGTGGAGCGCAGGCAAAGACACGACGCCGTAGAGATTGTGATAAAATAGCCGCCTTTCAAAGTCACCCAACAGGAAAGACATGATGAGCCTGGCCGGTAAAAAAATTGTTCTCGGCATTAGCGGCGGTATCGCTGCGTATAAAACGCCGGAGCTGGTGCGCCGTTTACGTGAGCGCGGCGCTGACGTGCGCGTGGCAATGACCGAGGCGGCAAAAGCCTTTATTACCCCCCTGAGCTTACAGGCAGTGTCGGGTTATCCCGTATCCGACAGTCTGCTTGACCCTGCCGCTGAAGCCGCGATGGGGCATATCGAGTTGGGGAAATGGGCCGACCTGGTGATTCTTGCCCCCGCGACCGCCGATCTGATCGCCCGTGTAGCATCGGGTATGGCTAATGATTTAGTCTCCACCATCTGCCTGGCGACGCCAGCCCCGGTGGCCGTTCTTCCGGCCATGAACCAACAGATGTACCGCGCTGCCGCCACGCAACATAATCTGGGGGTGCTCGCCTCTCGCGGCCTGTTCATTTGGGGGCCGGATAGCGGCAGTCAGGCGTGCGGCGATGTAGGCCCAGGCCGAATGCTGGACCCATTAGTTATCGTTGATAAGGCCGCCGCGCATTTCGCTGCCGTCAACGATCTGCGACATCTTAATATCATGATTACGGCAGGCCCGACGCGCGAACCGCTCGACCCGGTGCGTTATATTTCCAACCACAGCTCAGGTAAAATGGGCTTCGCTATTGCGGCGGCCGCAGCGCGTCGCGGCGCAAATGTCACGCTGGTCTCCGGTCCCGTTTCGTTACCAACGCCGCCTTTTGTAAAACGGGTTGATGTCATAACCGCGCTGGACATGGAAGCCGCTGTTCAGGCCGCCGTTCAACAGCAGCACATTTTCATTAGCTGCGCCGCCGTGGCTGACTATCGCGCAGAGACTATCGCCAGTGAAAAAATCAAAAAACAGGCGGCGCAAGGTGATGAATTACTAATAAAAATGGTCAAAAACCCGGACATTGTCGCCGGGGTGGCCGCACTCAGTGACAATCGCCCCTACGTTGTTGGGTTTGCCGCGGAAACGAATAATGTGGAAGAATACGCCCGGCAAAAACGTATCCGTAAGAACCTTGACCTGATTTGTGCAAATGATGTTTCTCTTTCAAATCAGGGATTTAATAGCGATAAAAACGCTTTACACCTTTTCTGGCAGGATGGAGATAAAGTCTTACCGCTTGAGCGGAAAGAACTCCTGGGCCAATTATTACTCGACGAGATCGTGACCCGTTATGATGAAAAAAATCGACGTTAAGATTCTGGACCCGCGTGTTGGTCAGCAGTTTCCGCTGCCGACTTATGCTACTTCTGGTTCTGCCGGGCTTGACCTGCGCGCCTGTCTCGACGACGCCGTAGAACTGGCGCCTGGCGCAACGACGTTGGTGCCTACCGGATTGGCCATTCATATCGCCGATCCATCACTGGCGGCAGTCATGTTGCCGCGTTCTGGCCTGGGCCATAAACATGGTATCGTGCTGGGTAACCTGGTCGGGCTGATTGATTCCGATTATCAGGGGCAGCTGATGGTTTCGATCTGGAACCGTGGTCAGGACAGTTTTACCATTGAACCGGGCGAACGTATCGCGCAAATGGTGTTTGTTCCGGTCGTTCAGGCCGAATTTAATCTGGTGGAAGCATTTGACGCCACCGAACGTGGCGAGGGCGGCTTCGGTCATTCTGGCCGTAAGTAAATTTTACGCATCCCCATAACGTCATAATACTGCCGCAAGCGCTGAGTTTGCGGTTATAGCGTGGGTGCTCGCCTGGCAAGTGCTTATTTTCAGGGGTATTTTGTAACATGGCAGAAAAACAAACTGCGAAAAGGAATCGTCGCGAAGAAATACTTCAGTCACTGGCGCTGATGCTTGAATCCAGCGATGGAAGCCAACGCATCACGACGGCAAAACTGGCGGCCTCGGTCGGCGTTTCCGAAGCGGCGCTATACCGCCATTTTCCCAGCAAGACCCGCATGTTCGATAGCCTGATTGAGTTTATCGAAGATAGTCTGATTACCCGTATCAATCTGATTTTAAAAGATGAAAAAAACACCAGCACGCGTTTGCGCCTGATTGTGTTGCTGATTCTGGGTTTTGGCGAACGCAACCCTGGCCTGACGCGCATTCTTACCGGGCACGCGCTGATGTTTGAACAGGATCGCCTGCAGGGGCGCATTAATCAGCTTTTTGAACGCATCGAAGCGCAGCTCCGCCAGGTGCTACGAGAAAAAAGAATGCGTGAAGGCGAAGGCTACACGACGGATGAAAATCTGCTGGCAAGCCAACTGTTAGCCTTCTGTGAAGGTATGCTTTCACGGTTCGTGCGTAGCGAATTTAAATACCGCCCAACGGACGATTTCGACGCCCGCTGGCCGCTCATTGCCGCTCAGCTACAGTAACGCTGACTGGATAGTGGCTCACGCCTTATCCAGGCGACAGAAACATAGGCCCGGTAAAGCGCCACCGGGCAATTCGCTTACACGCCAAATTCTTCCCGGTATGCTCGCACAGCCGCCAGATGCTCAGCCATATCAGGTTTTTCTTCCAGATAGGCAATCAGGTCTTTCAGCGTAATGATGGAGATAACCTTACAACCATAGTCGCGCTCCACTTCCTGAATCGCGGAAATCTCGCCGCGGCCACGTTCCTGACGATCCAGCGAAATCAGTACGCCAGCCAGCGTAGCCCCGTGCGCCTGAATAATCTCCATCGACTCGCGAATCGCCGTACCTGCGGTAATCACGTCATCCACCAGCATCACGCGGCCCTGTAGCGCGCTGCCCACCAGACTCCCGCCTTCGCCATGATCTTTTGCCTCTTTGCGGTTAAAGCAGTACGGCAGGTCTTTATCGTGATGTTCCGCCAGCGCAACTGCCGTCGTCGTCGCGATCGGAATACCTTTGTATGCGGGGCCAAACAGCAGATCAAATTCAATACCGGAATCCACCAGCGCTTCGGCATAAAAACGGCCTAACAACGCCAGGTCGCGCCCGGTATTAAACAGCCCGGCGTTGAAGAAATAGGGGCTTTTGCGCCCGGATTTCAGCGTAAACTCGCCAAACTTTAGTACCTGCTTGTTAAGCGCAAACTCAATAAACTGGCGCTGATACGGTTTCATGGATTCGCTCCTTTTCTTACTTTCATCATTTACGAAATTTACGGACAAAAAAAAGGCGACTTTTCAGTCGCCTTAAAATCAATTTTCTAACGCCGCCTTCTGCGTCGCCACAATGGATTCAATTCCCCCTCGGGCCAGCGCCAACAAAGTGAGAAGTTCTTCATGGCTGAACGGCTCGCCTTCCGCGGTACCCTGTACTTCAATAATGCGGCCGTCTTCAGTCATCACGACGTTCATGTCGGTTTCTGCGGCGGAATCTTCAACATATTCCAGATCGCAGATCGCTTCGCCGTTAACGATGCCTACGGAAACCGCCGCCACCATGCCTTTCATCGGGTTGGTTTTCAGCTTACCGTTGGCAACCAATTTATTCAGCGCATCCGCCAACGCCACGCAGGCGCCGGTAATAGACGCTGTACGCGTACCGCCATCGGCCTGGATTACATCGCAGTCCAGCGTAATGGTAAATTCGCCGAGCGTTTTCAGATCGACCGCCGCACGCAGCGCACGCGCGATCAAACGCTGAATTTCCATAGTACGACCGCCCTGCTTACCCTTTGCTGCTTCACGCGCATTACGGGTATGGGTAGCGCGAGGCAACATGCCATACTCTGCGGTGATCCACCCCTGTCCTTGTCCTTTCAGAAAACGTGGGACGCCTTCTTCAATGGAGGCGGTGCACAACACTTTGGTATCTCCAAATTCGACCAGTACCGAGCCTTCAGCGTGTTTTGTATAGTTACGGGTCAGGGTTACGGGACGCACCTGATTAGCGCTACGGCCTGCTGGACGCATATTGAGATCTCCGGCTTAAAACGAATGTGGCTGCGCATTATACGGACTTCCGATGGTTATTCCTATCCTGACAAGGCCTGGATAGCTATAATCCCCTCATCTCTCCTTTAAAAACGGGAACATCTATGATCCGCAGTATGACCGCCTACGCCCGGCGTGAAATCAAGGGTGAATGGGGTAGCGCGACCTGGGAAATGCGCTCGGTAAACCAGCGTTATCTGGAAACTTACTTTCGTCTGCCGGAACAGTTCCGTAGTCTTGAACCCGTCGTGCGCGAACGCATTCGTACACGCCTGACGCGCGGCAAAGTCGAATGTATGCTGCGTTTTGAACCCGATGCCAGCGCGCAAGGCGAGCTTATTCTGAATGAAAAGCTCGCGAAACAATTAGTTAGCGCCGCAAACTGGGTCAAAATGCAGAGCGACGAAGGGGAAATCAATCCGGTTGATATTTTGCGCTGGCCAGGTGTCATGGCGGCGCAAGAGCAGGATCTGGACGCGATTGCCGCAGAAATTTTAGCCGCGCTGGACGGTACGCTGGATGACTTTATCGTCGCGCGCGAAACGGAAGGTCAGGCGCTGAAAGCGCTGATTGAACAACGGCTGGAAGGCGTCAGCGCCGAAGTAGCGAAAGTCCGCGCGCATATGCCGGAAATCCTGCAATGGCAGCGTGAACGCCTGGTCGCGAAGCTGGAAGATGCTCAGGTTCAGTTGGAAAACAACCGTCTGGAGCAAGAGCTGGTGATGATGGCGCAACGCATTGATGTGGCGGAAGAGCTGGATCGTCTGGAAGCGCACGTCAAAGAGACTTACAACATTCTGAAGAAAAAAGAGGCGGTAGGCCGCCGTCTGGACTTCATGATGCAAGAATTTAACCGTGAGTCGAACACCCTGGCCTCCAAATCCATCAACGCTGATGTAACTAACTCCGCTATTGAATTAAAAGTGTTGATCGAGCAAATGCGCGAGCAAATCCAGAATATTGAATAATTCTGGCGCTCAATATGTCACAGAGCCCGCCTTATGCGGGCTCTCGCGTTTATCGGTAGTACGTTTTTAATTTCCGGCGAATAGCGTCGATAAGGCGTCGCTTCCACTCTACCGTCGAAGCCCGATACTGCATAAAAATAGCGCCTTCCGCCTGCTCCCCGGCAAGCGGCAGGACAAAAAGACCGCGCTTATCGGATAAATTTTCATACCAGGGGCGCGGTACAATCGCCATTAGCGGCGCCGACTGGACAGCAGGCGCAAGTTGACTGTAATCATGACAAACAAACGTCAGCGGACGTTCAAACCCGGCACGAGCCTGCTGCCTGTCCAGTTCGTTGTTCTCTTTTGTCCACGGCAAACAGTAAATGTGCTGATAATGCTGTAGATCAGCAAAATTCAACTCTGCGGCATTCTCCAGACGTGAACGCAATGGCGCACCATAAACCGCAATCAAACGCGTAGTCCCCACCCGCTCGTAATGCAGAGCGCTGACCTGCTTTTGATGGTCGCCAATTGCCAGCACCAAATCAACCGAGCTATCCAACAGTTCATCACGCCAGGGTCGGCGGGCAAAAGGAAGGCACTCGATCACCGCCTGATGAAGATGACCTTTCTCTGCGAGAACGGGCGTAAGCAGCGCGTTCAATGCGGGAGGAAGTACCACCCGGAAACAACGGGAGCCGTTCTCTTTATCGCCAAACAGCTCCTCATTAAGCGAAACAAACACAGGCGCCAATTTGTCACGCAGCGCCTGCGCATAAGGCGTAGCAATCTGGCGGTTCCCTTCCCGTCGAAACAACGGATCGTTTAGCGCATCGCGCAATCTCATTAACGCATGACTTACCGCAGAAGGCGACAAAGCCAGCTTTTGCGCCGTTTTCCCCGTAGAGCTCGTCTCCAGCAGCACATACAGTACTTTTAACAGGTTCATATCCATTTGCAGCAAGTTCATTAAACGTCTCTCTTATTGAACCTGGCTAAATTACTGCCAGGTATACTGCGGGCGCTTCAATCAGGAGAACATTATGAATCGCTATGCATTATTCCTTGTATGTATATTTTCAACATCAGCACTTCCTGCCATGGCGGCATTAGATCCTTCACAACCGTTATCACCCGCGCCTCCGTTATCACTGTTTAAAGCGTGGGCTAAGCCTATAAAGCCGTTTCAAATCACAGAAGGCGTGTGGTATGTCGGCACGGAAAATCTCTCTTCTATTCTGCTGACCACTCCGGCAGGGCATATTCTTATTGATGCGGGGTTGGATGAAAGCGCACCGCAAATTAAAGCGAATATTGAAGCGGCAGGATTCCGCCTCACAGACGTGCGCTATCTGTTGAATAGCCATGCGCGGCTGGATCAAGCGGGGGGCATGGCACGTTTGAAAGCGTGGAGCGGCGCACAATTGGTCGCCAGCCAACCCAACGCCGATCAGATGGCGAGGGGTGGACGAGAGGATTTTGCGCTTGGCGATGCGCTCCCCTTTCCGCCCGTCACCACCGATAAAATTATCCACAACCAGGAAAGCATCAGCCTCGGAGGGATAACCGTGACAGCGCTATTCACGCCTGGACATCTACCCGGTTCAACCTCCTGGCGCGTAACGCTCCGCAACGGCAAGACGCTAATTTACGCTGACAGTCTCGCCACGCCCGACTATCTGCTGATTAACAACAAAAATTACCCTGACCTGGTTACTGATATTCAGGGTAGCTTTAAGACACTGGCCGCCCAGCATGTTGATATCTTTATTGCCAACAAAGGTGACCGCTTCGGGCTACTGGAGAAACGACAGCAACTTCGCAACGGCGATACACAGGCATTCTTTGATTCCAATGGCTTGCAACAGTATGTGGAACGCTCGCGTCAGCGCTTCATCACACAACTTACCGCACAGCAGCCATAATGAAATGACTCACCGGCGGCGCGTCCAGGGCGCCGTTAAGTTAATTTATCTAAGTCAAAACAGAAAAACCTCGCATGTAATAAACCACAAAAATGATGTTCAACTTATTAATATTTATAATAAATAATTATTAATCATAAATTTAAAATCATTACTAAAATTTATTAATCGTGTAATGCCTTAGAAAATCTCAATCGTGATACAGCGCACAAATCGTTAATCTTCGCCCCCAGTAAATTAGGGGGAAATCATGCTGTTGCACGTTCTTTATTTAATTGGCATCACTGCCGAGGCCATGACGGGCGCACTCGCTGCGGGTCGTCGTCGCATGGATACATTCGGCGTAATTATTATTGCTACCGCCACCGCCATTGGTGGAGGCTCGGTTCGCGACATTCTGCTCGGTCACTATCCGCTGGGTTGGGTGAAGCATCCCGAATATGTCATTATTGTGGCGACTGCCGCTGTATTGACCACCATTGTTGCCCCCGTCATGCCCTATTTACGCAAGCTTTTCCTGGTACTTGACGCGCTGGGGTTGGTGGTTTTCTCTATTATTGGCGCTCAGATAGCCCTTGATATGGGCGAAGGGCCAATTATCGCCGTGGTGGCCGCCGTCACTACCGGCGTCTTTGGCGGCGTGCTCCGCGATATGTTCTGCAAACGCATTCCACTGGTGTTTCAAAAAGAGCTATATGCCGGCATTTCGTTCGCCTCGGCGGTGCTCTATATTGCGCTACAACATTACGTCATGAATCCGGATGTCGTCGTTATCTCTACGCTACTGTTTGGCTTTACAGCAAGGTTATTAGCGCTACGTCTTAAACTTGGCCTGCCGGTATTTTATTACCGCCATGAAGGGCACTAAGACCCAAATCCGGGAATATGCTGAGCAGCCAGCCATCTGCTCAGCGTTTTGATCTGCGGATTATCCCGCCAGTCGATAACTCTCCCGGCACGGCGCTCGCCCGTCGCTGGCAACTGCCGCCAGTGTTGCTCTGTTCGCATTAATAACTGCTCCCATGAGCGATCGCCGCTGGCCTGTAATGCGGCCTGCGTTAAGGGGATATCCATCGCCATGATCCAGCGGGTAAACGACTGCCGGCGCGCCAGGTTAAATTGCCGCCATATCTGCTCGCTTTTTCCTTTAGCAAAGCCTGGCGTGTTGGCTATTTGCGCTGACGTCAGGGCAAGCCAGGAGAAGATATGCTCAAAGCGATGCGTTTGATGCAAGGCCCGCCAGCTGGCTTCGCCCATTCCGTCCAGACCCAACGCCGACCGTGACCCCAGCCATACCAGCCTGGAGATAAACTGTTCCTGACACGTTGCCGACGCGTAAAAGCAGGTCAGCGAGTTGAAATGGCTATCAGGCGGTACAGGCTTACTCCGCTCACGACTCCGCCAGACGACCTCATCAAGCCGGGGAATGCCTTGCCCGGCCAGACTCACCAGGATCTGATCGCCCGGCGCGATATCCCACGCTTCCCAACGTTTCACAGAGCCGATATTGACCCGCTGAACCCGCTTATCATCCAATATAACGGGGACAAGCGACGCTACTACGGTAATTTTGCCGCTTTTCCCCACCGAGAACTGAATAGCGCTCACTTGCGCGACCTGCGCTACTGGCGGATATTTCCATGCTGCCAGCCAGTCGCCCTGCCCGGGTCGCCAGTGTTGTGACGCAGGTTCTTTAGCCATGCGTATCACTACGCCATCCGTTACAAAGGGTAATGCTGACGTCAGCCATGACTGGCGCGCCCGCTCGACCTCGCTGGCATTTTTTACCGCCAGGGAATATTTCTTCGTCAGACTGAATCCAGCCTTAGCAAGTTGGCTTAATCTTTCGGGCATATTTGCCGGACCGTCCGGCCACGCCCAAATAAAAATACCCAACGAATTTAGCGCGGAGGCGTTATCCTGGCGCATTAACATTCCTGCGACTTTCGAGCGCGCATTCATCCCGCCCATCCGTTGCTGGATATGCCCCTCGCGCTGTAGAAAGATTTCGCCCTGCAACACCGCGTTAGCTAGCGCGCCTTGTGTTGTCTGCGGTATAGAGGGGATCAGGCGAATTTTTGGCGTCCAGTCCTCGCCTTGTAGTCCGTTACCCCGGCTAATAGCCCTGGTCAGTTTACCGTTTTGATAAACCAGCGTTACCGCTACGCCATCCACTTTTGGCTGTACCCAAAGCTCGCTGCGCCCGCGCATCCACTGTTCTACCGCCTGTCGGTCCGCGAGTTTACGTACGCCCGTGTGCGCAACAGGGTGCATTGTTGTACCGTTTAACGGCGGTGAAACCGGAGTAGATGAAACATCCTGACCAACACAGCGTTGCCACTGAACCAGCCTTGCGCTGAGTTGGTCGTACACACTATCGTCAACCGCGCTAACCCCTTGTTTCCAGTAGATGTCATTCCAGTCAGCGAGCTGTTGCTGTAAACGGGCGATTTCTTCAGCGGCCCTTGCTGGCGGCCAGGCCGGGCAAAGCGCCCCACTCTGCGAATGCCACAATAAAATTCCCCACGCCATACTTTTCCATAATCTCATCACGACCTCCTGCGCACATTGCCCGGCAGGTATAGCGCTTTAGTGAATAAAAACCGACAGGTAAAAATGCATCATCCGAGCCGCTTTCCAGATTTTTTGGTGGGTTGCTGCAACGACGCGATAAAAGCGGAAAAAGGGACGCAAAATGCAATAATCTGGCGCAAAAAGTGTGACAAAGACTACGTCGCATAACGGCGATGTGTATAATAAGCCCGTATCAAGGCTCTATTTCGATAATCACAGACGTAAGATACTCATGGCTCAAGGTACGCTTTATATTGTTTCTGCCCCCAGTGGCGCGGGTAAATCCAGCCTGATTCAGGCTTTATTAAAAACCCAACCGTTGTATGACACTCAGGTTTCCGTTTCACATACCACGCGCGCGCCGCGTCCGGGTGAAGTGCACGGTGAGCACTATTTCTTTGTAAATCATGATGAGTTTAAAACCATGATTGGCAGGGAGGCGTTTCTGGAGCACGCGGAAGTGTTTGGCAATTACTACGGCACTTCGCGCGAAACCATTGAGCAAGTGCTGGCAACCGGCGTTGATGTTTTTCTGGATATCGACTGGCAGGGCGCCCAGCAAATTCGCGAAAAGATGCCGCAAGCACGCAGCATTTTTATTTTGCCGCCGTCAAAGATCGAATTGGATCGCCGTTTACGCGGCCGCGGGCAAGATAGCGAAGAAGTCATTGCCAAACGAATGGCGCAAGCGGTTGCAGAAATGAGCCATTACGCCGAATATGATTATCTTATTGTGAATGACGACTTTGATACCGCGTTAAGCGACTTGAAAACCATCATTCGCGCTGAACGTCTGCGTATGAGCCGCCAAAAGCAGCGTCATGACGCTTTAATCAGCAAATTGTTGGCAGACTGAACCCACTTTCAGTATCATGCCCAGTCATTTCTTCACCTGTGGAGCATTTTAAGTATGGCACGCGTAACTGTTCAGGACGCTGTAGAGAAAATTGGTAACCGTTTTGACCTGGTACTGGTCGCCGCGCGTCGCGCTCGTCAGATGCAGGTAGGCGGAAAGGATCCGCTGGTACCGGAAGAAAACGATAAAACTACCGTTATCGCGCTGCGCGAAATCGAAGAAGGTCTGATTAACAACCAGATCCTCGACGTCCGCGAGCGCCAGGAACAGCAAGAGCAGGAAGCCGCTGAATTACAAGCCGTTACCGCTATTGCTGAAGGTCGTCGTTAATCACAAAGCGGGTCGCCCTTGTATCTGTTTGAAAGCCTGAATCAACTGATTCAAACCTACCTGCCGGAAGACCAGATTAAGCGTCTTCGGCAGGCGTATCTCGTTGCACGTGACGCTCACGAGGGCCAGACACGTTCAAGCGGTGAACCCTATATCACGCACCCGGTAGCGGTGGCCTGTATTCTGGCCGAGATGAAACTCGACTACGAAACGCTGATGGCCGCTCTGCTGCATGACGTGATTGAAGATACCCCCGCCACCTATCAGGACATGGAACAGCTTTTCGGTAAAAGCGTTGCCGAGCTGGTAGAGGGGGTGTCGAAACTTGATAAGCTCAAGTTCCGCGATAAGAAAGAGGCGCAGGCCGAAAACTTTCGCAAAATGATTATGGCGATGGTGCAGGATATCCGCGTCATTCTCATTAAGCTTGCTGACCGTACCCATAACATGCGCACGCTGGGCTCGTTACGCCCGGATAAACGTCGTCGTATTGCCCGTGAAACGCTGGAAATCTACAGTCCTCTGGCGCACCGTTTAGGTATTCATCACATCAAAACCGAGCTGGAAGAGCTGGGCTTTGAAGCGCTGTATCCCAATCGTTACCGCGTCATCAAAGAAGTGGTAAAAGCGGCGCGCGGCAACCGTAAAGAGATGATCCAAAAAATCCTCTCTGAAATCGAAGGACGTTTGCAAGAGGCGGGAATTCCGTGTCGCGTTAGCGGTCGCGAAAAACATCTTTACTCGATCTACTGCAAAATGGTGCTCAAAGAGCAGCGTTTTCACTCGATCATGGACATTTACGCGTTTCGCGTGATCGTTCATGACTCCGATACCTGCTATCGCGTACTCGGCCAGATGCACAGTCTCTATAAGCCGCGTCCGGGACGCGTGAAAGACTATATAGCCATTCCCAAAGCGAACGGCTATCAGTCTTTGCACACCTCGATGATCGGCCCGCACGGCGTTCCTGTTGAAGTCCAGATCCGTACCGAAGATATGGATCAGATGGCGGAAATGGGGGTCGCGGCGCACTGGGCGTATAAAGAACACGGTGAGACCAGCACCACGGCGCAGATCCGCGCCCAGCGCTGGATGCAGAGCCTGCTGGAGCTACAACAGAGCGCCGGTAGTTCGTTTGAATTTATCGAAAGCGTAAAATCCGATCTCTTCCCGGATGAGATTTACGTTTTCACCCCGGAAGGGCGCATTGTCGAACTGCCCGCTGGCGCTACGCCGGTGGATTTTGCCTATGCAGTGCATACCGACATCGGCCACGCCTGCGTCGGCGCGCGTGTTGACCGGCAGCCTTATCCGCTGTCGCAGCCGCTTAGCAGCGGTCAGACCGTCGAAATTATTACCGCGCCGGGCGCGCGTCCCAACGCCGCCTGGCTGAACTTTGTCGTCAGCTCTAAAGCGCGCGCTAAAATTCGTCAGTTGCTGAAAAACCTCAAACGTGATGACTCCGTAAGCCTGGGCCGTCGTCTGCTTAACCATGCTTTAGGCGGTAGCCGTAAGCTGGCGGAAATTCCGCAGGAAAATATTCAGCGCGAACTGGATCGTATGAAGCTGGCAACGCTTGACGATCTGCTGGCGGAGATCGGTCTCGGCAACGCGATGAGCGTAGTGGTCGCGAAAAATCTGCAGCAAGGCGAAGCCGTGGTGCCGACCGTTGCGCAATCGAATCACGGCCACCTGCCGATTAAAGGCGCGGATGGCGTGCTTATCACCTTTGCGAAATGTTGTCGTCCGATCCCAGGCGACCCGATCATCGCTCACGTAAGCCCAGGTAAAGGACTGGTGATCCACCACGAATCCTGCCGTAATATCCGTGGATACCAGAAAGAGCCAGAGAAATTTATGGCGGTCGAATGGGACAAAGAGACGGAGCAGGAATTCATTACCGAAATCAAGGTGGAAATGTTTAACCATCAGGGCGCGCTGGCTAACCTGACGGCGGCGATTAATACCACCACCTCCAATATTCAAAGCCTGAATACTGAAGAGAAAGATGGTCGCGTCTATAGTACCTTTATTCGCCTTACCGCACGCGATCGCGTACATCTGGCGAATATCATGCGCAAAATCCGCGTGATGCCAGACGTTATTAAAGTCACCCGTAACCGAAACTAGCGCTATGAATCCAAAACGTTATGCGCGTATATGCGAAATGCTCGCCAGGCGTCAGCCTGATCTCACGGTCTGCATGGAGCAAGTCCACAAACCTCATAACGTTTCTGCAATCATTCGTACCGCAGATGCCGTTGGTGTCCATGAAGTCCATGCCATCTGGCCTGGTAGCCGGATGCGCACCATGGCTTCCGCGGCGGCGGGCAGCAACAGTTGGGTACAGGTGAAAACTCACCGTACCATTGGCGATGCGGTAGCCCATTTGAAAGGTCGGGGAATGCAGATTCTGGCAACCCATCTTTCTGATAAAGCCGTAGACTTTCGCGAGATTGATTACACGCGCCCGACCTGTATTCTGATGGGTCAGGAGAAAACCGGTATTACTCAGGAAGCATTAGACCTGGCGGATCGGGATATCATCATTCCGATGATCGGCATGGTACAGTCGCTGAACGTTTCCGTCGCCTCCGCGCTCATTCTTTATGAAGCCCAGCGCCAGCGGCAGAACGCGGGCATGTATCTGCGTGAAAATAGCATGTTGCCGGAAGATGAACAGCAGCGCCTGCTGTTTGAGGGTGGTTATCCGGTGCTGGCGAAAGTCGCTAAACGTAAAGGTCTGCCTTATCCTCGCGTCAATCAGCAGGGCGAAATCGACGCCGATGCTGACTGGTGGGCGACGATGCAGGCGGCTGGGTAATCACCATGTCAGGCCGCTTGTTAGACGCTGTTCCGCTCAATTCCCTGACAGGCGTCGGCGCAGCGCAAAGCAGTAAACTGGCGAAAATTGGCCTGCATACCGTGCAGGACCTCCTGCTCCACCTCCCTCTGCGTTACGAAGACCGTACCCATCTCTACCCTATTGGCGAACTGCTGCCTGGCATCTACGCCACCGTTGAAGGTGAAGTGCTGAACTGCAATATCACTTTCGGCGGTCGTCGGATGATGACCTGCCAGATTAGCGACGGTTCCGGCATTCTTACCATGCGCTTTTTCAATTTTAACGCGGCGATGAAAAACAGCCTGGCGACGGGACGACGTGTGCTGGCCTACGGGGAAGCGAAGCGCGGCAAGTATGGCGCAGAGATGATCCATCCGGAATATCGCCTGCAGGGCGATCTCAGCACGCCGGAACTTCAGGAAACGCTCACCCCCGTCTATCCAACCACCGAGGGCGTGAAGCAAGCGACACTGCGCAAGCTTACCGATCAGGCGCTGGAGTTGCTCGACACCTGCGCCATTGCCGAACTACTGCCGCCGGAACTGGCGCAGGGTATGATGAGCCTGCCGGAGGCGCTACGTACCTTGCATCGCCCGCCGCCGACGCTCCAGCTCGCCGATTTAGAAACCGGCAAACACCCGGCGCAGCGGCGGCTTATTCTTGAAGAGCTACTGGCGCATAATCTCAGTATGCTGGCGCTTCGCGCAGGCGCGCAGCGCTATCACGCTCAGCCGCTAAGTACCAACAACATATTGAAAGACAAGCTGCTGGCGTCGTTGCCGTTTAAACCCACCAGCGCGCAGGCGCGGGTGGTGGCAGAGATCGAACGTGATATGGCGCTGGATGTGCCGATGATGCGTCTGGTTCAGGGCGACGTCGGTTCAGGGAAAACGCTGGTTGCGGCGCTTGCCGCCTTGCGCGCTATTGCCCACGGTAAGCAGGTGGCGCTGATGGCGCCGACCGAATTGCTGGCTGAACAGCACGCAAATAATTTCCGCAACTGGTTCGAACCGTTGGGCGTTGAAGTGGGTTGGCTGGCCGGTAAGCAAAAAGGTAAAGCGCGTCAGGCGCAGCAAGAGGCTATTGCCAGCGGTCAGGTGCAGATGATTGTCGGCACCCACGCTATCTTTCAGGAACAGGTGCAGTTTAACGGGCTGGCGCTGGTTATTATCGATGAGCAGCACCGCTTTGGCGTCCACCAGCGGCTGGCATTGTGGGAAAAAGGCCAGCAGCAGGGCTTTCATCCGCATCAGTTGATTATGACCGCAACGCCCATTCCGCGCACCCTGGCGATGACTGCCTACGCCGATCTCGATACCTCGGTGATTGACGAGCTCCCGCCGGGCCGTACCCCTGTCACTACCGTTGCTATTCCGGATACCCGTCGCCATGAAATCATTGATCGTGTGCGCAACGCCTGCACAACCGAAGGCCGTCAGGCCTACTGGGTCTGTACGCTGATTGAAGAGTCTGACCTGCTGGAAGCGCAGGCGGCGGAAGCCACCTGGGAGGAGCTCAAGCTGGCGCTGCCGGAGTTGAATATTGGCCTGGTACACGGCCGCATGAAGCCCGCCGAAAAACAGGCGGTGATGCAGGCCTTTAAGCAGGGTGAACTGCATCTGCTGGTCGCCACTACGGTGATTGAGGTGGGGGTCGATGTTCCTAACGCCAGCCTGATGATTATTGAAAACCCGGAGCGGCTGGGCCTGGCGCAATTACACCAGCTCAGAGGGCGCGTTGGCCGTGGCGCGGTCGCGTCGCACTGCGTGCTGCTCTATAAATCGCCGTTGTCGAAAACGGCGCAGAAGCGTTTACAGGTATTGCGCGACAGCAACGACGGCTTTGTGATTGCACAAAAAGATTTAGAGATTCGCGGCCCGGGGGAATTACTGGGCACGCGCCAGACGGGTAACGCCGAATTTAAAGTAGCTGATTTGCTGCGCGATCAAGCCATGATCCCCGAAGTTCAGCGTATTGCCCGTCATATTCACGAACGTTATCCGCAGCAGGGACAAGCGCTGATTGAGCGCTGGATGCCGGAAACCGAACGTTATTCCAACGCCTAGTGAGCACGGCGGCTTTAATGCCGCCGTACAAACCCTTATTGCGCGAAAATCGGTAACATCAGGTACAGCTTGATCACCAACGCATTGACGATATCGATAAAGAACGCGCCGACCATCGGCACCACCAGGAACGCCATATGCGAGGGGCCAAAACGGTCGGTAATCGCCTGCATATTAGCAATGGCGGTCGGCGTTGCGCCCAAGCCAAAACCACAGTGACCCGCCGCCAGCACCGCCGCATCGTAGTTTTTCCCCATCATGCGCCAGGTGACGAAGATCGCGTACAGCGCCATGAAGATGGTCTGTACCACCAGAATCGCCAGCATCGGCAGCGCCAGCGACGCCAGTTCCCACAGCTTCAGGCTCATCAGCGCCATTGCCAGGAACAGTGACAAACTCACGTTCCCCAGCACCGAAACAGCACGCTCAAATACGCGATAAAAACCCACCAGCGCCAGGCCATTGCTGAGGATCACCCCAACAAATAGCACACAAACGAAGACCGGCAGTTCAAGCACCGTTCCCGCCAGTAGCTGCGCTACGATTTTGCCCACGGTCAGACAGATAGCAATCAGGGCGATAGTTTCGATTAGCACCAGAGAGGTGATCATACGACCCACATCCGGCTTTTCAAAGGCTGTCGGCACGGCCTGATCGTCAGGCATTCCATCCGGCGTGGTGGAGTGTTTCACCAGATAACGCGCTACCGGGCCGCCAATCAACCCGCCCAGTACCAGGCCAAAGGTTGCACATGCCATTGCAACTTCGGTGGCATTGGCAAAACCATAACGTTCGACAAACAGTTTACTCCACGCCGCGCCGGTACCGTGTCCGCCGGACAGCGTAATTGACCCGGCAATCAGCCCCATTAACGGATCCAGCCCCAACAGACTCGCCATGCCGATACCGATGGCATTCTGCATCAGCAGTAATCCGACCACGACGACCAGGAAGACGCCAACAACGCGTCCCCCCTTGCGCAGGCTGGCAAGGTTCGCGTTAAGGCCGATCGTCGCGAAAAACGCCAGCATCAACGGATCGCGCAGGGTCATATCAAAGTTGACCTCCCAACCGACGCTTTTTTTCAGTACCAGCAGAGCAACCGCAACCAGTAACCCCCCCGCCACCGGTTCCGGAATCGTATATTTCTTCAGTAAGGAGACAGACTGGACCAGCTTGCGACCCAGTAGCAGCACCAGCGTGGCGGCGACAAGGGTCGATAAGGTATCGAGTTCAAACATTTAAAGCTCCTGTAGTGCGCTGTGACATGTGCGCACAAATCATTTCCTGAGTCAGTTTTTTAGCTCTTTGCGAGTCTTCGGCATGGATTTTAAGCAGAAAAAGGCAAAAAGTTATATAAAAAGGTGCATTTATCTTTTTTAAATATTAAGAATATTCGCTCGCAATCGTTTGCTTTTACCACCTGGTCAGATAAAATCACCGCTTTTCCACCACGAGAATGTCCCTGATGTCCGTTAACGCCATCGAGCCGGCAGATGCGCAACCGGTTGCGCAGACGCAAAACAGCGAATTAATTTACCGTCTTGAAGATCGACCGCCGCTCCCTCAAACCCTTTTTGCCGCTTGTCAGCATCTGCTGGCTATGTTTGTCGCGGTAATCACGCCAGCGCTGTTAATCTGCCAGGCGTTGGGTTTACCGGCGCAGGATACGCAGCACATTATCAGCATGTCGCTGTTCGCCTCCGGCGTAGCCTCTATTATTCAAATCAAAGCGTGGGGGCCGGTAGGATCGGGGCTGTTATCCATCCAGGGAACCAGTTTTAACTTTGTCGCCCCGCTGATTATGGGCGGTACCGCGCTGAAAACCGGCGGCGCGGACGTCCCGACGATGATGGCGGCGCTGTTCGGCACGCTGATGCTGGCAAGCTGCACCGAGATGGTGCTTTCTCGCATTCTACATCTGGCGCGCCGGATTATCACGCCGTTAGTCTCCGGCGTAGTGGTGATGATTATTGGCCTGTCGCTGATTCAGGTGGGGCTAACCTCCATCGGCGGCGGCTATGCCGCCATGAGCGACAACACCTTTGGCGCACCGAAAAACCTGCTGCTGGCCGGCGTCGTCCTGGCCATTATTATCTTGCTGAATCGGCAGCGTAATCCCTACCTGCGCGTGGCTTCTTTGGTTATTGCCATGGCGGCAGGCTATCTTTTGGCCTGGTTTATGGGCATGTTGCCTGAGAATAACGCGCCAGTCTCACAGGATATCCTGATGGTGCCGACCCCGCTGTATTATGGTCTGGGCATTGACTGGAACCTGTTACTGCCGTTGATGCTGGTCTTTATGATTACGTCGCTGGAGACCATCGGCGACATCACCGCCACCTCTGATGTCTCCGAGCAGCCGGTATCCGGCCCCTTGTACATGAAACGGCTAAAGGGCGGCGTACTGGCTAACGGCCTGAACTCATTTGTTTCAGCGGTATTTAATACGTTCCCGAATTCCTGTTTCGGTCAGAACAACGGCGTAATTCAGTTGACCGGCGTCGCCAGTCGCTATGTGGGATTTGTCGTCGCGCTGATGCTGATTGTGCTCGGCCTGTTCCCGGCGGTAAGCGGTTTTGTGCAGCATATCCCGGAACCGGTGCTCGGCGGCGCCACGTTGGTGATGTTCGGCACCATTGCCGCCTCCGGGGTACGTATTGTCTCGCGTGAGCCGCTGAACCGCCGCGCGATTCTGATTATCGCCCTGTCGCTGGCCGTGGGTCTTGGCGTTTCGCAACAGCCGCAGATCCTGCAGTTCGCGCCAGAATGGGTGAAAAATCTGCTCTCATCCGGAATTGCCGCTGGCGGCATCACGGCTATCGTGCTGAACCTGATTCTCCCGCCGGAAAAACCGTAAAAACCCTGCGGCGGCGACACGATTCGCCGCTGCTGTAACGCTCTTTCACCATTCCTGTCTTGAGGATTGCACGCAAATCGTGCATAAATCCCCTATGTGCATTTCACGGGATGGAAGACCATGAAATTGATTGGGAGGTTGCTTCTCTACGTGCTGATCGCCTGTTTAGTGGTGATTTTCGGCTTTTATTTTCTGCTGCAAACGCGCTGGGGCGCAGATCACATCAGCAACTGGGTATCAGAGAACAGCGGTTATCACCTCACATTCGACGTGATGGATCATCGTTTTTCCGCCCCATCCCATCTTTTACTGGAGAATGTGACCTTTGGTCGTGATGGTCAGCCTGCTACCCTGGTCGCGAAAACCGTAGATATCGGTCTGAGCATTCGCCAGTTAACCGCGCCGCTGCATGTCGACACGATTCTGTTACAGGACGGCACGCTGAATATTTCAGTGCAAACCGCCCCTTTCCCGTTTGAGGCCGACCGCCTGCAACTTCGCAATATGGCGCTCAATAGTCCCGGTAGCGAATGGCGGTTGAGCGCCCAGCGCGTTAACGGCGGCGTTATGCCCTGGCGCCCCGAAGCCGGTCGGGTATTGGGCAATAAAGCCCAGATCCAACTGAGCGCCGGTTCGCTGACGTTAAACGACGTTCCCGCCACGAATGTGCTTATTGAAGGCAGTATCGACCATAATCAGGTGATGTTAAACACCGTCGGCGCCGATATGGCGCGCGGAGCGTTAACCGGTGTCGCCCGGCGTAACGCTGACGGTAGTTGGGTCGTTGAAAATCTGCGGCTGAATGATATTCGGTTACAAAGCGATAAATCCCTGAGCGAGTTTTTCGCGCCGCTTACTACGGTTCCATCTTTGCAGATTGGTCGTCTTGAAGTGACGGACTCCAGCCTGCAAGGACCAGACTGGGCAGTCACCGATCTTGACCTGAGTTTGCGCAATCTGACTCTGCGCAAAGAAGACTGGCAAAGTCAGGAAGGTAAATTATCGATGAACGCCAGCGAGTTTATTTACGGCTCACTGCACTTGCTCGATCCAATCCTGAACGCCGAATTTTCACCACAGGGCGTTGCGCTACGCCAGTTCACTACCCGCTGGGAAGGCGGTATGGTCAGAACCTCCGGCGCCTGGTTACGCGAAGGCAAAGCGCTTATTCTGGACGATACCGCTATCGCCGGGCTGGAGTATACGCTGCCGGAAAACTGGAAGCAGTTATGGATGAAGCCGCTGCCCGACTGGCTGAACAGCCTGACGCTGAAAAAATTCAGCGCCAGCCGCAATCTGGTGATTGATATCGACCCGGCCTTCCCGTGGCAAATCACCGCCCTGGACGGCTACGGCGCAAACCTGGAGCTGGTACAACATCATCAATGGGGCGTCTGGAGCGGCAATGCGACCCTCAACGCCGCAGCGGCAACCTTTAACCGTGTGGACGTGCGCCGCCCGTCGCTGTCGTTGACGGCTAATGCCAGCACGGTCAACATCAGCGATCTGAGCGCGTTTACTGGAAAAGGGATACTGGAAGCCACTGCCAGCGTATCGCAACTGCCGCAGCGTCAGACGCAAATCAGCCTGAACGGACGCGGCGTACCAATGGATGTGCTACAGCAGTGGGGCTGGCCGGCATTACCGATTGCTGGCGATGGCAATATTCAGCTCACGGCCAGCGGCAATATTCAGGCCGATGCGCCGTTGAAACCGACGGTAAACGGGCAATTACACGCGGTCAACGCACAAAAGCAGCAGATAACACAGACGATGCAAGCGGGCGTGATGTCCGGCGGGGAAGTTACGTCAACGGAGCCAGCGCTGTAATTGAGGGCTTGCCCGGTGGCGATGGCGCTTACCGGGCTTACGGTTCTTGCTCATTTGTAGGCCGGATAAGCGCAGCTCATAGCGCCATCCGGCGATTCAGATTTAAAGCGTAATCACTATCTCATTTCCCTGCGGGGTGACCACTACGCCCAGTTCACTTCCCGCATATGAGCCGCATTTGGTACCGCTAATCTGCGTAATATTACGCAGACACAGCGTCCAGTTGCGCGCCTCGCCTTCGCTGCTCACCGTAATGGTATTGCCTGTGCGTTTCGCCTGCAGCGTAAAGATTGTCGAACCATCCGTAGCAGGGACTTCGCAGACCGCTTCGCAACCGTCATCCAGATGGAATAACTGGAAGGCCGTACCCTCATGCCAGGCGTAATCGGGCTTCTGGCTATTGTTGCCCAGCGCCAGTAGTGTATTGTCACGCACGTACACTGGCAGGCTCAGGAAGTCATGCTGCTGTTTATGCCAGCGGCTGCCCTGCACTTCATCGTTGCGCCATAGGTGCGTCCAACGGCCTTCTGGCAGGTAGAACTCCACGTCGCCCGCTTCACTAAATACCGGCGCTACCATGACCGCATCTCCCAGCATGTACTGGCGATCAAGATAATCACACGCCGGATCGTCCGGGAACTCCAGCATCATCGCCCGCAACATTGGCGTACCGGCTTCGTTGGCACGCGCCGCTTCCCGATACAGATATGGCATCATCCGGCACTTCTGTTCGGTGAAGAAGCGCACCACGTCACAGGACTCGTCGTCATAGGCCCACGGAACCCGGTAGGATTTGCTACCGTGCAGGCGGCTGTGGCTGGAGAGCAAGCCGAATGCGCACCAACGCTTGTAGACATGCGCCGGCGCGGTATTCTCGAATCCGCCAATATCATGGCTCCAGAAGCCAAACCCTGACAGGCCGATGGACAGCCCGCCGCGCAGGCTTTCCGCCATCGATTCGTAGTTGGCGTAGCAGTCGCCGCCCCAGTGCACCGGGAACTGTTGCGCGCCCACCGAGGCGGAACGGGCGAACAGCACCGCCTCTTCAACGCCGACGGTCTCTTTCAGCACGTTCCACACCAGTTCGTTGTAGATGTAGGCATAATGGTTGTGCATTTTCTGTGGATCTGAACCATCAAACCACTGCACATCCGTTGGAATGCGTTCGCCGAAGTCAGTTTTGAAGCAGTCCACTCCCATCTCCACCAGGCCCTTCAGCTTGTCGGCATACCATTCGCAGGCTTGCGGGTTGGTGAAGTCGTAAATCGCCAGTCCCGGCTGCCATTTATCCCACTGCCACAAGGAGCCGTCCGGGCGTTTTAGCAAATATCCTTTCTCTTTCAGCTCCTGGAAGACCGGGGATTTCTGGCCGATGTAGGGGTTAATCCACACGCAGACTTTCAGCCCTTTCGCTTTCAGGCGGCGAATCATCCCTTTCGGATCGGGGAAAGTCACCGGGTCCCATTCAAAATCGCACCACTGGAAGGCCTTCATCCAGAAACAGTCGAAGTGGAAGACGTGCAGCGGCAGATTGCGCTCGGCCATACCGTCGATAAAGCTGTTAACGGTCGCTTCGTCGTAGTTGGTGGTGAATGAGGTGGTCAGCCACAGGCCAAACGACCAGGCGGGCGGCAGCGCCGGACGACCCGTAAATTGGGTATAGCGGTTCAGCACGTCTTTCGGGGTCGGGCCGTCGATGACGAAGTATTCCAGATACTCGCTCTCGACGCTGAACTGAACTTTGGAGACTTTCTCGGAGCCAATTTCAAACGACACGCACTGCGGATGATTCACCAGCACACCGTAGCCACGGTTGGTGATATAGAACGGGATATTCTTGTACGATTGCTCGGTGCTGGTGCCGCCGTCGCGGTTCCAGGTCTCCACCGTCTGACCGTTACGCACCAGCGCGGTAAAGCGCTCGCCCAGCCCGTAGACGGTTTCGCCCACGCCGAGATCCAGCCGCTCGAACATGTAGTTGCGCCCGCTATTGGTGTCCTGCACATAGCCGTTATTTTTCAACTGACTACCGGTGATACGTACACCGTTGCGCAGAAAATCCAGAGACCAGAGCTCGCCTTTGGTGACGCGCACGCTCAGGCTGCCGCTCTTGAGTTCGGCAAATTCAGCGTTGTTCTGCATCTCTACGTTGATATCTTGCAAGACATTGAGCGGATAATGTGGGCCGTTATCCAAAGCGCCCTGGAAGTGTTCCATCCGTACACCTATCACTCCTTCCTGCGGCGAGAAAAAGCGCAGGGTAAACAACGGGGTATCCAGTTGCCAGGTACGTTCGCGGACATCACGCGGCGCGGCATAGATCACCATCTCATTCCCGTGCTGTTCAACGTCGAACACCTGAACCGGGTGAATCAAATTAAGGCCAGGCTGGATCAGCCAGTTTCCGTCGCTAATTTTCATAGTCTGTTCCTTTAGTTTTGCAATTCTTTATGGGTAAATTCTTGTTCGTTGCGGTGTGCGCCCTGCGCCAGTTGTTCCAGAATGGTTTTCAGGAACGGGCTTTTCAGGGTGTAGTAGCGTTTAGCGATCGCGGCGCTCAGCAGATAACAGATGGCCGGGACGATAGTGAACAGAGCGATGATGATGCTGATCGTGGCGCTGTTTTGCGATTTCGCCGCCGCGTCGTAACCGCCACCTGCCAGCATCCAGCCAATCAGCGCCCCGCCGAGGGCAAGACCCAGTTTCAGCACGAACAACGTGCCGGCAAAACTGATCCCCGTCAGGCGTTTGCCGTTACACCATTCGCCGTAGTCGACGGTATCAGACATCATCACCCACTGGATAGGCGTGACTAACTGGTGCAATACGCCAATCACAAAGATAAAGACGAACATAGCGATCGTGGCGTGCATCGGTACGAAGAACATCGCCACGCTGATTACTGCGAGTAAGGCGTTGGTCCACCAGAAAACGCTCACTTTGCATTTCCAGTCGGTCAACGGTTTTGCCAGCGCCGAGCCAATCAGGTTGCCGACACAATAGGTGGTGAGGAAGGCGACAAACACGCCCGGTTTGCCCAATATCCAGGTGACGTAATACATCATCGCCCCGCCGCGCACGCATACCGCCAGAATATTCAGGATGGTGAGCAGGCCGACTATGCGCCACTGGTCGTTGTGCCAGATATCACGCAGGTCTTCACGCATGGAGGTATGGGTGGCAGGCGCTTCAACGCGCTCTTTGGTGGTAAAGAAGCAGAACGCCAGCATCAGGAACGCCACCACCGAGAGCGCCGCGATACCCCCCTGGAAGCCCAGCGCCTTATTCTCGCCGCCAATCAGTTTCACCAGAGGCATCATCAGTACGGTAGAGAGCATTCCGCCCGCCGTTGCCAGCACAAAGCGCCAGGATTGCAGGGAGATACGCTGCGTTGGGTCATTGGTTATTACACCCCCCAACGCGCAGTAAGGGATGTTGACCACAGTGTACAGAAGGGTGAGCAACGTGTAGGTGATGGCGGCATAAATCATTTTGCCGTTCAGACTGAGATCCGGCGTGCTATAAGCCAGCACACAAACGATACCAAACGGCAACGCGCCAAACAGCACCCAGGGTCGGAATTTGCCCCAGCGAGAGCGGGTACGGTCGGCCAGCAGGCCCATGCAAGGGTCGGAGATGGCATCAAGCGCACGCGCCAGTAAAAACATGGTGCCAACAAAACCAGCGGGAATGCCGAAAATATCGGTATAGAAGAACATCATATATAACATGACGTTATCAAAGATGATGTGGCTCGCGGCATCGCCCATACCATAGCCAATCTTCTCCTTAACGGAGAGAATCTCACTTTTCATTACGCATCCTTAACGCTTACAACGCTCACTGATACCGGTTACAGTTTTTGTAAACCTTCCCTGCGAGCGTGAATATTCCGTTATTTGGTTATCAAATTACGATTCTTGTTTTCTGTGATCAGGGTAGCGCCAAAAAGTGTGATGAAATGTAACTAATGGATTTTATGGGGGTTTATATGAAACCGATCATGGCAGAAGGAAAGGGAAGTTAAAAAAGCACGGGAGGGGATGTGGAAACGCCAGGAAGTAGCTATAATGCGCGCGCCTCCATGTAGCAATCGAGGCGCGGAAGATCGTCGTCTCCGGTGAGGCGGCTGGACTTCAAATCCAGTTGGGGCCGCCAGCGGTCCCGGGCAGGTTCGACTCCTGTGATCTTCCGCCAAACCTCATCCAGCCAGTTCCGAGACACTCCATAAAATCATTTATATTCAATGCGATGAATAATCAGCTTGTCCGTAATAGTCCGAGATCATCTCCCTGAATCCGCGAAAAATATGTATAGTAATGTGTATAGATTTTTTATACGTAGTTTTCAGTTATACACATGGCCCTAACCGATATACAGATCAAACGTGCAAAACCACAAGACAAACCATACACATTAAACGATGGACAAGGTCTGTCATTGCTTATCAATCCCGATGGCTCGAAAGGCTGGCGTTTCCGTTTCCGGTTTGCAGGGAAAGCGCGGTTAATGTCATTTGGCAGCTACGATTTAGTAAGCCTCGCAGAAGCACGTGAGAAACGCGATACGGCTCGTAAGCAGGTAGCAAACGGCATTGATCCAGTAGCAGAGCGTAAGGCTCAGAAAATTGCTCAGAAATTATCAACTGAAAACTCTTTTGAGGCCGTTAGCAGAGAATGGCATGCAGCAAAAGCAGATCGCTGGACTTTAGCTTATCGCGAAGAAATTATTAAAACATTTGAACAGGATGTTTTTCCTTTCATTGGTAAACGGCCAATAGCTGAAATTAAACCCCTAGAACTGCTTGAAGTTCTTAAACGCATAGAAAAACGTGGAGCGTTGGAGAAAACCAGAAAAGTACGTCAACGATGCGGAGAGGTGTTTCGCTACGCGATCATCACTGGCCGCGCTGAATACAATCCAGCACCTGATTTAGCTATCGCATTAGCTGTACCGAAGCAAAAACATCATCCTTTTCTATCAGCAGAAGAACTCCCTCATTTTGTCAGAGATCTTGAGGCTTACACAGGTAGCATAATCACTAAAAATGCAACTAAAATTGTGATGCTTACTGGAGTCAGGACACAGGAAATGCGTTTTGCCACTTGGGACGAAATTGATTTACAAAAAAAGGTATGGGAAATACCGGCCGAACGAATGAAAATGCGCCGACCACATCTTGTACCACTCTCCACTCAAGTAGTTGAAATTTTTCAACAACTCAAGCTAATCACCAAAAACTATCCATATATTTTTATCGGCCGTAATAATCACACTAAGCCAATTTCTAAAGAAAGTGTATCCCAAGTAATAGAATTACTTGGCTATAAAGGAAGAGCTACGGGCCACGGATTCCGCCATACAATGTCTACTATTTTGCATGAGTACGGATTTAACAGCGAATGGATAGAATTACAATTGGCTCATGTTGATAAGAATAGTATTCGAGGCACTTATAATCATGCCCAATATTTAGAAAAGAGAAGTTCTATGATGCAGTGGTACAGTGATTATATCCTTAATAGAGATAAAGCATAGAATAATAGAAGTTAATGCTGTATACTGTAAATTAACAATATAGTAAGGATTGAAAATGAAGAAGACAGTACTTATAACTGATTTAGATAACACACTATTCGACTGGTTTAGCGTTTGGTATCATAGCTTTAATGCAATGCTAAATAAAGTCGTTGAGATTTCCGGTTTTTCTAAAGACGAGCTTATTGCACAGATAAAACCGATTCATCAAAAATATGGTACTGCCGAATACTCTTTTATTCTAGAAAGCATACCTCTTTTACAAGAAAAATATGGTGATAGAAACTCCATCAATTTAGTTATGGATGATGCTATACACGCTTTCAGAAGTGAGAGAAAGAAATATCTTTCTCTGTACCCAACAGTAATGGACACTTTGAGTGTATTAAAAAGTAAAGGGTGTTATATTGTCGCGTATACTGAATCCAAAGCTTATTACTCCAATTTCCGCTTAACAAGATTAGGATTAGATGGTGTGATTGATGTCCTTTTCTCTCCTGAAGATCATGAAATCCCTGATGGTGAGAAAAAACAAGATAAATATAATCTAATGCTGACAAAGCAAGAATATACACCTATTGATGAAATTAAACCAAACCCACAACTTCTTCTGGACATAATAAAATCAATTGGTGCCACACCAGAAGAGTGTGTATATATAGGTGACAGTGAAATGAAAGATATAGAAATGGCCCAAAAAGCAAACGTATCAGATGTTTTTGCAAGCTATGGAACGAATCATTTTGAAGAGAACAAGGAGGGATATGAATTACTCCGTGCGGTAACCCACTGGACTGATGCTGATGTTGAAAGGGAAAGAAAAATTAAAGAAAATGCCTTCGGAGCAAAACCCACATATGTAGCCAAACAATTTTCAGATATTTTGTCTTTTTTTGAATTTACCAAATTTAAAGGAAAATAGAATGAACGATCTAGAATTAAAGAAACATGATGACGCTATAAAATTAGAAAATCTCAAGTTGAAAATTGATATCTGGAAGACAGTTGTTGACGTTCAGAAACATTTTAATGATCTTGAGATGAAGGTTAGAAACTTCGGAATTTTGATCTTGTCTGCATTTATTGGTGCAATTGGTGTAAGCTTTAATTCCGGCGCTGAATTTATAGCCTTTGGCAATCATTACTCTGTTGCTGCCATTCTTGCTTTCGGGGCATCTGTTGTTTGGTTGTTATTTTATTTTGTTGACGTTTACTGGTATCACCCATTACTTCTTGGAGCTGTAAAGAAAGGTTCAGAACTCGAAAAAGAAATTGCATCCGACATCCCAGGAATTAATCTTACAGAAACCATAGGAAAAAGTAGCCCAAAAGATATTTTGCTCTGGAAAAATATGCATAGTACTGGAAAAGCTAACCTTTTCTACTTTGGGGTTTTAGCTGTTCTGTTAACTATTTTTATTTCTCTACTGTGCTTTAAAGCCCCGCAAAAGACAAATCAACTAAATGAATTAAATATTAAAGCAAATTGCACTAGAAACAGTAATTACAATGGAGTTAATTGCATTATCGCATCACAGCCAAGTGACAACAAATAGTGCACTTTATCACTCTTTACCCCAACTGCATGTACTTACCTTGTGAGCACAGAGACGCGCTATAAATAAACACTTTACTGCTGGCGGGCGGTGCTTTCCCCGCCTCGCCCGCCCGCTTTGCAGGGCGGTTTTAATGCAGTTGCACAGTCACGCTCAGGCCGTGCCGGGCGTGGCCTGGTCTGCAGGAAATGAGGCGGGAAAACGCATGCAAAGCCATGCACCTTATCGATGCATGGCTTTTTTCAGTAAAAACGGGCGGATTTTTCGGGGAGTTTTACACAGACTGACGTGATGCCAGTTCTGCACTTTTACGCGAAAAAATCATGTTCTGCGCAGGGGTGAATTTTTCACGGCTGTCATCCACCGAAGCCGCGTCAGGCCTGAATCCGATGGTCGTTAAAATGTTGCTATCCTGTGCGGAATAATTAATTTTTTCCCCCTTCGCAAGCCAGGACAGAAGGGCTTCACGCAGGGCATCTGTGGCACGCTGTATGGCACAGTTTCGGGCAATGGCCGTCAGCTCACTGTAGCCCATCAGCTCCGGTGCCAGTGCGGCCGCCAGTGCTGTGCCGTGCTGCTGCATAAAATCATTCAGCCGCTCGCGGATGCTGATGTGCTGAACGGCTTCATGCGAACGAACATAACGACCGGCGGCCTGATTCACCTGCCATTTTCTGACTTCGATAATATTGCGTAATTCGTCCAGGCGACTGACGTTTCTGCCTTCCCCGGACAGAAGCCGCAGATATTCCTGTTCGGCTGCCGCCAGTTCATTTTTGCGCTGAAGCCATGCCGCTTTGTTATTCTGGCAGACCTCAAAAGCCTGCTGTAATGACATTGTGGTCACACCCCTTCTCCTGATTAATGGTTGAATGGTGAGCTGTAACAGCCTTTAACTTTTCGGACAACAGCCGGTGCTGTGCTTACCGGTGCTGGTTTTTCCTCCGTGACCGGAGAACGAATCACGGCACAAATTGACTCATGCGTTTTAAATGTCGCCGAACAGTAAATATTCTGGCACTGCAGATAACTTTCTTTGACATTGTCACTCACATACCGGCTGGTGCGGGTATGCGCTGAATGACGACAGAAAGGGCAGCGCATCATGACAGCAGTCCTCTGGCCTTAAGCTCTGCTCCCTGCTGGTCTATTTTGTCCTGCCACACCTTGCGCTGTGCCGGTGTGCCTGCCACCTCATAATCCATGTGCGGGAGTGTTGCCGCTGACAGTCCGGTCAGCCGGAGAACCGGCTCGCCGGTGAGGCTGATTTGCATCTGTTTTATTTTCTGTTCCAGCGATGATTTCACCTGCTGCATGACAGCTTTATCGGGTGCGATGTAGCCCTGATGGCCGGTGGTGTTGGCGAGCGGATTTTCCTGTACCAGAATGCTCAGATGCATTGCCCGGACAAGCGCCTCACAGGTTTCATTCAGGGCGTGTTCCAGCTCATGCTCTGCATACAGACTCAGAAGGTGATGATGTGCCTTCCGGTAGGCGGTGGCCGTGCTGTCACACGCCCCTTTCAGGCGTTCACGTTCGAAATTCAGCACCACGGCCAGATTGTCATATTCCTGTACCAGCTCCCGGCGTGCCACGCGCTCAATGTGGCGCTGTTTCAGCTCGTCGCTCAGGACACCACCGGCTGCACGAAAGGCCGTGCGCCAGTCGTCAGCGTCGTTTCCGTCGGCCTGCGCCAGCGCATTTTTTTCCTGCTCTGCCCGTTCAATGGCCGTGACGGTCTCATCCATCAGGCGGGCGTTCTCAAGATGGGCGGCTCTGGCCTTTTCCAGTTGTGCCAGCGCGGGTTGCAGATATTCAGGGATGGTGTTGTCAGACATTTTCCGGCTCCTCGTCACTTCAGGTTGAGAAAATTGTGACGTACACCGGACAACAACACGACGCATTGCAGATGTGCCAGCCCTGACACAGGAGACTCATCCTCAGACCGGCAAGCCAGGAAAAGGTCGCAGGAAAAACCGGCTTACTGTTTGTTTTTTTATATTTTACTGTTCACCTCTGTTCACCATAAGAAAAAAGATAAGTAATACAGTAAGTTAAAGGGTGAATAATCGCAGTAATGACTGTTCACCGTCTGTTCACCACTGTTCACCCGTTGATGGGCTTTTTATGCTGTTTATTACTGTTTATTTTTATTAATTCACTGAAATAAATAAGAAAAAACAATTTGCATTTCACTATAAAAAATTCCAGTTCCTTCAGAACCCTTTGAGACCCTTCCAGTCCGGATGGATAAAAAACACACAGCCATTGTAAGGTTGCCGGAACAAATTCCCCCTGTTGCGTCTGCTGAAAATATTCACAAAATAAAGCGCTACCCGAAGCCGGACGGACTTATCCGGTGCTGTATGGACATTAACGAGGTAGCCCGATGCAAGCTGTTTTTTCTTCCCCGTCTCCCGCCCCTGTTACGCCACTGATGCCGCTGCCGGACATCACGCAGGAGCGTTTTTTACGTCTGCCGGAAGTGATGCACCTGTGCGGCCTGTCACGCTCGACCATCTATGAACTCATCCGTAAGGGGGAATTTCCGCCGCAGGTGAGTCTTGGCGGTAAAAATGTGGCCTGGCTGCACTCTGAAGTCACCGCATGGATGGCCGGGCGCATTGCCGGACGCAAACGGGGGTACGACGCATGATGATGCCCGCTCTGCAAAAACTCCCTTTTTCTGGCTTGCCTTTTTCCGGCATTTGCGGATATAGTTTTTCCGCTGCCGCAAAATCGGCAGCCGGGCGTGAGAACCCGAGCAATTCACAGGCGACATATGACGCGCCACGCGTCTTTTTTTGTGTCGCAATCAATGCCACAGAGCGCCAGATTATGGTGTGGTGTGTGGTCAGTCGTGCAGATGGCATTCCGTGCATCCTGCCCGCGTCCGCTCATTATGCCGCAGAGTCAATGGTAGCTCAGGCGGGGCAGCCTCCGGGCTGGCCGGTATCCTGTGAAGCCGGTATTCTCACCCCCGTCTGGGCTATCGCCATCGAGCGTGAGAACTCCGGCGATAGCGTTATTTGCTATTCACAGGAGGCTGCCATCATGGCTACAACCCTTACCCCCTCACACCCTGAATTTGTCTTTGTGTTTGCGGCTGTCCGTCGCGCAGACCGTCATCCCCGTATCTGTATGCTTCGCACCGTCGCCGGTGATGAACGCAGTGCCCGCCGTTCCCTTGTCCGTGACTATGTGCTCTCCCTTGCTGCCCGTCTGCCGGTGGTGGAGGTGTCCCGTGCGTAATAAAAAAGCCCCTCAGACCGTCTCAGCGCGTCATGACGCCCGTGAACACCTCAGCATTGAGGCTTACCATAAGCTCAACCGCGCCAGCGCCGTATCCCGGTTTGTTGGGGGTGATTTGATTCACCGTGAACTCTCCGGCCTGCATCAGCTCTACATTCCGCATATTTTCAGCTACCTGAATGAAGATATTGATTTTGTGCTGAATGAGCTGAAAGCCAAAGGCCTGTGCCGCGATTTTCTCGCCCAGCAGAAAGACCGGGGAGACAGGACGCATGTTTGATTTTCCCCAGCCCGGTGAGATTTACCGTTCTGCCGGTTTTCCCGATGTGGCCGTGGTCGGCATTCTGGAAGACGGTATTCCGTGGGAAATGCCGTACCGCTGCCCGGAAATTGTCTGGAACCCGTACCGCCGTAAATTCAGTATCCTTGTGCGTATCCTCGCTGACGGGCGCACCACAGACATCCCGCTGGGGCGTTTTCTGCGGGAATTTACCTGTGACCGTCCTGACCTGTTTAAACGCAGCCCCGTAAACCGGCATGCGGTACTGAAAGAAATGGCCGGAGACCCGGAATTACAGAAATGGCGGGAGAAATATCTGGATATTTACCCGCAGGACACTGTTCCGGCCAGCCGGGCGGCACCGGTGGCGCGGGAATGGCGGGAAATTCCCCGCACGGAGCCTGACCCGGAAATCACCCCGGATAACAGTTACCGCAATTATCTGTAATTAAAAAACGACACCCGAAAAATTAAATGTGCGTATTCGCGCAGGGATACGCACGTCTTCAGGAGACGCAGATATGCCTTATCAGTTAATGCAACCGGCACGGAATGCAGTCATCTGTCACAGGGAGGAAAGCAAATGAAAACACCCTTACCGCCCGTCTTACGCGCTGCCCTTTACCGTCGCGCTGTCGCCTGTGCCTGGCTGACCGTGTGCGAACGTCAGCACCGCTACCCGCATCTCACCCTTGAGTCACTGGAGGCGGCCATCGCCGCTGAGCTGGAAGGCTTTTATCTGCGCCAGCACGGTGAGGAAAAAGGGCGTCAGATAGCCTGTGCCCTGCTGGAAGATTTAATGGAATCCGGCCCCCTGAAGGCCGCGCCGTCGCTGTCCTTTCTCGGGCTGGTTGTGATGGATGAACTCTGTGCCCGTCACATAAAAGCGCCGGTACTGCACTGAAGGAGAACAACACCATGAAAATGAACGTAACCGCCACCGTCAGCCATGCGCTCGGCCACTGGCCGCGTATTCTCCCGGCGCTGGGGATTCAGGTGCTGAAAAACCGTCATCAGCCCTGTCCGGTCTGTGGCGGGAGTGACCGCTTCCGTTTTGATGACAGGGAGGGGCGCGGCACCTGGTACTGCAATCAGTGTGGTGCCGGTGACGGCCTGAAACTGGTTGAAAAGGTGTTTGGTGTTTCCCCGTCCGACGCGGCCGCAAAGGTGGCTGCCGTGACCGGCAGCCTGCCACCGGCTGACCCGGCAGTGACGGCCGCCGCCGTTGCTGAAACAGACGCTGCCCGGAAGAACGCCGCCGCACTGGCACAAACCCTGATGGCGAAAACCCGTCCCGGAACCGGTAACGCCTACCTGACCCGCAAGGGCTTTCCCGGCCGGGAATGCCGGATGCTGACCGGCACACACAGAGCCGGTGGCGTGAGCTGGCGTGCCGGTGACCTTGTGGTGCCACTGTATGACGACAGCGGCGAACTGGTTAACCTTCAGTTAATCAGTGCTGACGGCCGTAAGCGCACCCTGAAAGGCGGACAGGTCAGGGGCACCTGTCACACCCTTGAAGGACAGAATCAGGCCGGAAAACGTCTGTGGATAGCGGAGGGATACGCGACCGCACTTACCGTACATCACCTGACCGGTGAAACGGTGATGGTGGCGCTTTCTTCCGTGAACCTCCTTTCTCTGGCCGGCCTTGCCCGGCAGAAGCATCCGGCCTGTCAGATTGTCCTTGCCGCAGACCGTGACCTCAGCGGTGACGGCCAGAAAAAAGCCGCCGCAGCCGCAGATGCGTGTGAAGGTGTTGTTGCCCTGCCGCCGGTCTTCGGTGACTGGAATGATGCCTTCACGCAGTACGGCGGGGAAGCCACCCGTAAGGCCATTTATGATGCCATCCGGCCACCGGCTGAAAGCCCGTTCGACACCATGAGCGAAGCGGAGTTTTCCGCCATGAGTACCAGCGAAAAGGCCATGCGTATCTATGAGCATTACGGCGAGGCGCTCGCGGTCGATGCCAACGGCCAGCTTCTGTCCCGCTATGAAAATGGTGTCTGGAAGGTGCTGCCGCCACAGGACTTTGCCCGGGATGTGGCCGGGCTGTTTCAGCGTCTGCGCGCGCCGTTCTCCTCCGGGAAGGTGGCCTCCGTGGTGGACACCCTGAAGCTGATTATTCCGCAGCAGGAAGCCCCCTCCCGCCGCCTGATTGGCTTTCGTAACGGCGTGCTCGACACGCAGAGCGGCACGTTCCACCCGCACAGTCCGTCACACTGGATGCGCACCCTGTGCGATGTGGATTTCACCCCGCCGGTGGAAGGGGAAACGCTGGAAACCCACGCCCCCGCGTTCTGGCGCTGGCTTGACCGTGCCGCCGGTGGTCGTGCGGAAAAACGCGACGTGATTCTGGCCGCACTGTTTATGGTGCTGGCAAACCGCTACGACTGGCAGCTCTTTCTGGAGGTGACCGGTCCCGGCGGCAGCGGCAAAAGTATCATGGCCGAAATAGCCACCCTGCTGGCCGGTGAGGATAACGCCACGTCGGCCACCATCGAGACGCTGGAATCCCCGCGTGAACGTGCCGCGTTAACTGGCTTCTCACTGATACGCCTGCCGGACCAGGAAAAATGGAGCGGCGACGGTGCCGGACTCAAGGCCATCACCGGCGGCGATGCGGTGTCCGTTGACCCGAAATACCGGGATGCATACTCCACGCATATCCCGGCGGTAATTCTGGCCGTGAACAATAACCCGATGCGCTTCACCGACCGCAGCGGCGGCGTGTCACGCCGGCGGGTGATTATTCACTTCCCGGAACAGATAGCCCCGCAGGAGCGCGACCCGCAGCTTAAGGACAAAATCACTCGCGAGCTGGCGGTCATCGTGCGTCACCTGATGCAGAAGTTCAGCGACCCGATGCTCGCCCGGTCACTGCTTCAGTCCCAGCAGAACTCAGACGAGGCGCTGAACATCAAACGGGATGCCGACCCGACGTTTGATTTTATCGGCTATCTGGAAACCCTGCCGCAGACCAGCGGCATGTATATGGGGAACGCCAGTATCATCCCGCGTAATTACCGTAAATACCTCTATCACGCCTATCTGGCCTACATGGAGGCAAACGGCTACCGGAATGTACTCAGTCTGAAAATGTTCGGGCTGGGGCTACCGGTGATGCTGAAGGAATACGGACTGAATTACGAGAAGCGCCATACCAAACAGGGGATACAGACCAACCTGACACTGAAAGAGGAAAGCTACGGCGACTGGCTGCCAAAATGTGACGACCCTGCGACAACCTGACCATCATGACTCATCTGACCGGCATCTGCCGGTCTTTTTTTTATCCCTGAATTCCCCGCAGGTGAACAATCCACTGTTCATCCTTCACCGTGTATTCACCCGTTATCACACTGAAATTAAAAGAGAAAAACGAAAGGTGAACAGTGTGAACAATCAAATCAAAAAAAACTTTTTTCGCCCTGTGTGATTTCAGTGCGGAGGATTAATCCCCTGCACAAGTCACACCGGCAGAATGCCGGAGGTGAAGAATCGAATGTTCACCCTTCACCCATTATTCACCACCTATCACTCTGAAATAAAAGGAGAAAAAAGAAAGGTGAACAGTGTGAACAGTTCTTTCGAAAAAAAATTTTTTTCCTGAGTTAACGTGCGTGAAGATACGTGTAACAATTAATCGATAGATATTATATGTATAAGGATGTGTATAAATGAATTAGAATAGAAAAATATAAACGATTTGAATCAAATGGTTACATGGCAATTTTGACTCCTGTGATCTTCCGCCAATTTGCCTCTTCTGACCTCAATAAAATGAATCGCCCGCGCCCGTGGACTTCGGTATCCGACCTGAGCCTTTATCTCCACACGTTGCATCAACCACCAGACTTTGTTTACACCACATTGTTCCTGATATCCCGCAGATCGAGACAGATCGTGCGATAACCATAAACACAGCCCGATTCCAGCCAGAACTGCCTGTATGCCCCGTCAGATTCAGGTCAACATGATGCCGTCGTGAATGTGGCGGCTTTATCCAGGCGTAAAGACTATGGATAGTAATATCAAGACGTGTTGCGACGCTGGAAACAGAATGGCCGCGCTCAATAACCTGTTTTACCACTTTAATTTTAAACGCTTCGGGATAACATTTACCGCTCATGGGCTCTTCTCTTTAAGTCATCTTAAATGACTCAGCGGTGTCTGTTAAACCTGTGGCGATTCATTCCTCCGTTTTATCCAGACGAAATTATCCTGATAATGTGCTGTAGCGGCTGAATGACTTAATATCACATCAACCTAAACACTGAATAGTTTCTCAGTTACCTGATTTTTCATTGTTATCTATTAGATACTGCAAGCATTTTATCTTTATACCCTTTCTCTCCCATACGTTCTGTTTATTCTTAACCCTCCCATTATTATATTTCAGTAGTAATATATCCGTATACATTCTTATACCAGGTACTCATATTACTGGCAGTTAGTTTAATTTTTTGTACGTATCCCACATAATCGTGCTATTCACATTTAGAGATCACGTCATCGATCTGCTAACGAAGGAATCTCTATGTGTAAATCCCGTCTCACTGAGCATCAGAACATCGCCGTAATTAAGTTGGTCGAAGCCGGACGAACGGTTAAAGATATCTGCCAGGAGGCGAATATTTCTGAAGTAACTGACGACATCTATGGACATTAGGTTTGACCACATCCTGTTTCTCACTAATGTGCTCCGGGAAAGAGTTTTCATCAGATGAGCAATTGAAAAGAGAAGCCAGAAGCTGAAGTTGCTTCGACCGATAAGTCTGTCGGTTGCTCAGACTGTCACGATCAGAATTAAGTCAGATCAACTTATTGGCAAGGTATGACCCCCAGCGTTAAGTTACAAGATTTTCTCATGGCATTAGCATTACACCTCCTTAAAGTTTACATGCGTCTCTACAAAAGAGTCTTAAATTTGTATATAAGAAGTTGATGAGAGCACAAATGTCACCATTAAGTCATTGAATAACAATGCAATAAAAGAAAAAATCTTAAATTAGGTTTTAATAATAAGAATTCATTACAGGTTTACAGGAATTACTTTTATATTTCATCACATCACCCCGATAGTGACGAGGACAGCAGACAGATGGTATTGAGAACCGTTATTTATCACCCTCATGATTTAGCAAATAGTGCTGTTTTAAGATTTTTTCTGATATTGGAGATTATGTATAAAAATCCCAATGGGTGAAATACAAATCCGAAATGATGTATTACGACTGTCGGATCTGTCATGGTTTTTTAAAGCTGTATTTTAGTGCTTTCCAGGAGTTTATGACACTGACAATATTTCGCGACTTTTGACAGCCGTAGCACGGTATATTATCTGGATTGACACATTTATTTACCAATGAAATATTAATAGAAACATCGACGGGAGTCGTTCAGGATGATGAGAAAGCCTTCACAAATTGTCCATTGCATTAGTTGCGATTTATCCTGTCAATTATTCCCTGACAGCGCAGTACGGGTGCAATACTGTCATAATGCGGCATTTTCCATCTGGCCAGATGGTAATGCTTTCCTGAAAAAAGGGTTTATTGAAAAGTTATTGCTTGATAGACACAACCATTTATCCAGCGGTTTTATCTTTGTTGATTTTTCTTTCCCGAATCTTCGACGATTTACCGATTTGCAATGGGCTGACAGTCTGGCAGACAGTGGCATGCATATTGTCCTGATTTCTGACAGAAGTTTAACTCCGCTGGCCAATTACTGGATTTTGAAAAGCAATAAAATACAAGGAATTATTTATTCCGATGACGATGATATTGTGCAACAGCAAAAGATGCACCGCTTGTTTACCGGTCGGCTCGCCAACAGTAAACGTGGACGAACGCTTAACTATACGGAATTTATATTACTGAAGCGCTTTGTATCAGGAATAAGTATTCAGCAGATTGTAAATATTGACAATATTGATATTAAGAAACTTTATGTGCATAAGCTGCGGCTTGAAAATAAGCTAGGGCATAGCATTCATAAAATAATATCAAATATTTTATAGATCCGTTTCCATTTTTATTATTTCCATATTATTGCGATGTGGAAGACGCTTTACGCCATAATGCAGGAGGCAGAATGCCAACTCCCCAAAATTACTCATTCATCGCCATAGCGGTATCAGCAGCGTTAGCCTCTATGGTATTTCCCTCCCAGGCGGCCTGGGTTGACGTTGATAGTCTGCCATCCAGTGGGCTGGTCAGCCAGTTGCCGCCGGAATTACAGGCTATTATTCCCGCTCAGGCCAGTACCGGTTTCACCAAAGTCGGTACTATGCCCAACTACGTTTATCAGTGGAACACCGGCACCATCCCGGTTTATGGCAATGGCCTCACGCTTAATGGGCCGGGTGCGGAGGCGTTTGAACACACTGTCACGGTTATTCAAAACAGCGGGACGGGAAGTCCGGGCGTGATTTTTGGCAACGACCTGACCATTCGGACGCAGTCGGCGAATGCCGCGAATAATGGTAGAGACGTCGATGGCATCCGTACTCACGGCGCAAATACTCCGGATAACCCGGTATTTATTATTACCGGTGACCGTACCAACATCTACGTGGATGGTCAGGATGGTGACGGTATTAACGCCGGATATAACTCATTGGGCCAGGGTTGGACCGGATCGGCCAATATTTACGTCGGCGACGATCTGTATATCAAAACAACAGGTAGCCAGGGACGTGGAATTACAGCTAACGCCATGCGGGATGCGTCACGTGCCAAAAATACGATTGTCGTCGGCAATCGTGCACATATTGTTACTACCGGCGACAGTTCGGAGGGGCTGCGTACCGGACAAAGTGGTTCGTTGATTCGTCTGGGTGACGATGCAACCATCGAAACCTCCGGCGCATCCTCAACGGGGATTTACGCAGCATCCTCCTCCAGAACCGAGCTTGGCAACAACGCTACTATTACGGTGAACGGTGCCAGCGCACACGCGGTATATGCAACTAACGCTACCGTTAATTTGGGAGAGAATGCCACTATTAGCGTTAACAGCGCCAGTAAGGCTGCATCCTATAGTAAAGCCCCTGCCGGTTTATACGCCCTCTCCCGAGGCGCCATTAATCTGGCAGGCGGTGCGGCTATTACTATGGCGGGCGATAACAGTAGCGAAAGTTACGCCATCAGCACGGAGACTGGCGGCATTGTTGACGGTTCTTCAGGAGGTCGTTTCGTCATCGACGGTGATATTCGTGCTGCTGGCGCCACCGCTGCCAGCGGTACGCTACCGCAGCAGAACAGTACAATTAAGCTCAATATGACGGACAACTCGCGATGGGACGGGGCGTCGTACATCACCAGCGCTACGGCGGGCACAGGCGTTATCTCTGTACAAATGAGCGATGCGACCTGGAATATGACCAGCAGCTCAACGCTCACTGACCTGACGCTGAATAGTGGCGCAACCATTAACTTCAGCCATGAAGATGGCGAGCCATGGCAAACGCTCACCATCAATGAAGATTATGTAGGCAACGGCGGTAAGCTGGTCTTTAATACTGTGCTCAACGATGATGATTCCGAAACGGACAGGCTGCAGGTTCTCGGCAATACTTCAGGCAACACATTTGTTGCAGTAAATAATATTGGAGGAACCGGGGCTCAAACCATTGAAGGTATTGAAATTGTAAACGTTGCTGGCAATTCCAACGGTACTTTCGAAAAAGCAAGCCGTATTGTTGCCGGAGCCTATGACTACAACGTGGTGCAGAAAGGTAAAAACTGGTATCTGACCAGCTACATTGAGCCGGACGAACCGATTATTCCCGATCCGGTGGACCCTGTTATTCCCGATCCGGTAGACCCTGATCCAGTAGACCCGGTTATCCCTGACCCTGTTATTCCCGATCCGGTGGACCCTGATCCAGTAGACCCTGAGCCAGTAGACCCGGTCATCCCTGATCCGGTCATTCCTGACATAGGGCAATCTGACACACCGCCGATAACAGAACATCAGTTCCGTCCGGAAGTGGGCAGCTATCTTGCCAACAACTATGCGGCAAATACGCTGTTCATGACGCGTCTCCATGACCGTCTGGGTGAAACCCAGTACACCGACATGCTGACGGGTGAGAAGAAGGTCACCAGCCTGTGGATGCGTAACGTTGGCGCCCATACTCGCTTCAACGATGGCAGCGGGCAGCTAAAAACCCGCATCAACAGCTATGTGTTACAACTGGGAGGCGATCTGGCACAGTGGAGCACTGACGGTCTTGACCGTTGGCATATTGGTGCAATGGCAGGTTATGCCAACAGCCAGAACCGCACGCAGTCGTCCGTGAGTGACTATCATTCCCGTGGTCAAGTCACCGGTTACAGCGTCGGCCTTTACGGCACCTGGTATGCTAACAATATCGATCGGTCTGGGGCTTATGTGGATACCTGGATGCTGTACAACTGGTTTGATAACAAGGTCATGGGTCAGGATCAGGCCGCTGAGAAATATAAATCCAAAGGAATTACCGCCTCGGTTGAAGCCGGTTACAGCTTCAGGTTAGGTGAAAGCGCGCATCAAAGCTACTGGTTGCAGCCCAAAGCGCAGGTGGTATGGATGGGCGTGCAGGCTGACGACAATCGCGAAGCCAATGGTACCCTCGTCAAGGATGATACCGCCGGTAATCTGCTAACCCGCATGGGCGTAAAAGCCTATATTAACGGCCACAATGCTATTGATGACAATAAATCTCGAGAGTTCCAGCCGTTCGTGGAGGCGAACTGGATCCATAATACGCAGCCTGCCAGCGTGAAGATGGACGATGTCAGCAGCGATATGCGTGGTACAAAAAATATTGGTGAACTGAAAGTGGGTATTGAAGGGCAAATTACCCCGCGCCTGAACGTATGGGGTAACGTGGCGCAGCAGGTAGGTGACCAGGGCTATAGTAATACCCAAGGCCTACTGGGGGTTAAATACAGTTTTTGATTCAGGTAACAACAGAGCCGCTGATCTTCAGCGGCTTTTACCCGGAAGCGCTTTCATTTGGCTGATATGTTTCATGAACGGCTCCCAAAACCGCTTAATGTGTACAGAAAAATATCGGGCGTTTCCCGATGGTGAACATAAAGCCACGATGGCCCTGAGTCAGGATGGTGTAACTGATGCTTTTCCCTGGATAGACATAAAAATCGGGTAAAACCGTCTCGATAACCGCATCGGACAGTGTTTCGTCACGCGTGACTTTGTTGATATCCGTCGATATAAAATGGGTGCTGTCTTTATTTTCACTCCATACATAGGAAACATCACGGCGGATCACGCCGCTCATTTTATTATCGACGTAATATGTTCCGCTGATGGAAACCACCCCAGTGCGTTTTTTCAGCGAATACATAAAGTCCAGCGTCAGGTTAGCCTGAGTATTGTTATAAAACACAATCACAGGCGCCGTACATTTCTCTGGATCCCGGTTCTTTTCCGTATACAAATGAAAAAGATGCCCAAGCCCTACTCCCAGAAACAGTAGAGTCAGGCAGGCTAACATCAGTGCCTTTTTACCCATGTGTCACCCCGCGGAAAAAAAGCGTCACGCAACCTGTATCACCGCGCGTTTTATAAGGTTGCTGACAAATCAATGCCGTAACCGCTGGGGTGCGACTGCTGGAAGGGAAATAGACCCATGGGTATTTCTGACAATCCATACCGGTTTTTAGAATCATTGACTTATAGCTTGCAAAGCGGCTGCCGCTTTCGATATCTTCATTCCGCGAGAAAAAATGACAGCCCTGAGTTGTTTCAACCAGCGTGTAGCGATCGTAAAAATCCTTATCGGGAACGGTTTGCCAGCTTATAGTGCCAAGCAAAATACCAACAGCAAATGTCCCGGTCATCCAAAGTACAGGTACATAATGTTTAAACCAACGCCCTGACATACGCGGTGGCGTCTCACCCTTTTTTTCTATTGCCTGAGCGAAGTCTTTGCGGATGGTCATGAGGCTCACACCAGGCTCAATCTGAAAGCCTCTACGCGGAACCGTGATTATCAGCGTATCTTCATTTTCGCCAACGGTACGTAATCCGCGGCGAATAATGGAGATATTCTGATAAAGCGTATTTGCCGACACCACCATGCCGTCTTCTTCCCACACTTTTTGAAAGAATGTTTGTTGTGAGACGACGGAGGGGGCGTTTTCCAGCAGAAGGCGCAAGCAGCGGCTGGCGGGCGTTGTCAGAATAATGTTGAGATCTGGCCTCGATAATGACGCCAGGCGATTCATTTCTGGATTAAATTCAATATTATCGTTAATTATCCATAACATCGCATTGTTACCATGCCAAAACATAACGTAGTTGGAGAGGGTTAATAGACACCACTGAGTATAGTCTGATGCTGTGGCTGCGTAGCAGGACATGGATTGTCCCCTGCACATACCGATCATATAGAACATGACAAAAAGAGCGAGAGGCATAAGACATTAACAGGTAAGCGTAGACACCGCTTTTCTCATTATAGCAGACTCAGGGGTGAAAGTACGTTTGGTTTTCTTGTTCGTTAAGTCTCCTGTTTTGTATTAAGGTGAGAATATCACCTTTAATCAGGTGGCCAAATTTACTGTGCCGCTACGCTTTAATATCTCATAGATAAATCATGAGAAAATATATCCTGACAATCTATATCATATGAAAGACAGGGTTTTATTTAAAGTGTTCTCTATAATGGCTTGTAATATCCAAAAAAGCAGCACTCGTTATGTAGGGATAGTTTCCAATTTATTAAGAGTTACAGTAGCCATACTTAATAAAAACACGCTTCCCACTTAATATTTAAGCTGTGCTTTATGTTATTTAAATATAAATAAGTTAATCCTTAACAAACATATTTCAAACTTATACTAAATAATTTTAAAACTATCCATCAGAAACAATTTGTGGGGACATAGTTTGTTTTTTCAATCAATAATCCTCTCTGACATGTAAAATAGAAACATTTATTCATAATATGAATATTGTTGTGATAACAGATTCGCGTGAAAGTAAATCGACTGAAGGTGATGCCGATGAATATTCCTTCAGAAAGAACTCACCAGGGTAATCCAGGATCGGCAACGGATTACTGTCATCAGCTTAAAAAACGGAAATCGCCCCGGCGATTAATGACTTTAACACTGATAGTGACTATCAGTGAAAGGCAACAACAAGGAATGAATTATGTCTACACCCGCGAATTTTAACGGTCAACGCCCTGCCATTGATGCTAACGACGCAGTAATGCTGCTGATTGATCACCAAAGTGGCCTGTTTCAGACCGTCGGCGACATGCCGATGCCGGAATTACGCGCGCGCGCCGCGGCGCTGGCTAAGATCGCCACCTTATGCAATATGCCGGTCATTACTACCGCATCCGTACCACAGGGACCGAATGGTCCGCTGATTCCGGAAATCCATGCGAATGCACCCCACGCGCAATATGTCGCGCGTAAAGGGGAAATTAATGCCTGGGATAATGCCGATTTTGTACAAGCGGTAAAAGCGACAGGCCGTAAAACGCTGATCATCGCCGGTACTATTACCAGTGTCTGCATGGCTTTTCCAGCCATCAGCGCCGTCGCGGAAGGGTACAAGGTATTTGCGGTAATTGATGCCTCCGGTACGTACAGTAAAATGGCGCAGGAAATTACGATGGCCCGCGTGGTGCAGGCGGGCGTAGTACCAATGGATACCGCGGCGGTAGCCTCTGAGCTGCAACGTACCTGGAATAGGGAAGATGCCGCAGAATGGGCGGATGTATATACCAAAATATTCCCGGCCTATCAGCTACTGATTGAAAGTTATACCAAAGCGCAGGAAGTAGTAAAAAATAATGAACTGCTGGATTCTCAGCGCGCATAAATAACGCCCTGAAGCGGCTAAATAGCCCCATTTAATGGGGCTATTTTACTTGCCATTTTGGTCCTGGGCAGAAAATCCTCACGTACTACGTGTGCGCTCCGGTTTTTGCGCGCTGTCCGTGTCCAAACTGGCTGCGCCAATAACGCCTGGTGGGATAGGCTCTTAATCAAATACGCCATTAATAATCGCCGTGACCACCGCGGTACTGAGCGCGATCAGCACCAGATTATCCCCAACGATTTTCCACTCATAGCCCGGATAATAAGGTAATTGTCCCAGCATAGACGCCGGCACCGTTTTTTTAGCGATTCCCGGCGGTAGCGGTTTTCCTCTCGCCAGATTTTTCGCAATCCCCGGAGGTAAAGACTGATAACCCGTCAACCCTAAATTCACTGCCAGTTGCCTGGCGACAGCGTAGCTAATGTCCGACTCGACGTGATCCGGTTTACCGCCATTTTTACGGTGTTCCGTTTTTTGCCCGGCATTTCCTTTATGTCCGTTACCGTTATTACCCTGATTAGCCGCGTTATTACCATGTCCGCCGCCATTGCCATTTCCCGGATTCGCCAGCACAGGCGTAGCGCTCAGGGAAAACGAAATCAACGTCGCCAGGACGGCGGTTAAACCACGACGATTATTCATGATATTGCCCTTCTGATGTGGGATACCATGAAAATAGCGCCCCGCCATAAAAAGAACAACTACATCGATTCTTATTTTAAGCGGGGCTCGCCAACAGCAGCTTATCGTATCCAGATAGTCAGTAAAATCAGGATGATTGCTATCAGGACAACCTGATAAAAAATTTTGTCCAACCCTCTTTTTTGCATGGCGTCACCTCGTTAGAAAACGATTTGCCAGAGGGCTAAACACAACACCAACAGGCTAATCAGTAAAAATATCAGCGCGATGATTTTATCGGGTGAGCGATTCATCTGGGCGATCCTCAAACATCATTAAAACCACTGGCCAAAGCGTTTGATATAAAAGCGTTTCATGCCTTGCGCCACCAGACAGTAGCTCAATAATGTCGCCACCAACCACGGGAAGTAGCTCAGCGGCAGCGGCTCCAGTCCAACCATCGCGCCCAGAGGTGAGAATGGAATATAAATGCCTATCGCCATAATCAAGCCGGTCGTCAATAATACCGGCAACGTCGCCCGACTTTGGATAAACGGTATTTTCTGCGTCCTTAGCATATGCACGACCAGTGTCTGCGAGAGCAGACCCTCAATAAACCAGCCGGACTGAAAGAGCGCCTGCGCCTCTACGTTATTAGCCGCAAAAACGTACCACATCAGCGCAAAGGTTGTGATATCGAAAATAGAAGACGTTGGGCCAATCCATAGCATAAAACGACCAATATTTTTCGCGTCCCATTTCCGCGGCTTACGCAGGAACTCTTTATCCATTTTGTCCCACGGCAACGACAACTGCGAAATATCGTACATCAAATTCTGGATCAACAGATGAATCGCCAGCATCGGCAGAAACGGAATAAACGCGCTGGCTACTAGTACCGAAAAAACATTGCCGAAATTAGAGCTGGCGGTCATATTCAGATATTTAATGATATTGCCAAAGGTTTCCCGCCCTTTGATAACGCCTTCCTCAAGCACCATGAGATCTTTTTCCAGCAGAATAATATCTGATGACTCTTTAGCAATATCGGCGGCGCTATCGACGGAAATCCCCACATCCGCATCACGAAGCGCGGGCGCGTCGTTGATCCCATCTCCAAGAAAACCAACGGTATGACCATTTTTCTGTAGCGCTTGCAAAATACGCGTTTTTTGTAACGGCGTCAGCCGGGCGAATACTGCGCGTTTCTCCACTTCAGACGCCAGTTCGGCATCCGACATCGCCTCAACCTGGGTTCCGGTCAGGATATCGTGCGTATCAATACCCACTTCCAGACAGATACGCGCCGTCACGACCGGATTATCGCCGGTGAGGACTTTGACCGCCACGCCGTTATCCCGCAACGCGGCAATAGCTTTTCCGGCGCTCTCTTTCGGCGGATCGAGAAAAGTGAGCATCCCTTCGATGGTAAGTTCGGTCTCATCCTCCACACTTAATGTCGGATTGTTCCCGGAACCATCCAGCTTACGTGTCGCTATCAGCAATACACGGAATCCCTGAGCATTGTAATCTTCGGTTTTCGCCAGCAGCAGCTCGCGGCGTGTTTCCGTCAGCGCCACCACACGATCGCCTTCGCGAAGATGGGTGGCTACCATCATCATCTCTTCAACGGCGCCTTTACAGATCAGACATCTGTCTCCATGCTGCGCATCCTCCACCAGGACCGATACCCGGCGACGTACAAAGTCGAATGGCAGTTCATCGCGTTTAATGAAGCGCGCTTTTGTCGATGGTGCGATTCGATCCTCGCCAAAACGCAGTATGGCGCGATCCATCACATTCCGGGCGCCGCTCTGGCTGCTACTATTCAGCCAGGCCAGCATCAATACCCGGCTGCTTTTTACACCGCTCACATCCAGATGATGCTCCAGAAAAATATTGTCCTGGGTTAAGGTGCCGGTTTTATCTGTACACAGCACATCCATCGCGCCGAAGTTTTGAATAGCGTTCAGGCGCTTGACGATCACTTTGCGCCGCGACATCGCAATCGCGCCTTTTGCCAGGTTGGAACTGACAATCATGGGCAACATTTCCGGCGTCAACCCAACCGCAACCGCCAGCGCGAACAGCGAAGCCTCTACCCAGTCTCCCTTACTGAAACCATTGATCAGCAGGACAACCGGCACCATGATCAGCATAAAGCGTATCAACAGCCAGCTCACGCTGTTGACTCCGCGATCGAAAGCCGTCTGGGTACGCGTACCCACAATGGATTTCGCCAGCGAGCCGAACCAGGTACGGCTTCCCGTCGCGACCACGACCGCTTGCGCTCTGCCGCTGGTTACATTGGTTCCCATCAGACAGATATTGCCCAAATCTAACAGGCTCTTATCTTTGTCAGGCAATTGCTCGCTGTCTTTACCTGCCACATCAGCCATAACATCGTATTTTTCTACGGGTAATGATTCACCACTAAGAATTGACTGGCTGATAAAGAGATCGCGCGACGCCAGCAGACGGACGTCGGCGGGCACCAGATCGCCTGCGGCCAGAAAAACCACATCGCCCGGCACCAGTTCTTCAATGGGAATCTCTTCCTGCACCGCGCCTATATTGCCCGGCCCACGACGCAACACCGTGGCGGTGGTGCGCACCATCTTTTTCAGCGCCTGTGCTGCTCTGTTAGTGCGAAACTCCTGCCAGAAACGCAATAACCCGCTCAAACTGACCATCGTCAGAATAATCAGCACGCCGGTGAGATCGGTCTCTTCGCCACGGCGTAACGGGAGCCAGTAATCCGTGATGAAACTGACCCCTGCCAGTGCCATCAGAACGTAAATAAACGGGTTATTGAATGCCTGCAAAAGCTGAACCAGCACCGGAGGAACTTGCTCATGCGCCACTTCATTGCGCCCATACACTTTCAACCGTTCGCTGGCCTCTTCTATCGTGAGGCCCTGACGATGGCTGTTCAGCCGCGCCAGTGTCTCCTCCGGGCTATGAAAAGCTTCCGCTTCGATCGGAAATACTTTTTTATGCTGCTTATCATTTTCTGACGCCGGGCGATTGAGTTTCCGGTTTTCAATGTTCATGTCAGTCATGATGAATCCCCAAAATTAAGGTGTAGTGTTTCCTGCATATCACGCCCAGGGAATAGCAAACTCACGATTTGAAGGTGAATGCCCCGGGAGAATTATCTATGCATAAAAAAGGTTATTGCTTACTCACTATTTTGAGTGGGTTTTATTTTATCGACTCGGGAATATCCATCATTCCCTCCTTATACGCCTGGCGTAATGTTGAAATTGAATAAAAAACTATTATTGACTATCAATGCTCCAGTGAATTGCGGTGATATTATCGTTATCACCTATTCTGGATATAATCAGTTCTCGCGTTTTACGATAATCAGCATGACCCACGAGCTCGGCACGAATTTCTTTATAGCCCTGTTCCTGAGCGGGGACCGAACCTAACCCTTGTAAACAGATCGCGGCCTCTTTTACGATATTCAGTAACCACTGACGAACCGCGCTCTCATCTTCTTTATTACAGGTTACTTTCAGGATATAACGTTTTTCTTCCTCAGCGGATATCGGGAGTTGATTTATACGCTGCGCCGCTTCACGCAATAAAATATTGGCGCAAAGAATAATGATCGTCGCCGCCAGCGCATTTTTGAACTGCCCTAAGCCGCATAACACGCCGATGCCCGCCGAACACCATAGCGTTGCCGCAGTGTTCAGTCCGCGCACATTCATCCCTTCGCGCATGATGACGCCCGCCCCCAGAAAGCCAATACCAGAGACAATCTGCGCCGCAATTCTCCCGGGGCTGTCTGGCGATGTCGTCATGGAGCTCAGAATAAAAACGGCGGCGCCTGTCGCCACCAGCGCATTAGTGCGTAATCCCGCCATACGTTGACGCCATTGTCTTTCCGCGCCAATCAGCGCGCCCAACAGCATAGCGGCCAGTAAATTCAAAATATAAGGAAACATTAACATACGTTCCTCCATTTTTTCTGGAAGAATAAGTACGTGCTATATTTAGCACACGACAAATTTCTGCCCTGAGGCAATTAGCGTCGTGTTAACGGCGGAGGAAATAAAGCGTGTTTAAACATGAACATGACGATTACCTCGCGACAATGCGCGTGTTGTAACATTATTGGGATGACAATCGTCACAAGGGGAGATTGCTGCCCACCGGTTCGGCAAGCAGCGCAGGAATAGCGTGCGTTAACTTGCCAGATGATTTACGTAAAAGTGACTGTCCAACATATTACTCCTGCATGAATTTGCGCTTATTATAGTCAGTCAATATGTTCTGTAAAGTGCAAAGGCGGGGATAGTGACGATTTGTTTAAGTTTGTTTGATATTTTCTATGACAAAAAAATGACAATATTATGTCAATAACAGGCTCGTCTGAAATCATTAAACAATAAATTCCTGCTTAATGCCGGCGATAGCTCTGTTATGATGCCTGCACGTAAAAAAATAAAACAACATGACGAGGAAAAAATGGGTTCCACCAGAAAAGGGATGCTAAACGTCCTGATTGCCGCCGTATTGTGGGGGAGTTCAGGCGTTTGCGCGCAGTACATCATGGAGCAAAGCCGTATGTCGTCACAGTTCCTGACGATGATACGTTTGTTATTCGCCGGGCTGATACTGGTGACATTCTCCTTTATGCACGGCGATAAGATATTTTCAATTCTTAAAAACCGCAAAGATGCACTGAGTCTGCTGATTTTCTCCGTGGTGGGCGCGCTCACCGTTCAGCTAACCTTCCTGCTCACGATAGAAAAATCCAATGCCGCCACCGCGACAGTGCTGCAATTTTTATCGCCGACCATTATTGTCGCGTGGTTTGCATTAGCGCGAAGAACACGACCAGGCATTCTGGTCTTAACCGCCATTCTTACATCGCTTATCGGCACCTTTTTACTGGTGACTCACGGCAATCCAACATCGCTGTCGATCTCTTCAGGCGCGCTGTTCTGGGGTATCGCCTCCGCATTTGCCGCCGCCTTTTATACGACCTGGCCTTCCAGGCTAATCGCCCAATACGGCACGCTGCCAGTGGTCGGCTGGAGTATGTCCTTTGGCGGCCTTATTCTGCTGCCCTTCTACGCTAAAGAAGGAACGCACTTTGCGGTGAGCGGCAGCCTGATTCTGGCCTTTTTCTACCTGGTGGTGATCGGAACGTCGCTGACGTTCAGCCTGTATTTGAAAGGCGCGCAACTGATTGGTGGCCCCAAAGCCAGCATTTTAAGCTGCGCGGAACCGTTAAGCAGCGCCCTGCTGTCGCTACTGCTGTTGGGGATTAGTTTTACCTTGCCGGACTGGCTGGGCACGCTGCTCATTCTCTCGTCAGTGATTCTGATCTCCCTCGATTCCCGTCGACGCGCGCGGGCCGCTTAACGCCGTTGATAATCACGATGACCGGGCGGAAGAGGGAAAAGTTTAATGGCGCTTTGCCTTAATCTCTTCGTCAGAAAGCCCGGTAATCATCAGTACCATCTCTCGCTCGATCCCCTGTTCCAGCATCGTATGCGCAATACGCAAGGCTTCCTCCTGCTTACCTTGATGTATACCTTGCTGTATGCCTTGTTGCACGCCTTCACGCTTACCTTTTCTGCGCCCCGATTCACGTATTCTGTCTACGATCGTCATTAATCTCTCCTTGTGTTGGGGAACACGACGCGCCACCTCGCGGATAAACTTGCCAAAACGAGGCGTGCTGCCATGCTGTATTAGCAAATAATTAAACAGCGCTTTTAGCTGACTGTCATTAGCGTTTCCCGTAATCAGAAGTACCGCTAAGCGCTCGACCAATCCCATCAGGTCGCGCTGACGTATATGCTTTTGTACCAGCTCCAGCATCGCGATACGTCGATGCTGCATAATCTCGTTATCCGGCACCACTGTAATGTCTACCAGTGGAAATGCCGTCGCATAAAGCTGACGCGCCAGTGCAGGATCGTCAAACTCATCCAGCCAGCACAGCGAAAAGGGATACGGGCTTTTCGCGCCATGGTAAAACAGCATGGGAATCACCAGCGGTAACGTTTTATGGCCAGCATCCAGATGGCGCTGCATCGCGGCAGTCGCGTAACGCATTAACCGAAACGCCATATGCGCGTCCGGCGTACTCTGATGCTCTATAACGACATAGATATAACCGTCGCCTTCACACGTTTTTAGCGACCAAAGGACGTCGGAATAAAACGCGCGTAAATTTTTCTCGATAAAACTGTCCGGCGCCAGTTTTAACGTCGTCAGATCGCAACGTATTCTTAGCGAATGGGGAAGATGAATATTGAGAAAATCCCGCGCGGTATCCGGATGGCGTAAAAACGTTTTGAATACCGCATCATGAGGCGTGGACGTGGGGCTTTTTTTCATGGCGATCCGTCACCTGAGGAATAAGATGACGCCACTGTACTCGCCAAAAATACAGACAGCATTCAGGAAAATTTAACCCTGCGAGGAGGCTCGAAAGGGAATCACTGACGGCTGCAATACGTACATTTTTTGCCCAGCCTGCTACGCATTATCGCCCGGTAGCGTAACGCTAACCGGGCCTACAAATACACGTCATCTGTAGGCCCGGTAAACGTAGCGCTCTTCGGCGATAAATCTCACACCAGCGCTTTGACTATCTCCATCAACCGAATGACGTCTTCGGGGCGCGTATTGCCGGTTTGCGGATCGATAATCGAGCTGTAAACATGCGGCATGACGCGCGGCACGCCTGCTTCCAGACAGGTTTGCAGGATAATACCGAAATTATCCAGTGAGATACCGCCGGTCGGCTCGATAAGCGTCATGCCGTGGCGGGCAGCGGTTGTCGCCAGCGCATAGAGTTCCGGTAACGACTTTTCGCCGCCCATCGGGAAAAACTTCGCCGCATGTGCGCCCATATCCTGCATCATGCGTACCGCCGCTTCACAGGAAACGCGGGCTGGCGTTCCCTGGCTGCTGCTGACGCCGGTAGAAATCACCACCTCGCCAGGCGTTCCCGTCGGGCTGACCAGCGCGTTGATATGCGTTTGCTCGCCGCCCGTCGCCGCCAGCGCGCCCGCCGCGAAGCCGCTGCCGGTAAAGGTCTGGTTGACATGGGCCGGGTGAGTATGGGCGGCAATCATCGCCGCTTTGTAGTACTGCGCCGGGTCGCCTGCGCCCAGACCCACTGAGATAGACGGCACCTCCGCCATCCAGCGTTTCACCTCCGGCACGCCCTCTTCTACCGTAGCGAACTGCGCGGAAAGTACGCCAATGACCGCATGGCCTTCGGCGGCTTCATAGATAGCCTTCGCGTTGGCGATATCCTTTGCCAGTACGTTAATCGCTACCCGCTGACGATAAAAATTAATCTGCTGCATGTTCTGCAATCTCCCTGAGTCGCGCCACAATCAATGCCATTTCCCCTTCGGCTACCGTGCGTGGATCGAGGCTAAAAACCCCCTGATGAAGCTGATATTTGCGGGCGTAAATCGCTATCTCGCCGCCGCGCAACTGCGCTTCGACGTCCTGCGCGTTCAGCCCCAATTCAGATGCGTTCACCCGCACACGAATACGCCAGATTGCACGCCCGGCCTCATCCTGTTCGATATCGGCATAAAGCCCATGGATGGCGGAAATCGCTTCCGCGACCGGCTGTAACTGTGCTGCGGTCACGGTCGTCTGGCCCTGGTGGTAATTCTCCAGCGCATACACCAGCCCAACCATGTTTTCCTTGCCGATTTTCATCGCCCTGGCAATCCCCTGGTGCTGCGCTTTGCAGGCGGCAATCCACGTTTTCCTACCAGTGATAAAGCCAGAGGTTGGCGCATTAAAGGCTTTCGCGCCGCTATAGATAACCATATCCGCGCCGCTCGCCACCCAGCCGCGCAAATCCTCTTCCGCCGCGGCATCGACAATCAACGGCAGGTGGTTGGCCTGCGCCACCTGTACAAAATCGTCAATGCTCAACATGCCTTTCTGTACGCAATGGTGTGATTTCACATACAGTAGCGCGGCGGTCTTTTCGTTAATGGCGCTTTCCAGTTGCCAGCGGGCCGCCAGATTGCTCGACCCCACTTCCACTATGCGCCCGCCGCCAAGACGAATGGCACTGGTGACTGGCGCGCCATAGTCCACATTATGCCCGCGCAGCATCACTACCTCATTGGCCATACCGCTACTGTCCGGCATCAGGGCGACGCGCGCCCGATCGCCGTGGGTGATAGCGGCAGCGACGGCAATGGCAATACCCGCCGAGGCGCACGAGGTGATATAGCTATCTTCAGCCCCCGTATAGCGCGATACCAGTTCGCCGGTTTTTTCCACCAGCGCGTCAATCTCGACGAAAGCGGAAGCCGCGCGCGCGGTGGCCTGCATGACCTCCGGCGCGACGCTTGAGACGCCCAGAATGGTCATTTTGCCGCAGGCGTTAATGACCTTTTTCAACCCCAGTTGTTGATAGATATTCGGCGTCATGATTTACAGCACTCCCAACAACGAACAGACTATGCTCAGTGCGACAATCGACAGTAAAATGGTGGTGTAGCGCGGCCCTTTTTTTACCAGATAGAAGTAGATGGCGAATACCGCCGCCAGTGGCAGTAAGCCCGGCGCGATAGAGTCGAGGATCTGCTGAACCACCACTTCAGATCCTTTCAAAGCGCTAATTTTTAACGGCGTGGTGATTTTGACGTAGCTGGCGGAAAGCGCGCCCATCATGATCAAACCCAGCACGTTGGCCCCGTAGATCAGTTCTTTGATTCGCCCCCCTTGCAGCAGGCCGATAATCGAATCACGCCCCAGCGTATACCCCTTGTGGACCATGCCGTAGCTGATCGCCAGGGTGATCGCCGGGTAGAGAATCAGCGGGATAATACCGCCCATCGCGCTGCCATTTGCCGCGAACGGAATAAAGATCGCTATCAACAGCGGCATCACCGCCGCCCAGATAATCGAGTCGCCCATCCCGGCAAGCGGCCCCATCAGGCCCGTTTTAATGCCGGTGATAGACGAGTCGTTAATCGGCTCGCCGCGCGTTTTTTGTTCTTCCATGGCAATAGAGATGCCCTGAATCACCGCGCCGAAAGTCTGCTCGGAATTAAAGAAGTTAAGGTGGCGTTTTAGCGCTTCTACCTGCTCCTCTTTTTGCGGGTAGAGTTTTTTGATGATCGGCGTCATCGAGGCGCAGAAAATCAGGCTTTGTAAGCGCTCATAGGAGCTGGAAACCTCGGCGCCCAGCCAGTAGATAAACCAGGCTTTGGTGATGTCTGCTTTGGTCAGCGCCCCGCTTTCCCGCGCGCGCTCAACCAGTTCATGTTGCATTACGTCACTGCTCATCATGCTGCTCCTTCATTTTTCGCCAGGCCTTTAATCAGGAAGGCGACACAGGTGCCGAAGATGGCCATCGCCATGATGTCGACCTTGAGGTACAACACCGCGAAGAACCCGCCGATAAACCACGGCAACAGGCTCTTTTTACCGATCACCATAATGGTGATGGCAAAGCCCAGCGCCGGCAGAATGCCGCCCATGATTTCAAAGGAGTGGGTTAACCAGTGCGGCATCAGTTTAAGGAAACTTTCCACCACATCCTGGCCAAAGTAGTTAGCGGCAAAGACCACCGGGAAGCGCAGCACCAGCCCCAGCAATGCCGGGTAAAGAAAGGCGCAACGCATGATGCCCGCCATGTTTGCCGTTTCCGCGTGTTTATCCGCCATATGCACCCAGGCGGCGTTCAGCGTGCGCCTCAGCTGATCGAGAAACACGCCAATCACGCCAAACGGGATTGCCAGCGCGATCGCCAGGTTTGGGTCCATACCGGCCTTCACCGCGATAGGAATGGAGATACAGGCCGCCAGCGCCGGGTCCGACGGCACGTTGCCGCCCGGCGTTGAGGTCACGCCCAAATAAACGAGCTGCATCCCTGCGCCGATAATCATCGCGGTCTGCATGTTGCCAAGCAAAAGCCCGACAAATACCGCGATCACCACCGGTTGTAACAACATCGCGGAGAAGGTGTAGCCGAGGCGTAAACGGGCAAACCAGTAATACAACCCCATCAGGCTTGCAAAAAGTAAGGTATCCATAATGTTATCCTATACACTTCATCCTTCAGGCTGCCTCATTGTTGGCTGCCTTCGCTCACCCCAGTCACTTACTTTAGTAAGCTCCAGGGGATTCACTCAGTTGCCGCCTCGATGCATCCAGAATGATTTTGTGTCTATTAAAGGGTTAGAATTTTTTCAGGATATCGTCGAGCGGCTGCGGCTTATCTTCCGGGATGGTCTGGAAAAATACCTGAACGCCACGGTTTTTCAGGTCGTTAAGAATGCCGACGTCTTTTTCATCCAGCGTAATATTCTGAAAAACCGCCTTGCGGTTTGGCCCGCCGCCGAGACCGCCAACCTGAATGCGGGTAACGTCAAAGCCCAGTTGTATGGCGTCCTGCACCGCCGCCAGTGAGGGAAAAAGCACCAGCACGTTACCGTCGCCAAGCTGATTTTCTTTCCATGCGGCGGCAAAACTTTGGTTGCCGAAGCAATCCACTTTGATATTTGGCGGCGCGGCCATCAGGTAGATATTTTTCATAAACGGATCGGCATCCAGTTCATCACTCACAACGGCTATCCGGTTCGCCTGAGATTGTCCGACCCACTTCGTGACAACCTGCCCATGAATGAGACGGCTGTCGATGCGGCATAAAACGATATTGGCCATGATGTTTTCCTTAGAGTGATTGTTGTAGCTGACGTACATGGGCGACCACATCCAGGCAGCTACTGCGCCCGGCCTCAACTAACTCATCCACGCAGGCGGTTAGCATCCCTTGTTCGCGCCTGTCCAGCGCCTCCAGCAGTAGCGACGCATTCAGTCCGGCAATCACCGCCACCGGATAATCGGCGCTTAGTCGCGCCGCGACGTTGGACGTCGTGCCGCCGACAAAATCCGTCAGGATCAGCGAGCCTTCCGGCAGCGTTTTCACCACGGCCTCGACGCGTTGATAAAACTCGCCCAGCGTATCGACAGGCATTAGCGCGATTTCCGTCACGCCTTTAATTTCGCCCGTGACCATACGCAGGCTGTTGCAAAGCGGTTGTCCCCAGCCGCCATGCGTCAGCAGCAGGATGTGGGGCAACGGTTGTGTGGTAGTCAAAATGGCCTCCTGGCGCAATTACATGAGGACACCGGCATATATTGCCCGGTGGCACTGCGCTTACCGGGCCTACAGGACACTCCCGGTAGGCCGGATAAGGCGTTTACGCCGCTATCCGGCATAACGCATCATCAGAAGAGCAAAGGTTGTGCCAGAATTTGTGTCACGCGAGGAAGAAGAAAGGTCTGGCGAGGCGCGAAGCCCCGCCAGTAAAAGGATTAGCTATAGAGCAGTTCGTAGATATAAAAATATTCCGCATCCGATAAACGGATGGCGTAGGCGTCTTCGATCGGCAGAAAAGCGGATTTGATGACACTAAACGCGCGCGCGTCCAGATTCGGCTGACTTTCCAGCGCCATCTGTAACGGTTTTCGGTTAATCACAATACGCTCTACCATACAGCAGCAGTGGATCAGGAAGCGCAGTGTCACCTGGCGGCTTGGTTTCAGGGAAAGCGAAGACGTCAGATGGTTAAAAACGCCCTCCATCTCTTTCAGAATACGCTGCGGGTTAAGCACAGAAATATGGTTGATGATGCTCTCCATCGTTAGCGCGCTGATAAAGCGCATCGCGCTGCGCTCCATCTCCAGACGGCGTTCAGCGTTGGACAGATCGGGCGTTAACAGGCTCAACACCAGTTCCGGCCCTTGTTCGGAGAAAAGCTCTTCCAGCGAAATAAACGGAATATCCGGCAACCCCGGCTGGAAAGTGCCGACAATCCCCGCCAGCCGCTCGCTGGCATTCAATGCCTGCTGAACGCGCTCCAGACTACGTACCTCGTTATAATCAAGGATCACCATCCTGGTGTCCTGCGACATCAGTTCGCCAAAGCTCTCCTCCAGCACCTTTTTGATTTTTTCCGCCGTTCCCATGCCGGTAATACAGGAGATGACCAGCACTTTGCCGCCGTTCTCCTGCTGCGGCGTACAAAGCTGGCAGGGGATATTTTTACTCTGCAGGAGCGCCGTCAGCTGTGGTAAGTCGCTGGTTTCATAGCTTAAATCCAGCCCGACTTCCAGTAGACTGGTCAGCGTGATGTTCGGCATGAGCAAAACATCTATCTGGAATAACTTACTGATCGTACTGCCGAAATGGATTAATGAACCGATGTCCACCAACAGGATAAGCCGCCGATATTGGCGGGTTTGAATCATTTGGGTCAGCGTTTCCAGCGTGTCATGCACCGACTGTTCAAACGGCATGTCGATGGCGCTGAACAGCTCGCGCTCCAGCACGCGGTTGACATATTGCGCCTGACTGGTGGCGGTGGTCGCGCCGTGGGCGATCAAAATGACCCCGCAGTCGGGGCTGGCATCGATGCGCTGACGATAATGGCGGCACTCTTTCAGGAACAGGCATAGCCAGACCACTTCCGTCGCCGGACACTGAATATGCAGCAGTTCGTTGATTTTCCGACACAGCAGCGTGGCGTTGTCATATTCGTCTTTGCAGCGATCCAGGATCAAACTGGAAGAGTAAAGCTGCGGGATCAGGCCGCGCTGCACGTAGCCTATCAGCGCCAGGAAGTGTTTACGCAGTGGGTTAACCAGATTTTCCGGCAGCGAAAATCCCAACACCTGCTCTACGCAGCCAATCAGCAGCGTCACGCGCTCTTCAATCTGGTCGCCATAGCGCGGCGGATGCGCCACGCTGTCGCGGCTGTAGAGACCGTATTCAAAAATCGAGCTGAGTTTATTTTTCAGGATCGCCAGCGTCTCCGCCGGGGGGACGTTACTGTTGCGCAAATTAACATATTCGCGCGTCAGGAAGCTGTAAAAGAGGTCGCTCTCTTCAATTTCCGCCCCGGTCGCCAGCGACGTCTTCAATGCGGGCAGCGTGCGCGCGTCTATATTTAGCCGCGCTTTACCGTCAAACAGAGTATCCACCAATAGACGCTGTTCCGGCGTCGGGTTAACCGACATCTCCGCCAGCCGCTTATCCAGCTGTAGCGTGTCGTTATGCTCGGTCATTCCCGATGCCCACGCCTGAGCGCAAAGAAACTGAATATCGCTTTTTAGCTGACCGATATTGCCTTCCAGGGGTTTATTCAGCAACCAGAGCAACAACGGTTTATCAATGCTGACCGTACGTTCTATTTTGCGGCTTTCCCGCTGTAAGAACCCCACGATCATTTCGATCTGTTCTTCAACGGAGCGCTGGCGAATGCCCGGCAAATCAATACATACCTGAATACGCCGCTGGAAAGTACGTAACAGCGCCGACCCGACCGGCTCGGTAGTGGCGCAAATCAGGCGTACCGAAATTGATCGCGGCTGGCTGCTCACGCCAAGCGGACGGTACTCGCCTTTATCCAGAATAGAGAACAGCTTTTCCTGCCCTTCATAAGACAGACGGTGCACCTCGTCCAGCAGCAGATAACCACCGTCCGCCTGCTCCACGAGGCCTGTTTTATGTTCATTCGCGCCGGTAAACGCCCCCTGCCGATGACCAAACAGATGCGAGGAGAGCAGTTCCGGGTTATGGGCGTATTCCGCGCAGTTAAAGTAGACCAGCGGCGGGATAGCGCCGCTCGCCTGTTCACAGGCGAAACGGTGCATCAGTTCCGCAAAAAAGGTTTTACCGACGCCGGACGGTCCGGTAAGCAGAACGTGTAAACCGTGCGGATAGAGCACCGCCGCACGGCCTTTTTCTACCGCATCGCGCAGGCTGCGATCGTAACCAATCAGGCTGGTAAACGGATCGTCGGGCGCGTAATGCTCTTCATGCGGCAGCACATCCGCCACCGACCGCACCTCGCGTTCAGACTCTTCCAGCTGACGTCCCAGCAACGTTTCCAGCGCCTGGCGATGCAAAAAATAGACCGGGCGGCCACGGCTTTTGATTGCCAGCCCGTCATTCCATAACTGATTGAGATCTTTGCTGACGGAGTTACGTGCCAGCCCAAGATTGAAACCTATCGCCTCCGCCGTAAACGCCGTCTCCTGCGCCAAATCGGCAAGGTATAGCCCGCGCGTCAGCCGTTCCAGCTCTCCCAGTACGATCTCAATACGTCTCATTACACTACCGCTTACGAAATAAAAGAGTAGTCAGAACATACACTATTCTGCCACGCAAGAAAGTGAAGGCGCAGCGAGAAACCGCCTTCCCACTTTTGCCTGACTTCAACGCCAACGGGTAGCACGCCCCGATGAGTGAACGTCGCACGGTCTACACTTACTCTTGAAAAAGTGCAAACCGATAAGGATACCGTTTATGAAACGAAAAACGCTTCTGCTTATTGCCGCGCTTGTCGCGCTACCTGGCGTCACGTATGCCGACTCTCCGTTTAGCTCACTCCAGTCGGTGCATGAAAAAAATACGATTTTAAAGGATTTGCGCAAAATGTGTACGCCCAAAGGCACGCTAACCGATGAAGCCTGGGAGAAAAAAATCATGGCGAGCGAGGGGAACCAGCAGCATATTCGGGAGGCGATGATCGCGATAGAGCGCAACAATCAGCATAACTACTGGCAGGCTCTCGGCAAGGTGGAATGCCCGGAGATGTAGCACCGCTTTTCCGCTTTTTGGTCGCGAAAATGCGGACTGTAACCGGTTTCTGTTCGCTAAAACCGCGTATTCTGGAGCGAATTTACGCGATCAAGGAGTACGACAATGCGATACCGTTTTCCCGATAACTTCTGGTGGGGCAGCGCCTGCTCAGCGTTGCAAACCGAAGGGGATAGTCTGAATGGCGGTAAAAGCCAGACCACGTGGGATGTGTGGTTCGAGCGCCAGCCGGGTCGTTTTCACCAGGGCGTCGGCCCAGCGGAAACCTCAACGTTCTATCGCCACTGGAAGCAAGACATCGCGCTACTGAAACAGTTAAAACATAACAGTTTTCGCACCTCACTAAGCTGGGCGCGGCTCATTCCAGACGGCGTAGGCGAGGTGAATCCACAAGCGGTGAGCTTCTACAATCACGTCATCGACGAGCTACTGGCGCAGGGCATCACGCCGTTTATTACGCTGTTCCATTTTGATATGCCGATGGTCATGCAGGAGAAAGGCGGCTGGGAAAATCGCGACGTCGTAGAGGCGTTTGGTCGGTACGCGCAAACGTGTTTTACCTTGTTTGGCGACCGCGTGAAGCACTGGTTTACCTTTAACGAGCCGATTGTGCCGGTGGAGGGCGGCTATTTGTACGACTTCCACTATCCCAATGTGGTGGATTTTAAACGTGCGGCCACCGTGGCGTACCATACCGTGCTGGCGCACTCGACCGCCGTGCGCGCCTGGCGCGCCGGGCGCTACGACGGTGAAATCGGCGTAGTGCTGAATCTGACGCCGTCCTACCCACGCTCGCAGCATCCCGCCGATGTGCAAGCCGCGCATCATGCGGATCTGTTATTCAACCGCAGTTTTCTTGACCCGGTATTAAAGGGAGAATACCCGGCGGACTTGGTGGCGCTGCTGAAAACCTATGACCAGTTGCCTGCCTGTCAGCCAGGCGACCGTCAGCTTATTGCCGACGGCAAAATCGATTTACTGGGGATTAACTATTATCAGCCGCGCCGCGTGAAATGCCGTGATACGGCGGTGAATCCGCAAGCGCCGTTTATGCCGGAGTGGTTATTTGACTATTACGACATGCCGGGGCGCAAGATGAACCCTTACCGCGGCTGGGAAATTTACGCGCCAGGAATTTACGACATCATTACCAACCTACGGGATAATTACGGCAATCCGCGCTGTTTTATCTCCGAAAACGGGATGGGCGTTGAGAACGAGCAGCGTTTTGTGCAAGCGGGACAGATTCACGATGATTACCGGATTGACTTTATCTCTGAGCATCTTAAATGGCTGCATAAAGGCATTAGCGAGGGCTGTCACTGTCTTGGCTACCACATGTGGACCTTTATCGATAACTGGTCATGGCTGAACGGCTATAAAAATCGCTATGGTTTTGTACAACTGGATTTAGCCACCCAAACGCGCACGGTGAAAAAAAGCGGAGAATGGTTTGCCGCCACCGCAGAGCATAACGGTTTTGATTAAGCATTTATTATTGCCGGATAACGACTAACGTCGTATCCGGCCTACAAATGGCAGCAATATCAACTCATTGGCGTAATACGGACTTTCGCCGCCACGACTAACGCCGTCAACAGCATCAGACCGCCGGAAAGCGCCAGCGGCGAAAGCAGCCCGAAATTGTCGAGCGCATAACCGCCCACCGCCGCGCCACAGGTATTTGCCAGTTGAATCACCGCGACCTGGATGGAACCGGCTTTTTCCGCCTGATCGGCAAGGGAACGAGTGATCCACGTTGACCATCCCACCGGCACCAGCGCAAACGCCAGTCCCCAGACAATCGCTATTGCCGCCGCCACGGTTTTGTCGCTTCCCCACACAATGAGCGTCAGCGCGCTCAGCGCCAGTAGCAGCGGCGCACCGGCCAGCGCCAGTTTTACCGAACGTTTCAGGACATAAGATGAGAAAGAAGTGCCAACGAAGCTGGCAATACCAAAGCTTAGCAACACCAGAGTCAGACCATCAACGTCAAAGCCCGCCAGATTCATATAGACCGGGCGAATATAGGTAAAGAAAGCGAACTGCCCGGCAAAAGACATAAAGATGGCGATCATCCCGGCCATCACGCCAGGGCGTTGCAACAGGCTAAACATATTCTGTTTCTGGTGAGAAGGTTCGCCCGGCAGCGACGGCAGTGATTTCACCACCCAGATGACGCACAGTACGCCCATCACCGCAGCGGCGTTAAAGACATTACGCCAGCCAATAATACCGCCCAAAAAACTGCCCAGCGGCGCGGCGATCACTAACGCGATGGAAACCGCGCCAAAAATCACCGACAGCGCTTTCGGCACGGTACGCGCGGGAACCAGTCGCATGGTCAGCGACGCCGACATCGCCCAGAATCCGCCCAGCGCCAACCCAAGACAGGCGCGGCCCAGCAATAGCAGCGTAAAGCTGTTGGCAAAGGAGACCATCAGACAAGAAGCCGTCAGCAAAACGGCGAACAGAATAACGATATAACGCCTGTCGGTCGCCTGAATAATCTGGGTAATGAACAGGCTGGAAAACATCGCGACAAACGCCGTAACGGTGACCGACTGACCGGCGACGCCCTCGGAGATCCCCAGATCCTGCGCCATCGGCGTCAACAGACTAACGGGCAAAAACTCAACGGTAATCAGGCAGGCGACACAAAACGCCACGGCAAAAACGGCTGACCAGTTAGGCCTGGCAACCCCATCAGCGCGGAATTTTTCTGCGATATTTTCATTCATTGTGGTTACCTGCGTCGTTTTAGTGCGGAAATCCACTCAGTGTAACATTACAAAATGTGATCTGATTAACGTTTTAGCAACTGACATTGTTGCGCTGCATTTTGCGAGGCTGGTCGAGCGTTGAGAATTATCTTCTCTCGCTGCGTGCAAAACCAAAAGGTAAGACATAGTGTATCACCTGGTGCTATACTTTAGATTACAGGATGTCAACCTGATGCGAATCTTCAAAACCAGGTGGTTTAACAGAGAAGCGAAGTCCCACACGATAAAAGACGACGAGTTAAGCGAGGCCATCAACGCCGTACTGCAAGGAAAAGCAGATAATCTCGGCGGCGGAGTTTATAAAAAACGTCTCAATCAAAACCGCGATCGCGCAATTGTGTTGGCAAAGGGAGGCGAACATTGGTTTTACACCTTCCTGTATGCCAAACAGGATATGGCCAACATTAGCTATCGCGAACTCGCGGGTTTCCGTGAGTTAGCAAAACACTATGCTTGCCTGACCGAAGATCAGATAACGGCACTCATTAATAACAAAGAACTGGTAGAGGTGCGCCATGTCAGCAAAAACTAAATTCAAAAGCCCTGCCTTTGAAGCGATTCATAGCGCGGCATCTGGATTATTTAGCGTGGATGCCATTCCCCAGGAGACAATGCGCAGTTTTGACACGGCCTGCTTAAGCAGCATCAAAGACCTGCAGCCACTTGAAATAAAAGCGTTACGAGAAGAACTCAACGTTAGCCAGCCGGTTTTCGCTCGGTACCTGAATACCAGCGTATCAACGGTTCAAAAGTGGGAAAGCGGCGCCAAGCGTCCCAGCGGGATGTCACTGAAACTACTTAATGTTGTCCAAAAACACGGGCTAAAGGTGCTGGTATGAGGGTTTTACCGATGGTCGGTTAAGGCGATTCATACGATAATGAGTGCAGGAAGCCTCTACAACTTCCTGCGCCGTTTGACGGGAATTGCACTATACTGACTCACCAAAGCCATCAGCAAATGCAGATTTTAATTCATCCATAAAAGCCAGTTCATCCTGTCCATCACAAATTAAATCAATCATTGTGTTTCCCTTTACGCCAGCCCCCAAAATACTCATCATTCCTTTAATGGGAATTTCTTTGTCATTATTAACTAGCGTTAATGAAGACTGGTATTTTTTGACAATTTTCGCAAGTGTCGCGGCTGGCCGCGCATGAAGCCCCGTACAGTTCATAACGCGTACTGTTTGTCTAATCATATATTTTCCTTAAGAGACTTTGCGGAATGCTGAGTGATGTTTATTCATCATCTTAATTTTAGAATAAACATCATCCTCAACTGCCTGTTTTGCGTTCGCCATGACGCGTGCCAGATTAGCCTCGTTGTTATTATTTACCCAAGCCTTACCGACAGTAGTAATAAAGGCTTTGCGCAAATCACTCGCAATATTCACTTTGGCTACTTTGTAATTAACAAAGCTGCGAAGAATATCCGCGTCAATACCAGAACCTCCATGAATAACCAAAGGTACCGGACTGACAGACGCGATGCGTTGTAATAGCGGGATATCAATGCATGGGATATCTTCAAGACCATGTACATTACCAATTGACACTGCCAGCATGTCGCACCCTGTCTCCTCAACAAAGCGCTGAACCTTCTCAGGTTCAGTTTTGCAGTCAGCCTCGCTGACATGATCATCTTCCTTACCCAGAATAGCGCCTAATTCCGCTTCGACGGGAACACCAAATGATTTACAGAAATCGACAGCTTCTCGGGTAAATGCAATATTTTCTTCGAACGGTAGCGCCGCGCCATCAATCATTACTGAGGTAAATCCGGCCCGGACAGCCTGCTTAACATCTTCCAGAGTTTTCCCATGATCCAGATGCAGGCTGACAGGAATATCCATTTTATCGGCATGTCGCTTAACTATTTCATAAATGTAATCGTAACCTGAAAGCTGTGCATTAGTAGGAGCAATTTGAATAAAATTGGGCAATCCGGAACGTTCTATTGCATTAAGAATGGAAATTGTTGTCTCCAGGTTCGTTGTATTAAATGCCCCCGCAAGGACATGTTTTTCCTGAATACAATTGAGCAGGATCCTACCATTGACTAAAGGCATATTAACTCCAGATATTTATGTGAGCAGTGTAAGTAAATTATCGAACTATTGAGTTATCACAGTTATTCACCAATAAGCGCCCCTTCTTGCCGCAGTTTAAATTGGTAAAATGACAGCCATTGCTGCTGATATATTTTCAACTTTGCAGAACGAACCGCGTCAGGAAAATATAGCTCAGCCACAGGAACAGTCGGGGGGACAACATTCGGACAGGCTATCAACAATGCTCCAAGGGAGACGGTTTCATCAAAAGCAATGGCCTCAATTGGACACTGGAGGATGTCAGCCTTCAACTGGAGCCAGTATGGGTTTTTCACCGCAGGGCCAATGACTTTTACTGTCCTGCCCGCCGGGATATTAAAGCACCCATGACAGTGTGCAAACTCCATCGCCAGGCCAATAAAGACACTCTCAAGCAGAGACTCCGGAGGAAGTGAATCCGTCAGCCCAAAAAGCAGGCCACGAGTGTGCCGATTTTTATTTGGCGAACCCGAGCCCCGCAAATGAGGAATAAATACCGGCACATGCTCGACAGACCAGGAAGGTTTGAGGTATTGCTCCATGGCTTTTTCCAGGCCTGTGCTTATTTCCTTATCAGTTAAACGAAAGATTTTTTTCACCCATTCAAGCGCATAACCGCCGACAGGCAGAGAAGCGAAAAGCGTGAAAAATTCACCATCGGAGTAACAACCATTTGCCAGCTTATCCCTGCGAGCCTGCACATCAAGCGTTGGCTGTGTATTCAGCAGTAAAATACCCTCTGTCGTGCCGGTAGAATTCAGCACATCGCCCGGTTGCATCTGTAATGCGCGGGCACCGACCATATGATCGTGTCCGGCCAGGGTGACTTTTACCTCATGTGGTAATCCCAACTCCTGCCTGAGCGTTGCCGTCATCCATCCGGCCACTTCACCTGGCTTTATCAAAGGAGCCAGTACACCGAACGGTATGCCGAGAATCCCGGCAGCATTACGAGACCAGGTACGGCGAGCAATGTCCAGACACAACGTTCTACTGGCCAGGGATATTTCCGTCTTTTTCGCACCTGTCATTCTCCACAACAACACTTCTGGAGCATGTAACCAGCAGATATCTTTTCTTTCATGCAAGGAGTAGTTATCAAGCAACCATCTCATTTTAAATGCTGAGTAATTACTGTGAGGTGGCAATCCCGTTATAGAATACAGTTCTTCAGCCTCTGCCTTGCTTAATGACGAGAGATAAGATTCACCACGTCGATCATACCAGGCCAGCATCGGGGTAAGAATGACGCCCTCCTTATCCACAAAGACGCCAGACTCACCGAAACTTGCAATACTGATATTTTTTACCGGGAACGGTACTGAAGCCACCAGTTCAGCCATTACCAGTCGCAGTGCCTGCCACAGCGCTTCGATATCGAAATCTACCTCGCCTTTGTCCGACGATATTGTTGGTGTCGGAAACTTGCGGACTTCCAGAACTGACACGTCATGACAGGAATAACAGCTGACTTTGCAGTTAGTTGTGCCAATGTCAATGACTAGCGCTGCGTGGTAATCAGGCATAGACCGTTCCTTTTGTCAGGCGAAAAACACCATAAATAATCAGCGCAAGCACAGGAATCAGCCCGATAGCAATAATATTTCCGTTGAATATTTCAAGCAGCCAGAAACGGAAGGGGTTACCGCCATCAAGGAAGCTTGATACCTGACCACTTGACCCCTCAGCCATTTTGAAATTGACATCCTTAGCCATACCGGTAATAAATGGCGCAATTTTGGTCGCAATCCACAAGTCGGCGACAATAACAGGAATTGCGGTTATCACAGCCCGGAAAATATTGCCACGACATGCCAGTACAATCATGGAAGCCATGACTGCCAGGTTCGCAAGGTCTCCGAGTGGCAGGACTTTATTGCCAGGAAGAAGGAATGCAATAAAGACAGAGATGGGTGTCAGAATCAGTGCTGTAGATATAATGGCTGGGTTACCTACTGCTACCGCGATATCCAGTCCGATAAAGAGATCATCACGGCCAGGATATTTGGCATTCAAATATTTCTTAATGGCTTCAGACAGCGGTAATAAACCTTCCATCAAAATTCGTACCATACGCGGAAGAATGAACATGACACCGCCAATGCTGATCCCCAGCAACAGGATATGTTTAAAGTCATACCCGGCAATGATGCCCAACAAGACCCCCAGAATAGTACCCACCATCATAGGCTCGCCGAAGATTCCCATTTTTTTCTGAACGTTTTCCGGATCAATATGAATACGGTTAACGCCTGGGATCTTGTCGATAATTTTATCGAACAGCAATCCAATCGGAAAGAAGACGACAGATGACAGGGTCGGAAGTGAAATACCTTCCAGACCGAAGTACTTTGCCACTAATGGCGCTGACCAGTCCGCCAGTTTGAGAACCACGATCGCGGCAATAGCGGCTGCGGACAGACCCAAAACAAAACTCCCTGTGCTGTAGTAAACCAACGTTCCAGCCAGGGCAAAGTGCCAGTAGTTCCACATGTCGACATCAACAGTACGTGTCTTATTCAGGGCCAGCATGGCGACATTAATCAGCATCGTCAGCGGAATGACAAAGGGTGCGATTGGTGAGCCCCAGGTAATTGCGGCCAATGGTGGCCAGCCTAAATCGACAACAGGAAGGCTAATACCAGTTCGCTCAACCATTGCCTGTGCAGCCGGGCCTACGTTGCTGGTAAGTATGTCAAAGATGGCATAAATTCCGACAAACCCTATTCCGACAATTAACGATGAGCGAAGTGCTTTAGCGGGTTTTACTTTGAAGAACAATGCCAGGAAAAAAAGGACCAGCGGCAATAAAACCGTTGGGCCAAACCCCAGGACATATTGCACAACGGTATAGAGAGTATGTGCTATATCATTCATATCCGACCTCTTATTCAGATGTGACCAGACCTCGCGTTAGCGCCTGGATAATTTATCTGTTTTTTATTTATGAAATCAGGCTTGGCCTTTAAGGATTGAAACTATTTTTTCAAGAACTTTATCTTCACCTACTCCGGTAATGATTGGCAGGCCACTAACAACCGGAATATCCAGTTCATAAGGAACTTTCGTTGTTGATACAACCAAAGCTGCACCATCGGTATTGTTTGGCAATGAGGCTACATTAGTTTGTGAATAATTAACATCAAGCCCATTATCTTTACAATATTCCATTACTTTTTCTGCCACAGCCGTGGAAGTAGCAACACCCGTTGCGCAAACAAATAGTATCATTTTACTCATACTTCACCTCTTTCAGATATGCGTGTGTAAATTGACTGATAAATTTCATCATCATTCATGACCAGTAACTGCTGCATAAAATCCTCATCCTGGATCACATCCATAATCCAACCCAGTACGTTGAGCTGCTTATTGCTTTCACCTAAAGCAAGCATAAACACCACCCTGACAGGTACGGGATCTGGTTCCCCGCCCATATCTTCGAAATTGACGGGTTCTGCCAGTATTCCAACGCTAATGGCGTTTTGGCGAACATACCTGTGATCAGTATGTGGAATAGCGACACCTACAGGCTCAACCGGTAGACCCGTTGGAAAATTCTGTTCTCGCGTAATGACGTGATCGGCAAAATCAGATACAACCATACCATCGTTAATTAACGGACTGGCAAGAGCCTTGATTATGTCATTCTGACTCACCTCTTTAGGGAGGTGGCGAACATAATGACGGCGAAAATGAATATCCTGCATAGAGTCCTCTTTGCTAGTTAGGCATCCAGGCGCTGTAAAATAGTGCCAAGATAATATTTATTACCTTTTAACCAGACGTTACCAAAATCAATGGCCAATCCTCTAGAGAAAAATACCAACTGTTCCAAATGCAAAACAGGTGCGTCTTCACCAATATCAAGATAATGGCCTCGCTCATTACCAATTAATTTAGCTGCGTAACGGCTTTCAGAAAAACTTATTTTCTTATCAGATAATCTTTCTATTGCTGAAAATAAATTCTCCCTGGTGAAATCTACATCAATAATACCGGGGCAGAGATCAATGTTGATACGATTTTCAATCAACATGACTTTTTCATCGCCAATACAACGAAGGCGTTTAAGAAATAAAACATCTTGTCCCGGTTTGATACTCAGTTTCTCTGCTACAAAGCGGTTAGCGGGCTCCAGTCGGGAGGTTATAACACTGGTTGTGAAGTTTATCTTCTGGCTGGCTAAGGCTTCAGCAAAGGAGAGCAAACCTTCACCCAGTGGGTAAGCAACATTTTCCTTCTTTACGAAAGTTCCTTTACCCTGCACTTGCACAAGAACACCTTCCCGGACAAGTTGGTCAACCGCTTTTTTAACGGTACCGCGACTCACCTCCAGCATATCCATGATTTGAAACTCTGAAGGTATCCGGTCATCCTCAACCAATTCTCCGCTATAAATACTTTCCCTTATCCACTCCACAACCTGTTGATACAGTGGGATGTGTGAACTTTTACTCAATGTTTTCATGGTGCGCGCCTAAACATTTAGAGTTGTCTATAGACAATCATGTACAACTTCGAGTTTATGATAAGAAATTTTGAGACAGGAGGTATGGCAAGGAGTCACAGTTTTAGTGTTCAAAACAAGATCACATTTCCGTGATATATGTCACGGAAATGATGAGCTACAAGTCTCTGACGTTTTGGCGTCGTTAGCGGTTATTCGGTGCGTTACTTCTGTGGTTCACCCTTAGCAAATACGATGGCGGCTACGCTTTATTTGGCTAACGATGAATCGCGCCATCTGGCCGTTAATCGTGGCTCTCCGCCCTTGCCAGCCTCATTCATCTCGTCTTTTGTTAACGAGATAGTGAAGAGTATCAATGCAGCCAGTGGACACCCTCTTCCGGCTGAAAAAAGGCGTTATAGCGCAGTTGAAACGCGTTGATCTCCTGCATATCGGGTTCCATTTCGCGCAAAAAGCCCAGCGCCAGCCGTACCTGTGTGTCGGTGATCGGCGCGGCTAAACGCGCTTTTTGCAGCAAGCGATGCCACCGCTGCAAATTCTGATCGCCGCCATCGACAATCACCATTTGCCAGATCAGTAACACCTGAGCGGCATTTTGCAAATGCGACTCATCAGGGCGATGCAGATACTGTAAAAATTCACCGCCCGCCGTTTTACCCATCTGATCAATCATCGATTCTATCGGCACTACATCAATATTCAGCCGTTCGCTCAGGCGGCGAATCGCCCGGCGGGTATCCGATGTCAGTACCCGAAACCCCACAATAAACACCACCACAAACGTGGCCAGAATCAACCAAATCATGCGCACATCCGTCACCAAACAGGATGCCCATCATAACGGTAAATTTATAACTGTCGACGTTCTGGCCTGTCAGGATGTGATTTATTAACGCCTGTCTTCATTTACGCAAGACGCCGGATATCCTGTCTGACGAACGCAAGGCATAAAAAAGCCCGGCGTTAAGCCGGGCAAAACGTTACCAAATGCACACATTTAAGCGATATTGACTTGCTGAATTTTTTTCTCACGGCGGATTTTGCGCTCTTCCATCACGGCGACCATCGCCATCAGGCAGATACAGCCGATCGCGGCGGCGTCCAGCGCAGCGAAGGTACCCGTCCAGCCGGTCAGACCAAAAACGGGGGTGCCGTCGGCAATCATGCCCAGACCCAGCTTGGCAAAGCTATCGCCGATAAGATAAGCGAAGGTTCCTTTGATACCGTCCGCAGCGCCGATGGCTTTTTTCGGTACGAAACCGACTGCCGCCACGCCAATTAATAGCTGCGGCCCAAACACCAGGAAACCGAGCGCGAACAGCGAGGCCAGATAGACATACTGGTTGCTGGCGTGCTGGTAGACGCCGAGGGTGGCGATGATCAACGCCAGCGCCACACAGGCTACCAGCGCACGACGACCGTTCGCCAGATCAGAGAGCCAGCCCCACAGCAACGTGCCGACCAGCGCGCCCACTTCAAACAAGGTAAAGCCCTGAATCGCCACCTCTTTAGAAAGTTTCAGTTCCTGGAAGGCGTAGACGGTTGACCACTGGTCGATACCAATACGCACCACATACAGGAAGATATTGGAGAAGCACAGCAGCCAGATCACTTTGTTTTTCAATACATATTCAACAAAGATCTGCCACTTGGTCATTTCGTTTTCTTCAGTCTCTTTATCCTCTTCGCTGATCTCTTCGCCGAACAGTTCTTCAGCTTTGCCCAGACCGTAAGATTCCGGGGAGTCGCTGCCAAAACGCAGACCGATAAAGCCAACGATCAGCGCGATAATCGACGGGAAGATAAACATGCCGATGACGTGACCGTCGAACAGGTAGTTGGCGCCGAACAGCGCCACGCCTGCCGCGCCCGCGCCGCCGAGGTTGTGGGAGATATTCCAGAAGCCGAGAAAGGTGCCGCGTTTACGACGCGGAGTCCATTTGGTGATGGTCGAGTAGCTGCACGATCCGCCGGTACTCTGGAAGAAACCGCTCAGGGCATAGAAAGCGATCATCAGAAACAGACTGGTTGACCCCGCGCCCATGCTGGCGCTGAAGCCGAGCATACAGATAGCGGAGAGGATCAACATAAACGGTAGAAACTGCTTGGTATTTTTACCGTCAGCGTAGTAGGAAACCAGCGTTTTCCCCACGCCGTAGGTGATCGAGAAGCCCAGGCCAATCATCCCCAGCTCGGTCATGCTCAACCCGTAGGTTGAGATCATGTCGTTCTGCGCGATGTTAAAGTTTTTGCGGATCAGGTACATGGTCAGGTAGCCGATAAAAACCACCAGATAGGACTGCATGAACGGCTTGAACCACATTTTACGCCGCACATCGAGCGGCAGATCCAGGGTCGGCTTGCGCACCTGGTTTAAGAAGGCCAGCATGGATTACTCCTGAGCTAATTTTTATACCTGCGAATGGCAGGCATTGTAAAAATCCACAGGAAAAGTGGCCTGCGACAGCGTCCAGGCAAAACCGGGAAAATTTCTTAGTTTTGCCCCATTCAGCGCAAAAAGGTGAGGTGCATCACGCTTCGCTGGTCTCGCGTGGGGTCTGAGCGTTCAGAAATGGCAGCAGCAATAGTGCGGAGATCCCCGCCGCGATGGCGATAACCGCAAAAAAACCGGTCCAGTGCCAGATCTCCAGCACTTTCGCTAACGGCCAGCCGGAAAGCGACGCGCCGAGATAGGCGAACAGGCCGACAAAGCCGGTGGCCGCGCCCGCCGCCTCTTTATGCGAGCACTCCGCCGCCGCCATGCCAATGAGCATCTGCGGGCCGAAGACAAAGAAACCGGTGGTGAAGAAACAGGCCGCCTGCATCACGTAGCTGGCGAACGGCATCAGCCACAGCGACCCCACAGAGAGCAAAATCCCGGCGGCGAAGATTAAATTCATCGGTCCGCGGTTACCGTTGAAGAGTTTGTCCGAGCCCCAGCCCGCCACCAGCGCGCCGATAAATCCACCCAGCTCAAACATCGATACTGCCGTGTTGGCCGTGACCAAATCCACGCCCAGCGTCTCGGACATATACAGGTTGCCCCAGTCGTTGATCGCCGCGCGCACCACGTACACTAAGACATAACACAACGAAAGCAGCCAGATATAGGGATTCAACAGCACATATTTAGCGAGGATTTCTTTGCGACTTAGCCCCGCGCCCTCTTGCTGTTGGGCGACCTCCAGCGCATCGTGCCGCCAGTCGCCTACCGGCGGTAAACCAATCGCCTGCGGACGGTCGCGCAGCCGCCAGCAGAGGACCATGCCCACCCCGATGGCAAGCAATCCGGCCACCATCATTCCGACGCGCCAGCCATAATGCAGGGCGACAGCGGCCATAACGAGAGGGATCAGCGCCCCGCCGACATTGTGCGCGGTGTTCCATAACGCCCACCAGCCTCCGCGCTCGGTACGCGAGTACCAGGCGGTCAGCAAACGGGCGCAAACCGGCGATCCAAACCCCTGGAAAAAGGCGTTCAGCGCCCATAGCAGAGCAAAGGCCCACAGCGAGGTCGAGAAGCCGAACAGAATATTCACTACGCCGGTCGCAATCAGCCCGATGCCCATAAAATAGCGAGCGTTAGAGCGATCGCTAACGATGCCGGAGACAAATTTCGACACCCCGTAGGTGATGTAAAACAGCGTCGCCAGCAGGCCGATATCGCTGCGACTCAGTATGCCGCTGGCAAGGATTTCCGGCGCGGCGGCGTTAAAGCTTTTACGGGTGAAATAGAACAGCGCGTAACCCAACCAAATGGTGATCAGGATGTGCCGCCGCCAGTAGCGATAGCGGGCGTCAACCTCGTGCTTATCGGTGATGAGCGGCGCGTTGGCCGGGGCTTTTAAAAACGAAAGCATTATCCTTCCTTAAACGTAACGCTGGGGCAACGAGACGCTCACCCGCGTACCGTGGGTACAAGAGATGGTTAGCGTCCCGCCGAGCGCCGACACGCGTTCGCGCATTCCGGTCAGGCCGAAGCCCTGCTGGTGAGAGCCCGGCGGCAGGCCGCTGCCGTCATCCTCAATCACCAGCATCAGCCGCTCATCCTGCTGCCAGCCCTGGAGCGTCACCGCGCTGGCATTGGCATGTTTTACGATGTTATTCAGCCCTTCCTGACAGACGCGAAACAGCGTCACGCGCTGACTTTCACTCAGCGCCGTTTCGTCAATTCGCCAGTCGAGGTGACTGACAATACCGCGGCTTTCCAGCTCCATTTCGCGCAGCAGCGAACGGATGGCCTGCGCCAGCGTTAAGTCGTCTAGCTGGCGCGGGCGCAAGCGCCCCAGCAGGCGACGCACGGCGTCATACACGCCCAGCGAAAGCTGCTCGATAAGTTGCCCGCTCTGCTTCACGCCGCCGTTATCCGCCGCCAGTCGTTGCACAATGCCCGCCTGGGTTCGAATCGCGGTGATGGTCTGCCCGATGTCATCGTGCAGCTCACGTGCAACATCGCGCCGCACGCTCTCTTCGGTCTCCAGAAGACGCTCCGCCAGCCGATGGTTGCGCGCCAGCTCCTTTTGCAACGACTGGTTCAGCTCGCGCAGGCGCTGAATGCCCGCGCCAAGCAGTAGCCCGGTCAGGCTTTGCGCCAACAGCGAAAGTAATAAATCGACGGGATGATCGTGCCAGGTCTGGCTGGCGATCAGCGCGATAGCGTTCATCAGTGTGGCAATGAGCGCGCCCTGCCAGCCATAATGCCAGGCGAGCGCGATAATCGGCAACGCCAGGCAGAACGGCGTGAAGCGCGAAAGTTCAGCAGGTAACCCCAGTTGCAGCCACAGACTGACGATAAACAGCAGCAGATACCAGATCAGATGCCGCCCGCGCCAGTTTACCGGCTGCGATACCAGCGATGGTCCCAGCGGCAGCCAGGTAGTGCTGGTGAGATAGTGCCAGAAAACCAGGCAGATGGGGGCCAGCGTCAGACCACCCGTGAGGGTCAGCAGTAGCGCGTTCCATGCCGCTTCCCCCTGCCCCAGCCAGGGCAGGGATTGCAGTAGCGCCGCGGCGGTGAGGGCCGCGCCCTGAAGCAATAACGTGCGCCAGTCGCGCTGATGGCGGTAACGTGAGGTTAGCGCCACGGGCAGTAGCGTCAACACACCACCGATCATCAAAAGCGGCAGATGGGCCAGCGCAACTTCCTGCGCTAACCAGTACACCAGCAGCCACTCCGCGCCCAGCAATACTGGCCAGTAGCCGCGCGGGCATTGCAGCATAAGTCCCAGGCGCAGGCCGAAGGGAAAGAGCAGCGCCGCCAGCTCCGGGCGTTCTACCAGATGCAGGCTGATGCTCCACAGGCAGAACCACGCGGCGGAGAAGATAAAAAAGCAGGCAACAACGGTGATTAAACGGGAAAAAAAGGTGTTCATTACCAACCGTCAAACATGCGATGCGCCAGTTCAACGTCATTGCTGACGCCTAATTTTTCCAGCAGATTCGCGCGATGGACATGCACCGTTTTTGGCGACAGCCCCAGCTCGGCGGCAATCTCTTTTACCGCCATACCCTGGGCGAGTTTTTCCGCCACTTGACGCTCGCGTTTGGTCAGCGGATCTTGCCGACCCGCCGCCAGTTTCACGGCAATATCGGGGGTCAAATAGCAGCCGCCCGTCGCCACCGTATGCACCGCGGCGATCAGTTCATCCGGACTACAGCGTTTAGAGAGGAAACCGCGCGCGCCGGCGTTCAACGCCTGTTCCACCAGCGCTGGGCTATCGTGAACCGAGAGCATGATCGTCGCCATCCCTTTTGGCAGTTGGCTTAGCAGCTCCAGTCCGGAAATATCCGGCATCGAGATATCACAGATACACACCTGTACGCCGCGCCCCGGTAAGCCTGCCAACGCTTCGCGCCCGGAACCAAATTCGGCGACCACCTGCAAATCAGGTTCCAGCCCCAGTAGCTGTGCAAAGCCGGAGCGGACGATAAGGTGGTCGTCGATAAGGGCAACGGTGATCATGGATTCTGTCCTGATGGATAAAAAAAACGCGCTTACCTTAACGATAAGCGCGCGGCTGTTCAAGCCTTGAGCGGTCAGACAATGCCTGTCGTGACGGTGAACGTCCGGGTTTGCTGCGGTTCCAGTTGAAGCAAGGTTCCATTTCGCTGCGCCGCGAGAAAACCTTCAGGCCGACAGGTCGCGGGCAGGGCAAAGGCGGCAACCTGCTGATCGCCGTTATAAAGAATCCAGCGGGTCACGTAATTTAGCTCCGCGCTGGCGAAACGTGTCACGAACGTGGTGCCATCCGGGGCGATCATACTGAATTCCGGGGTATCCGTGTACCTGTCCAGTTCATCGGCGAAGAACACGATTTCCGGGTCGTAAAAGCCAGGCTCGTTGAGCGTTGCCAGCGAGGCTTCACCCTGCAAAAGTCGTTGATTAAACGCCAGCCACTGCGCCGTGGGTTTGACATGCGCCGGCACCGACTCGCGTAGCGTCAGCGCGGTATCCGGGATATTCTGGCGGAACGTGGCGTTCGGCACATAGGCATAGTTCATGTGGCACATGTACTGTAGCGGCATGGCGACTGAAGCCAGGTTAGTCACGGTCATCAGAATATCAAACAGCGCGCTTGATTTACGCATCACCACCGCAGGTTGCGCCTGATAATGATGACCGAACCCCATCACATACTCGTAGCGACCGGTCACGCGCAGACTGTCACCCTCTAACTCCAGCCAGGCGTCGTCCATGGCAGCGCAGGGCATCTCGCCGTGCAGCGGATGTGTATCTTCCGGCGACGGGCAGCCATTCGCCAATAGTCCGGAATGGAAAGCAAAGCAACCATACGTTGCCACCACTTCCGCAGCCGGCTTCGGCTGGCGGAACATGTTGCGCATAGTCAGATCATGACCGTCAAACTGCGCGTCCCAAATCATCTGCCCCATCCAGGGCAGAATCACCAGATGACCGCGGCTGTTTTGTATTTTCAATCCTTCCACGCCGCTGGCGTAACGAAACGCCGTAACCGTAAAATCGTCATTTTCCAGCAAGATACGCGGCTGCTCGCTAAAAAGCTTCCGCCATAATGTAATACGTGTTGTCATGGTTGATCTCCTCAGGACGCGGCGACTTCAGCCAGGTTGCCGCGCACTTTGCTTTCGCGCCAGAAGTAAACGCCAACGTAAACAAAGCACAGCATGGAAACCAGGAATGAGAGCTGTAGCGAGTGGAACATGTCCGCCACATAACCCTGAATCGCAGGAACCACCGCCGCGCCGACAATCGCCATCACGATCACCGCCCCCGCCATTTCGGTATGCTCGTTATCGACGGTATCGAGCGTTCCGGCATAAATGGTCGCCCAGCAGGGGCCAAACAGAACACTGACCAGCACCGCCACGTATACCGCGCTAAAGCTGGGCGCCAGCGCCACATAGGCCAGGAACAGCGCGCCGATCACAGAGTAAAGGATCAGGACTTTTTCCGGGTTAAAGCGTGTCATCAGAATGTTGGCGATAAACTTGCCGATAAAAAAGCAGGCGAAGCTGTAGACCATAAAGGTTGAGGCATCGCGCTCATTGATATCGCCTAACTCCAGCGCCAGACGGATAGTGAACGACCAGACCGCCACCTGCATTCCCACATACAGGAACTGCGCCACAATACCGCGACGGAAACGGGCGTTGCTGGCGAGATAGCGTAACGTATCCAGCGCCGAGGGGCGTTTATGACTCGCGGTTTGCGCGACTTTACAGGTCGGGAAACGCGTCAGCAGGAACAGTACCATCACCACTACCAGAACCATAATCATGTACTTATAGGGTTCCAGAGTGTTTTCCAGCATCAGCACCTTGAAGTTGTGGACTTGCTCGGCGTTCATGCCCGCCATCTGTTTTTCCAGGCTTTCCCCTTCGGAAAAGACCAGATATTTACCCAATAAAATGCCTGCCGCCGCGCCGATCGGATAAAAGGTCTGGCTGATATTCAGCCGCAGCGTGGCGTAGGCTTTCGGCCCGATCATCGAACTGTAGGTATTCGCCGCCGTTTCCAGGAAACTCAGGCCAATCGCAATGGCGAAAATCGCCGCGAGGAACATGGTGTAGGTCGCCATGTGCGACGCCGGGAAAAAGAGCGTACAGCCAACAATGTATAGCGTCAGGCCGATAAGTATCGCCACTTTATAACTGGTTTTTTTAATGACCAGCGAGGCCGGAATAGCAATTAAAAAATAACCGCCATAAAAGGCGCTTTGTACTAATGCCGAAGCAAAGTTGCTCAGCGAAAATACACTTTTAAATTGCGTAATCAGAATATCATTTAACGCGGCTGCGCATCCCCATAATGGGAATAAACAGGATAACAAAATAAACTGGAACAGAGGTGTCTTATTCAGATACCCGTCGGGCATCTGAACGATGTTTTTATCGTTCATAGTGCTACCTTTAACAGTGCAGGGTGATTGTTATTCGTTCAACGAAAGATACTCATTAAATTGCTCAATGCTTGGATAAGAGGATTGGGTGCCTTTCCCGGTGACGCTGAAAGCGGCAAAGAGGACGGCTTTTTTCATGGCGGCTTCCACATCCCCGCTCTGGACGTAGTAATGCGCGAAACAGCCGATAAAGGCATCGCCCGCGCCGCTGGTATCGACAGCGTTCACTCTAAACGCCGGAACATGGACTTCCTGGTCACGCGTCATCCACAGCGCGCCTTTCTCACCCATGGTGACGATAATATTGTTCAGCCCTTTATCTACCAGCGAACGTGCCGCTGCGCGAATATGGTCATAGGTATCCACTGGCATACCGGTTAATATTTCCAGCTCGGTTTCATTGGGTACAAAGAAATCGCATTTACAGGCATAAGACATATCTAATTCCCGTAATGCTGGCGCAGGGTTTAATAACACTTCAATCCCGTGTTTCTTGCCAAATTCTATTGCGTGATAAACCGTTTCAAGCTGAACTTCCAGTTGCAGAACAATAAGCTGGCATTTTTTTAAATCTTCCGCCGCGCGATCGATATCTTCCGGCGAGAGAAACTTGTTAGCGCCTTTGATGATCAGAATGCTGTTGCTGGAGTTGGCGTTGACGAAAATCGGCGCTACGCCGCTGCTGGTACACGGTACTTTTTCTACATACGTCGTATTGATCCCCCAGGATTCGAGATTACGAATGGTGTTGTCGGCAAAAATATCGTCGCCCACTTTGGTCAACATCAATACTTTTGAATTGAGCTTAGCGGCCGCCACGGCCTGGTTCGCCCCTTTTCCGCCGCAGCCGATTTTAAACGCCGGCGCTTCCAGAGTTTCCCCTTCTTTGGGCATCTGGTTGGTGTAGGTGATAAGGTCCACCATGTTAGAGCCAATAACCGCGATATCCATTTTACTCCCTCTCAGAAATCGTCACACGACAATGATATTAAAATAACATTATCATGTTACTTCCGTATCATTTGTGACTATGATCGCGATTAGAGGATCATTTTGCCATTTACTTCGTGAACAATCCCTGGCGGAACATACGCGCATTAAATCATTTTTAGGGTTACAATTTACTGAAAATTAACTATTTATTGTTATAAAACGCGAATAAACCCACTTTTATTTCCTGACGGCCGGAAGTATAGTAGTGCCACACTGTAATGTTCTCAGAAACACATAAATGTTACTGATGGAACATAACAACATGATTTGCGGAGAGGGTGAATGGAGACCAAGCAAAAAGAACGTATCCGACGCTTGATGGAGTTACTGAAAAAGACCGATCGAATCCATCTGAAAGACGCCGCGCGGATGCTGGAAGTTTCGGTGATGACCATTCGCCGCGATCTCAGCCAGGATGATGACCCTTTACCGCTGACGCTGCTCGGCGGCTATATCGTCATGGTAAATAAGCCTGCGCCTTCAACCAATATGCCGCTGCCGGCGAAAAAGACGCATCATAGGGACGACCTTCCCGTTGCGATCCTGGCCGCCGGCCTGGTGCGTGAAAACGATCTGGTTTTTTTTGATAACGGTCCGGAAATGCCATTAGTTATCAGCATGATACCGGATGATATTACCTTTACCGGGATTTGCTACTCGCATCGGGTATTTATCGCGCTGAATGAAAAGCCTAATGCCACGGCGATTTTGTGCGGCGGCACCTATCGGGCCAAGAGCGATGCCTTTTATGATGCCAATAATCCTTCGGCGCTGGATTCGCTCAATCCGCGCAAAGTGTTTATTTCCGCCAGCGGCGTACATGAACATTTTGGCGTGAGCTGGTTTAACCCGGATGATCTTGCCGCCAAACGTAAAGCGATGGAGCGTGGTCTGCGCAAAATTTTGCTGGCGCGTCACGCCCTGTTTGATGAGGTCGCGCCTGCCAGCATTGGTCCGCTTTCTGCCTTTGATGTCCTGATTAGCGATCGCCCATTACCGACAGATTATGCCGTTCACTGTCGGAATGGTTCCGTCAAAGTCATCACGCCTGATTCGGAAAGTGAATAACTTACTCAAAAAAGACGGCAATTTTATTGAACATGGTGGGATCGGACTGGTTTCGTACCACCTTCGCCACGTCTTCCAGTTTATCGATCTGACTGATCATCTGTTCAAGCCGCTGATCGTCATTGACCAGAAGCCAGATGCGGCTCTGATCGCTACCCTGAATCGGTAAACAGAGAATACCCTCAACGTTGAAAGCGCGTCGGGCGAACAGCCCGCAGACGTGGGTCATCACGCCAGGATGGTTGCGAACGGTCAGCTCCAGAATAACGTTATCATGTGATTGTTTCTGCATGGCTTATTCCCCCACCATCTCTGTATTTGCCGCGCCCGGCGGCACCATCGGATACACTTTTTCTTCTGCATCAATGCGCACATGGATCAACGCCGGTCCAGGACGACAAATGATAGCCTGCAACGCCGCCTGCGGATCGGCTTCGTTATTCAAATCACAGGTGTCCAGACCAAACCCGGCGGCAATCTGCATAAAGTTGATGCTCCCCGGATAGGTTGCCGCAAAAACGCCCTGTTTATAGAACAGACTCTGTTGCTGATGTACCAGTCCCAGCGCGTCGTTATTCATCAGGATAATTTTCACATCCAACTGGTTTTCACTGGCGGTAGCCATCTCCTGAATATTCATCATCAAACTACCGTCGCCGGAAAAACACAGCACCTTGTTGCCCGGATTCGCCAGCGCCGCGCCAATCGCCGCGGGCAGACCAAACCCCATGGTGCCCAGCCCGCCGGAAGTCAGCCACTGACGCGGACGGTTGAGCGGATAAGCCTGCGCGGTCCACATCTGATGCTGACCTACGTCAGTGGTAATAATCGCGTTGTCGTCCACACAGGCGGCGACCGCATTAATCAGCCCATAGTGACTAAGCGGGTTATTTTCCTGGGGAATACTGCAAGGGAATTCTTGCTGCAAGTCCGCCACCAACTGATGCCATGCTTCCCGCGGCTGTGCCTCGATATGGGGAATTAACTGTGCCAGTACATCATCGACATCCGCCTGAATAGCCACATGCGGCTGCTTAATTTTGCCTAACTCGGCGCGATCGATATCCACATGGATGATTTTGGCATTCGGACAAAACTGCTCCGTTTTGCCAATCGCCCGGTCATCAAAACGCGCGCCCAGGACAATCAGTAAATCGGCCTCTTGCAGAATAAAATTGGTACTGCGCGCGCCGTGCATCCCCAGCATTCCTAACGACAGCGGATGCGCCTTAGGCAGCATTCCCAGCGCCATTAAGGTCATTGTCGTCGGCAGTTGCGCTTTTTCCGCCAGTTCGCGCACGCGTGTCGGCGCATTGATCACGCCGCCGCCCAGATACAGCACCGGACGCTTCGCCGCGTTAATCATTGCGGCGGCCTCGCGGATACTCTCCGCGCTAAACTCCGGCGGGGGTGATTTTTCCGCCGGCGACGGCAACGCATCCAGCTCAATTGTCGCCGTCTGCACATCTTTAGGAACGTCTATCCACACCGGGCCAGGACGCCCCGACTGCGCCAGACGAAAAGCATCGCTCATCACCTGAGGCAGCTCGTTGATATTTCTGACCAGATAGTTGTGCTTGGTGATGGGGATAGAGATACCGTAGGTATCCACTTCCTGAAACGCGTCAGTACCGATCATGGACGCCGGAACCTGCCCGGTAATGCAGATTAACGGAATGGAATCCAGGCGCGCATCGGCAATGGCCGTGACCAGATTGGTCGCGCCCGGCCCGCTACAGGCCATACAAACAGCAGGTTTACCCTCCGTTCGCGCCATCCCCTGCGCAATAAACCCCGCGCCTTGTTCATGGCGCGCCAGAATATGACGGATTTGCGTACTTTGGCTTAACGCGTCGTAAACGGGGAGGATCGAACCGCCGGGAATGCCGGTGACGATACGAATCCCCTGGCGCTCCAGAAAATGAACAATAAATTCCGCGCCCGTAAAACGCTGAGGTGTAGATGTTGTGCCCGAACTTGCCATGCTCCATTCCTTTTATTCTGAGCCGACGTTCCGGGAAGGTGTCTTAAACAAAAAACCCCGCCCAGTTTGCGCCGGCGGGGTTTTGGAATCGTGTGTGTTCCGGACCCTACGGCGCATTGCCGACGACCACCACCACACGCACGACGACCACTGCGCGAGATGGCGCAGTTGTTAGTAGGGTCGCGTTCAGCATGGAAGGGTTCATTAGGGGCCTTGTCTGTTTGTTATTAACACGTTTTATACAAGCACAGCGCTTTCAGCATGACAACGGAAAAATTTTCATCTGCACAAAAATGCGTCAGCGATCACATTTTTCTACGAATTTACACGCTTTGAGTATAGGCGTGATAAGCGTAGCGCCCTCCGGTAATCGCCGGGATTGATGATCACGCATTTCACAATGCCGGAAAACAAAAAACCTCGCCGAAGCGAGGTTCTTACAGCGTAATGCGGGTGGTAGCCGCGAAGCACACTGTGTTATGTCAACAGCAGAAGTATACGCGTTCTGTGCAGAACGCGCAATTTCGGCGCGAATTTTGATGAATTTGAGTATGGATCAGAAGCTCCGTTCTGTCTATAAATTACTGTTAATTTATACAGTGCTTAACTATAATGTCTTTGACACAATGTGTTATGCGGGGGCCGCATCGTAAACCGGCGCAACGAAGTCCTGGCTGAAACGGGTGGTGCCGTCAGCGCCTTAACCCCCTCGTGAGCACACTGTGTTATGTCAACACGCACACTATTCCTCGCAAAAGGGATCGCGTGCGCAACAGCTGACAACAGGCAGCGGAAAGGTACGTCGGCTGGCAGTGCTCCTTAACCACAGGAGACGCGTATGAGCGTAGTGGATATCACCATTCTTATCCTGAAACTCATTGTTGCAGCACTGCAACTGCTTGATGCTGTTCTGAAATACCTTAAGTAATTCAGATTCAAGCCGCACCGAAGGGGAGCGGGCAACCGCTCCCCTTTCACCTTATCCGCTGGTCTTTCGCTTCCCGGGTATGTTACGTTTTTATGACACCCTCAACGACGCCTGACGCTATGACCCTTTCCGTTTTCTGCATTTTGCTGTTCGCCGCGCTGCTACATGCCAGCTGGAACGCCATTGTCAAAGCGGGAAACGATAAGCTCTACGCCGCGATCGGCGTCAGCGGTTCCGCGGCGGTCATGGCATTGATCCTTTTGCCCTTCTCGCCGCAGCCAGCTCACGCCAGTATCCCTTTTTTAGCGGCCTCTACCGCGCTCCAGGTGGTGTATACCGTCCTGGTGGCGAAAACCTATCAGGTCTCGGACATGAGCCAGACCTATCCTCTTATGCGCGGCACCGCGCCGCTGCTGGTGGCGCTCATTAGCGTTCTGTTTCTTGGCGACAGCCTGTCGTCGATGGCCTGGGTCGGCATCGCAGTGATCTGCATGGCGATACTTGGGATGGCCTGTAATGGCCGCGCCAGCTCTCAACGTGGTGTCGTGCTGGCATTAACTAACGCCTGTTTTATTGCCGGATATACGCTGGTGGACGGGACCGGCGTAAGACTCTCCGAAACGGCGCTGGGCTATACGCTATGGTCATTTTTTCTCAACGGCGCCTGCCTGTTAACCTGGGCGATGATTGCGCGGCGGCGGGAAGCGTCGCGTTATCTGGCGCAACAGTGGAAAAAAGGCATTTTTGGCGGGATTGGCACTATGGGATCTTATGGGCTGGCGCTATGGGCCATGACTCAGGCGCCGCTGGCGGTGGTCGCCGCGCTGCGTGAGACGTCGATTTTATTCGGCGCGCTGATAGCCTGGCTGTTGCTTAAAGAGAAAGTGGCCGGGCTACGTCTGGTGGCGGCTGGCGGGATTGCCCTCGGGGCGATTTTACTCCGTCTGTCATGATTGCCCAATAACAGCCGCAAACGTAACACATTCTCGGCAACATTTGTTGCCGCTTTTGTTTACATATCCTGCCGTTCCTTCGTCTGCCATTGCTGGTCGCTGTCTGGCCTTCTTTTTCTGGTGTGATAGATTCCTCTCGCATTTATGGGAATGCGCAGCAAGTTATTCTTATTTTTTCTTTTTTTGAAAAGTAATCAGCGAAATGAAAAGGCAGAGAAACGTCAATTTGTTGTTGATGTTGGTATTACTGGTGGCCGTAGGGCAGATGGCGCAAACCATTTATATTCCCGCCATCGCCGATATGGCACAAGCGCTAAACGTCCGGGAAGGCGCCGTCCAGAGCGTAATGGCTGCTTACCTCCTGACCTACGGCGTCTCGCAACTGTTTTACGGCCCGCTTTCCGACCGGGTTGGGCGCCGCCCCGTAATCCTCGTCGGCATGTCTATTTTTATGGTAGCGACCCTGATCGCCATGACCACGCATAGTTTGACGGTGTTGATTGCCGCCAGCGCCATGCAAGGGATGGGAACCGGCGTTGGCGGAGTAATGGCGAGAACGCTCCCGCGCGATCTGTATGAAGGAACGCAACTTCGTCACGCCAATAGCCTGTTAAATATGGGGATTCTGGTCAGCCCGCTGTTAGCGCCGCTGATTGGCGGTCTGCTGGATACCCTATGGAACTGGCGCGCGTGTTACGCTTTCCTGCTGGTGCTTTGCGCTGGCGTCACCTTCAGCATGGCGCGCTGGATGCCGGAAACCCGCCCCGCCGGCGCGCCGCGCACACGGCTGATCGCCAGCTATAAAACGCTGTTTGGCAACGGCGCATTTAACTGTTACCTGCTGATGCTAATCGGCGGGCTGGCTGGCATTGCGGTCTTTGAAGCCTGTTCCGGCGTGCTGATGGGGGCAGTATTAGGTCTCAGCAGTATGGTGGTAAGCATTCTGTTTATTCTGCCGATTCCGGCGGCGTTCTTCGGCGCCTGGTTTGCCGGACGCCCGAATAAACGCTTCTCAGCCCTGATGTGGCAGTCAGTTATTTGCTGTCTGCTGGCAGGCCTTATGATGTGGATTCCCGGCTGGTTTGGCGTGATGAACGTCTGGACGCTACTCATCCCCGCTGCGCTGTTTTTCTTCGGCGCCGGGATGTTATTTCCACTGGCCACCAGCGGCGCGATGGAGCCGTTTCCGTTCCTCGCAGGCACCGCTGGCGCGCTGGTCGGCGGGCTGCAAAATATTGGTTCCGGCGTACTGGCGTGGCTTTCGGCAATGCTGCCGCAAACCGGTCAGGGCAGCCTGGGACTGTTGATGACCCTTATGGGATTGCTGATCCTGGCGTGCTGGCTGCCGCTGGCGTCACGGATATCGCATCAGGGGCAGACGGTTTAACGTTCCCCTCGCCCGGCTTTTTGCCGGGCGTTTCACATTCCGGCGCGATCATCGCATTGAGCAGGGGCTCCTGCGCCGGACGCCACGCTCCTTCTTCGCCGTCATAAAACTGTGTGTCCGCGTTTATCGCATACGGAATATGCGCTTTTTTCAGCTCGCAGGCCATAAAACGGGCAAACGCGAACTGTGAAGCGACCGGCGTCATTTTTATCGACTCTCCCGGCGCCCATCCGCCCACCCAGCTTGCATGGCCGGTCTTATGCTGCCAGCGAACCGCAGCGTTAATCCGTGCCCGAATCGCCGCTTTTTCCGCCGCCGTGCCTGACGTCCACGGATATTTACCGCCGCTTTTCAGGGGTCCCCACGGGAAGATGTGCCACTCCGCCAGTACATAGTTCTGGCTTTGCGCCGGCAGTTTAAGCGCCGACAAATCCTCCGGCGCGGCGCGCATGCGGGGGGCAACGAAAATCATCCGCTGTGGGTCAATGGCGTGAATCAGGCGGATGGTTTTGTCATATACGCGATTCAGCGACGCCATATTATGATTGAGTTTGTCGGCAGGCTCATAAATGAGATCGAACCCCAGAAGCGGGGATGTCTGACCAAAATAGCGCGCGACCACGCTCCACCAGTTGATCAGCTCCTTTTCATGGCTGGCGCTGGGATCGGTTTTATACGCATCCGCCTGATAGGCAATAATGGGTATGACGCCATAGTATTCGCAGGCTTCTACCAGCTTACGCAAATGGATGAGGCGCGCTTCCGTCGGCGCGCCTGCCACACGGATACGGACATGCGTTAACCCTTTTGCCTTAAAATCCCGCACGACCAGCGGATCAAACTCGCGGATACCCCGTTCCGTTCGCGCCCAGTCAACATCCATCCCAACGCCAAGCTGCTGCGCATAGCGCGCCGCCGTCAAAGGCATCGGTTTCGCATAGACGACCGCGCTGGTCAGCATGAGAGAGGCAATAAGCGGTTTAAACACGACGCCCCCTAAAATTTTTACCACGGTGATAGCACGTATTTAGCATATTCACTCCCGGCAGGTGTAGCGACAAAGCGTAATAAATCTTCACACCTGTTCCTGCAACCAGCGAATAAATGCCTCGATTTTCGGCCACTGCCTGCCAGGCAGAGTGGTGACATAATAATGCTGATGACATTTCAGCCTCATGTCACCAAAGGGCGCAATCAGTTCACCGCTGTCGAGACGCTTTTGCACCAGCCGTTTACGTCCCATCGCCACGCCAATGTGGTTCATCGCAGCAATCACCGCTAAATCAGAACGATCGAAGCCAATGCCGGATGAATCCGGCAAATTTACTGCAAAATGCTGCGCCCAACTGTGCCACTCATCGGTGCCCGAATCGTTACTCCACGCCTGTCTGTCGTGTAAGAGCGTACAGTACCGCAAGTTATTCAGGTTGTCCTGCAAGGCGAAACGACGGGCATAATCCGGGCTGCAAACGGGCAAAATTGCCTCATCCATTAAAAAATGGTGCGTGAGCTGCGCCGACGGCGCATCGTCAAAATAGATAGCCAGGTCAATACCGGCACGCTGTAGGTTAACGTTATCGTTGCCGGTCAGCATAGTGAGAGAAATTGACGGATAGCGACGGGTAAAGTCCCCCAGCGCAGGCACCAGCCAGCACTGGGCGATAGAGGGACGGGAATACACGGTCAACGTGCCGGACAGTTCCTGATTTTTGATATCGAGGATTTCCTGATTCAACGTATCCAGCGACGATTTCAGCGCCCAGAATACTCGTTTGCCTTCATGGGTAAGCTCCACTTTACGGTGAGAGCGGACAAATAGCTGGATTCCCAACTCGGCTTCCAGTTGATTGATACGATGGCTTACCGCACTGGGGCTTAACGACAGCTCATCTGCCGCCAGAGCAAAGGACTGGTGTCTGGCCGCGACTTCAAAAGTATAGAGTTTGGATAACTGCCAGCCGTTGAGTAAGCGGTTTCGGGTATCGCGAAGGGGTTCCATGGCAACCTCAGTCATCTTTTAATTTCCCGAAGTGTAAAAAAACACGCTGAAAAAATCCGCACATAGATGAAGCAAAATGAACCATATCGCAAAATAAAGGCAATATTAGATGTAAATCACATAGTTGATTCAATTTACATCATGTGAATGGCAAATTATATCGTTTGTCAGGAGGTGCTGTTTTTCTGTCCAATAAGAACAGATTAATCACAGGGTAGGTGAGATATGCACGCTCAAATCTGGGTAGTGAGCACGCTGCTGATCAGCATCGTGTTAATCGTATTGACCATCGTGAAGTTTAAATTCCACCCCTTCCTGGCGTTACTGCTCGCCAGTTTCTTTGTCGGCGCGATGATGGGCATGGGGCCGCTGGAGATGGTCACGGCGATAGAAAACGGAATAGGCGGTACGCTCGGTTTTCTGGCCGCCGTTATCGGTCTTGGCACCATCCTCGGCAAAATGATGGAGGTTTCCGGCGCGGCGGAACGCATCGGGCTTACGCTCCAGCGCTGCCGCTGGCTCTCTGCTGACGTGATCATGGTACTGGTAGGGCTGATTTGCGGTATCACGTTGTTCGTGGAAGTGGGCGTCGTGTTGCTCATCCCACTGGCGTTTTCTATCGCTAAAAAAACCCATACCTCGCTGCTGAAGCTGGCCATTCCGCTGTGTACCGCGCTGATGGCCGTCCATTGCGTGGTACCGCCGCATCCGGCTGCGCTGTTTGTCGCAAATAAACTGGGGGCGGATATCGGCTCGGTGATTGTCTACGGTCTACTGGTCGGGCTGATGGCCTCATTGGTCGGCGGCCCGCTGTTCTTAAAGTTTCTGGGTAATCGTCTGCCGTTCAAGCCCGTACCAACAGAGTTTGCGGATCTTGAAGTGCGCGCCGAAAACACCCTGCCGTCGCTGGGCGCAACGCTGTTTACCGTTCTGCTGCCGATTGGCCTGATGCTGGTGAAAACCGTCGCTGAACTGAATATGGCGAAAGACGGCACGTTGTATACGCTGCTGGAGTTTATCGGTAATCCGATCACCGCGATGTTTATCGCTGTCTTTGTAGCGTATTACATACTCGGTCTGCGCCAGCATATGGGTATGAGCACGCTACTTACCCACACCGAAAACGGCTTTGGCGCCATTGCGAACATCCTGCTGATTATCGGCGCGGGCGGCGCGTTCAACGCCATTCTCAAAAGTAGCGGGCTGGCGGACACGCTGGCGGTGATCCTCTCAAATATGCATATGCACCCGATTCTGCTGGCATGGCTGGTAGCGCTGATTCTGCACGCGGCGGTCGGCTCTGCGACGGTGGCGATGATGGGCGCCACCGCGATTGTTGCGCCCATGCTGCCGCTCTATCCTGACGTCAGCCCGGAGATCATTGCGATTGCCATTGGTTCCGGCGCCATTGGCTGCACGATCGTGACCGATTCCCTGTTCTGGCTGGTCAAGCAGTATTGCGGCGCTACGCTGAATGAAACGTTTAAATACTATACGACGGCCACGTTTATCGCATCTGTCGTTGCACTGGCTGGCACATTCCTGCTTTCCTTTATCATCTGATCGTAAAGAGACGTACTATGGAAAACATACAAAAGCTCATCGCCCGGTATCCTTTGGTCGAGGATCTGGTCGCCCTCAAAGAAACCACCTGGTTTAACCCGGGCGCCACCTCTCTTGCACAAGGTCTACCGTATGTCGGCCTGACGGAGCAGGACGTAAACGCCGCCCATGACCGTCTGGCGCGCTTTGCGCCGTATCTGGCGAAAGCGTTTCCGCAAACCGCTGCCGCTGGCGGCATGATCGAATCTGACGTGGTCGCTATTCCGGCCATGCAAAAGCGGCTGGAAAAAGAGTATGGGCAAACGATCGACGGTGAAATGCTGTTAAAAAAAGACAGTCACCTGGCAATCTCTGGTTCCATTAAAGCGCGCGGCGGCATCTACGAGGTGCTAACGCACGCGGAAAAACTGGCGCTGGAGGCGGGTCTGTTAACCACCGACGATGACTATAGCGTGTTGCTTTCGCCGGAATTTAAACAATTCTTCAGCCAGTACAGTATCGCCGTCGGTTCAACCGGCAATCTGGGGCTATCGATCGGTATCATGAGCGCCTGCATCGGTTTTAAAGTGACGGTACATATGTCTGCCGACGCCCGCGCCTGGAAAAAAGCGAAGCTGCGTAGCCACGGCGTGACGGTCGTAGAATACGAAGATGATTACGGCGTGGCGGTTGAGCAGGGCCGTAAAGCAGCGCAATCCGATCCAAACTGTTTCTTTATCGATGATGAAAACTCCCGCACGCTATTTCTGGGCTATGCGGTAGCGGGTCAGCGTCTGAAAGCGCAATTCGCTCAACAGGGACGCGTCGTTGACGCCAGTCACCCACTGTTTGTTTATCTGCCGTGCGGCGTTGGCGGCGGCCCTGGCGGCGTCGCCTTTGGCCTGAAACTGGCGTTTGGCGACAACGTCCACTGTTTCTTTGCCGAACCGACCCATTCACCCTGCATGTTACTCGGCGTTTATACCGGTCTGCACGATGCCATCTCAGTACAAGATATCGGTATTGATAACCTGACGGCGGCTGACGGCCTGGCGGTAGGTCGCGCTTCGGGCTTTGTTGGGCGGGCAATGGAGCGTCTGCTTGACGGCCTCTATACCTTAGACGATCAAACAATGTACGACATGCTGGGCTGGCTGGCGCAGGAGGAAGGAATTCGACTGGAGCCATCAGCTCTGGCGGGGATGGCCGGACCACAGCGCATTTGCGCCGCCGCCGCGTATCAGCAAAGGCATGGATTCAGTCAGACGCAGCTCGGCAACGCGACGCATCTGGTATGGGCAACCGGGGGCGGCATGGTGCCGGAAGATGAAATGGAACAATACCTGGCAAAAGGACGCTAATACTCGCTCAGTGCCGGAAAGACGGCTGCGCCATCCGGCACGCCATCGCCTGATGGCGCTACGCTTATCAGGCCTGTGACGCTAACGCAGCATCGCCATCAATTCCTCCGGCGAGCGATGCTGTTTCAGTAAATCCCGCATCACCCGCATATGCGGCGAGGAGTAGTTAAAAAAGGTCTGGTAGCCCTCGCAAAGCTGATTTTTCCCCTGGCTATCCCGATGCTCAGGGCATCCGCCGCCGCAAAATCGTAATAAAGAACACTTCTGACATTCAGCGCTTAGCGGCGCCTTGTCCGGCGCTTCAGCGCCATTCCTGCCGCCGCACCACTGCTGTAGCGTCTCATCAAAAAGGCGAACCGAGATACGCTGAATATCTTCACGTACCCAAATATCAAATACGCTATTTAAAAACCGCCCCCAGTCTGCTGAACACAATGAATCCTCGGTCAACATTCCGTTCCGGTCATGTTCCAACAATGGGATAAAATGGACATTGCGAATGCCGAGCCGTTGTAAGTTACGGTACAGTTGCTGAGGGCGCTGGCTATTCTGGCGATTTACGACGACCTGAATCTGGTCATCACTCACGACAATGTCCTGACGTCCTGTCATATAAAATTCCCGATAAATGCAATAAGTTGGCGAATATGGGTAACAGCAAACAGGATTGCGAGCGACAACACCGCGAGGGAGATCAAAAATTTGTCACGCACGACATGAGTTTCGGAAAAATCGCTATGCGCGACATCCATCAAATTACGACTCAGGGTATAACGCCAAAGAATCACCGCCACTATCGCCAGAACGCTGATTGACACCCAGAACAAGAACCCCGCCTGATGCCAGTGGTGCCTGACGGCTAACGCCATTAACGCCCCGTATCCCAGCAGCGTGCGAAACCAGGCCAGCGACGTACGCTCCGGTTGCAGTCCCGGATCGTTCTGCCGACGGGCTTTACGACTATCCGGCATACAGTACCAGCCCCATTACAATCACCGCGACAATCATCAAAATAACGCTGATGATCAACAGGCTATGGGTATAAGGCAAATCCTCTTTCAGGCGCATCGCTTTTTCATTACGTAACCAGCGTAGATAGCCATAAATCGCCAGGCCGCCCGCAAACAGACACAACAGTAGCGCCAGCAGTTCACGGATCACCGGCGTGGCAAAATCCGGGGCGAGCTGATCAAGACCGACGCCTGCCGCCAGAAATCCCAGCGAGGTGCGAATCCACGCCAGAAAGGTGCGCTCATTTGCCAGTGAGAAGCGATAATCCGGCGCTTCTCCGAGGCGGGAAATCTTCATGACGACTCCTTTTACGTTCTTATGTATTCCCGTTCGTTTTCAGAATACCACTCACGTTGTTGCTGATATGCTTCACATTATCCCGCAGCAAGGGAATCTTATTGCAAAATAACTGTAGTTCACTGGTGACGTGTTTCGGCGCAACCGCGCTCATTCCCGCTATTTTTCATTTCAGTTGCGACCTTTTTCAACGCCACCGCCAGGAAAGGCATTATTGCCGAATTAAAAGCTGAAAAACCACCCGTCGCGACGAAAAAAAAGGCGAAGAAGATTGATAACTAACTGAAAAAAATTGGAATTATGCTCGTTGCCATTACGCTGATTAGCGCGTTCATTGAGGAAGGAGATAAGAAGAAGAGCAGAAGTGTGACCGGTGCGGCGCGCGTTATCCAGCCTGGATTTAACACAGTGCATAGGCCGGATAAGCAACGCGCCATCAGGCGCTAACCCATTCCCCAAAAAATCACCGCCAGCAGTTGTGGCGTGATAATACGCAGGAACATCACTAACGGATAGACGGTCGCGTAAGAGAGCGCCGCCGCGCCGCTGGTGGCATGAAGATTGTTGGCAAATGCCAGCGCTGGCGGATCGGTCATCGAACCGGCCAGCATCCCGCACAGCGTCAGATAGTTCATTTTGGCAAAAATCCGCGCCAGCAAACCGACGGTAATCAGCGGAATAGCGGTGATGAAAATACCGTAGCCAATCCAGCTTAATCCTTCGCCCTGCGTCAGCGTATCGACAAAATCGCCGCCGGATTTCAGCCCAACGACCGCCAGAAACAAAACGATGCCTAACTCACGCAGCGCGAGGTTGGCGCTCGGCGGCATAAACCAGTACAGCTTACCGATGCTGCCGATACGCCCCAAAATTAGCGCCATGATCAGCGGCCCGCCGGCTAGCCCCAGTTTTAACGCGACCGGGAATCCCGGCACAAACAACGGGATTGACCCAAGCAGAACCCCTAATCCGATGCCGATAAACACCGGCAGCATCTGCACCTGCTGGAGTTTTTGCTGCGCGTTGCCGACCACATTGGCTACCGCATCAATCGAGGCTGGACGCCCCACCAGATTGAGAATGTCGCCAAACTGCAGGCTAGCGTCACTACTGGCGACCAGCTCAACGCCCGCGCGGTTAAGGCGGGAGATAACCACGTCATAACGCTCTTTAAAGTGCAAATCGCGGATACGTTTGCCGAGCACTTTTTCGTTGGTGACGACCACACGCTCGACGCGTAAATCCGTGCCACGCGTCGACAACGAGGTGTCCACTTCCTTGCCGATCACCAGTTGCGCGTTATGCAGGTCGGTAGATTGGCCGACGAGGTGCAGCAGGTCGCCTGCCTGGATAATCGTCCCCGGCGACGGCACCATCAGCGTGTCGTCGCGTTTCAGGCGTGAGCAAATGATTTTATCGCTGTTCAGGATCGGCACATCCTGGATAGCCATATTATTGAGGTTCGGATTCTCGACACGGATATTCATTGTCTGAATTAATGAATGGCCGTTAGCGAGAGAGGATTCATGCTTCTGCGCCTCCGCCTCGACGTTAACGCGAAAAATCAGCCGCATCAGCCACATGGTGAGCAAAATACCGCAGATGCCAAACGGATACGCCATCGCATAGCTCATCCCCATCTGATCCACCAGATCCACTGGCGTTCCCAGATCGCGCAGGATTTGCTGACCCGCCCCTAACGCAGGCGTATTGGTGACTGCGCCGGAGAAAATCCCCAGCACCACCGGCAGCGGAATAGCGAAAATTTTATGCAGAATCGCGGTGACCAACCCGCCCATAATCACAATCAGAATGGCAAACAGATTCAGACGTAGCCCGGAAACACGCAGCGAGGCGAAAAACCCCGGCCCCACCTGTATGCCGATGGTATAAACAAAAAGGATCAGGCCGAATTCCTGGATAAAGTGCAGCATATCGCCGCTCAGCGTCACCCCAGCCTGATCGACGAAGTGGCCGACGATAATACCGCCGAACAGAACGCCGCCAATACCAAAGCCGACACCGCGCACTTTAATGTTGCCGATCCATAAACCGACAACCGCCACCAACGCCAGAACGCTGACCGTCAATGCGATATCACTCATCTTTTCTTCCCTGTGAGTAACATTTCAATTTATAGGGATTATGACTGAACCGTTAAGGCATATATACAGCATGGCGCACATTCTCATGTTACAAAACCGTCCTGACGTCGGCAGCGTCTTACCCTTTTTCGTGGCACAAAAAAGCCCCGCCATCTCTGGCGGGGCAAGGCAAGGAGCTCATTAGCTATTTAATGCGGAGCGTTCGTTAATGGCGATACGCTGCGGCGCAATGGTTTCCGGCTCGTTACGGGTTAAATCAATATGCAGCAGGCCGTTGGTAAACGTCGCGCCGGAAACTTCCATATTCTCAGCCAGCGTAAAGCTCAGGCTAAAAGGCTGCATGACCAGGCCCTGATGTAACCATTTGGGCTCGTTTTCCGGCTGTTCCGGCGTGCCTTTCACCGTCAGGCGCGTGCCTTCCAGTTGAATATCCAGATCTTCCTGACGGAAACCGGCTAACGCTAAGGTAATGCGATAATGGTTATCGTCGCTTTTTTCGATGTTATAGGGCGGGAAGCTCTGGCTTTCGCCGCTGTTTTGCAGCGCATTGGCCAGCTTGTCAAAACCGATCCATTGACGCAGCAGTGGGGATAAATCGTAGTTACGCATAATCATTTCTCCTTCTAAGAAGCGAGTTTTTACCTTCACACTTTACGTGCGAATATGCTCCCTGACGGCGAGCATGGGATGACAGGCCGCGCAACGCGACCCGACGGAATCAGTTAATTTCGATACGGCGCGGTTTGTTCGCTTCCGGAATCACGCGCTCCAGCTCGATATACAGCAGCCCGTTGACCAGGTTTGCGCCGCGAACGTGAATGTTCTCCGCTAACTGGAACTTACGCTCAAAGTTACGCTCGGCAATGCCCTGATACAGGTAAGTACGTTCTTTCTGCTCGTCCGCATGAGCGCCTTTTACCACCAGTAAATTATCCTGTGCAGTAATCTCCAGTTCGCTTTCCGCGAAACCGGCAACGGCAATGGCGATGCGGTAGTGGTTTTCGTCTACCAGCTCAACGTTGTACGGAGGGTAGCCGCCATTACTTTGGCTTTGGTTATTTTCAAGCAGGTTAAACAGACGGTCAAAACCAATGGCAGAACGGTACAGCGGGGATAAATCAAAGTTACGCATAATCATAAACTCCTGAAATCAGCGAGAATGTCAGACCTTCCATCATGGACAGGCCAGGATTGCCAGAACACCCATCAGGCGTGCCCTTCTATTCACTACGTCTTATAAATGGGTCTGAATACGTACTTTTCAAGTATTTTAATCCGACTTTTTTTTGCAGTTTATTGGCTATTGCATAGACTGGTTGGGACAGCACTGATTGTTAAAGTGCGATTACCGCCACAGTGCCACGTACTGGTGATGTTATTTTTAGCAACGGATCGCTATAACTCATCATGCAAATAACGACAACCAACAGATGAATGAGTGATGATAAAAAACGTGTGGTTAACGCTGATAATATGGAATGGGATGCTTTTATTAGGCGGTTGTTCAAGCGTCATGTCGCACACCGGCGGTAAAGAGGGTACTTATCCTGGCACGCGCGCCAGCGCTACGATGATCGGTAACGATGAGACAAACTGGGGCACCAAATCGTTGGCCATCCTGGATATGCCGTTTACCGCCGTGATGGATACGATCCTTCTGCCGTGGGACATCTTCCGCAAAGACAGTTCGGTAAGATCGCGCGTCGAGAAAAGCGAGGAGGAGACGAAAATGACCAATGCCGTCATCCCCCCGGCGAAGATGCCTCCTCCCTGATTTATCGCCCGGTTTCCGTCACCCATAGCTGACGGAACCCTTTCACCTCTTCCATCCATGCGACGTGTCGCCCATCCGGTGAAAAAACGACGGCGTCCGCCGACGGCGGGTTGTCGTGCCTGGCGGTTAAGAAGTCGATCCTCCCACTTTGTGCGTCGCAGCAGGCAATCCGGTTTTCCAGCACCAGTCCCAGCCATTTACCCGACGGATGCCAGTTAAACGCTGACTGTACGCCGGTCGCATGATGCGTTAACTGCCGGGGCTCGCCTCCCTGCGGCGATATCAGCCACAGTTGCGCTACGCCGTTATCGTCCCGCATCAAAAAGGCGATCGCCGTCGCCTGCGGATTACTGCGGACCCAGTGGCGTGGTTCGTTAGTGAGTCCAGGATAAACACGCTGGTGAGTGAAGGTAAGACGCCGCTGAACTACGCCCAACGGCGGCGATGGCATCGTTGATTCGGTTCCCGTCAGCGGCGTGTCGCCTGCCTGTTTCCAGCCGTTTTCATGACACGGTAAATCGACAATAAACAGCTCCGGGACTTTTTGGCCCGTCAGCGACAGCGTATCGCCAATAAAGGCGATCTGGCGGTTGCCCACCCAGCCCTCTTCATAGGCGCGGTTAATGTCATCGCTGCCAGGTCTCGGCGCAGGCGTCGTGCGGCTAACCAGTACGCACCAGTGGCTACCGCTGTATTCGCGCGGATGCTGAGCCGGCACCGTAACCGGCCCATACGGCACGGCCACGCCGACATTACGCAGATCCAGCGCCGGATCTCGCTCATGCAGAACGTGGTCATTATAGGTAAAACTCACCAGCTCGCCGTTCGGGCTAAACACATGGACGTGGCTGCCGCCGCGCAGCGCGCCGGGAGTATACGGCGCAGTAATATCCATCGCATCGAGGTTAGTTACGCCCCCCGGCGTTGCAATAACGCCCCGGCGGTGGTGGAAATCGTAATGCCACGTCTCATCAGGGTTTTCAGGGCCATGAATAAACACATAGTGATTGTCGGCAGGATGCACCGTCACCACACCGACATGCGCGCCCTGCACGGCGCGATAAATCACCTCCACGTCGCCGGTATGCACATTGACACGCTCAATAGTCTTGCCCGTAAATGACGCGCCTGAAGGCCGTACATCAAAGACCAGCCACTGGCTGTCAGGTGTCCAGGTATTGGTGTTGGTAAGCTGGTGATGGCGCGGCGTAAAGGTGATTTGTTTCATGGGATGTCCTGATAAGAGACGATGCTCGCCATCATACTTCACACGGGCTTTACTTTCAGGCTTTAGCGTATCATTGGGATAGCCAGGCCCGGTGGCGCCACGCCACCGGGCCGTCAGGGTCTTATTTCTCCTGCGCCAGCCGGATACTGCGCTCTATCACCGCCCGCCTGGCGTCACCCGCCGGCAGCAGCTTCAGCATCATCTCCCAGGCCGCCACCGCCTCGCCAAAGCGCTGCTGCTCAAAGGCGCTGAACGCATACAGGCTTAACACCCGGATATCCGTGTGGTCGCGGCTCACCAGCCGGCGCAGCAGCTCCCCGCCACGGCGGTTATCCTCCGGGTCGGACGAGCGCGTCAGCGCCTCCGCGTAGCCCAGCGCCGCATCGCGGTTTTTCGGGTCCAGCCGGTACGCGTTCGCATAGGCCCCGGTGGCGGTACCGGCATTACCCAGTACCATGCCAATGCGCCCCAGCATGAGCCAGCCCTCAACATTGCCGGCATCATTCTGCAGGCGGGTGCGCAGCCCCAGCGCCAGCCGCGCCATCTCCTCCTCATTCAGCGGCTGCGCCTGCGGGTCCAGCGCCCGCGCCAGCAGCCCGGGCGTCTGCGCCGTCGCCTGCTGCCAGGCCCTCACCTGCGGATAGCTGCCGGTCAGGGCGTAGCTGCCGGCGCCGACCGCCAGCGCAATGACGGCCCCCGGCACGTAAACGCCCCACCCGGCGCGCGCGCCGCAAACCGGGGTGTCCGCCGGCAGCGGCTCCCGGCGCAGGCGCACCCGCCGGCGCGTGCGGGCGACGATTATCCACCCGCCCGCCACGATGGCGGCCAGCGGCAGCACCCACAGCAGCACCGTCAGCGGGGTCAGCGGCGGGTCGTAGGTGACAAAGTTGCCGTAGCGCGCCACCATATAATCGATGATTTCCTGGCGGCTCTTCCCCTCCTGCATCAGGTCATACACCCTGCGGCGCATGTCGGTGGCTATCATCGCGTTCGAGTCCGCAATGCTGTTGTTCTGGCATTTCGGGCAGCGCAGCTGCTCCGTGAGCTGGCGGAACTGCTGCTCCTGCGCTTCATCTTTAAACGGCATCACGTCGGTGGTCGCCCGCGCTGACCCGGCGATAACCAGCGCCAGCATCAGCATCACCATGCCCGGTAACAGTCTCATTGCGCCGCCTCCCGGCTGTATCTGTCCCACAGCGGTTTCAGTTCACTTTCCCATACCCGGGCATTCAAATCGCCCGCATGGCGGTAGCGGATAATCCCCCTGCCGTCGATGAGGAAGGTTTCCGGCGCGCCGTACACGCCCAGGTCCAGCCCCAGCATCCCGTCGCTGTCCGATAAACTCAGCGCATACGGGTTACCCAGTTCTTTTAACCAGGCCACCGCCTTCGCCCGGTCATCCTTATAGTTCAGCCCGACCACCCGGATACCCTGCGCGGCCAGCCGGTTCAGGTACTGATGCTCGGCGCGGCAGGTCGGGCACCAGGTGGCCCAGACGTTAAGCAGCACCGGTTTCCCCTGCGTCAGCACCTCCGCCTGGTAGTACTGACCCGGCGTCTCCAGCGATTCCAGGCGGAACGCCGGCACCGGCTTTCCGGTCAGTGCCGATTCGAGATTCGTCGGGTCATCCCCCTGCGCGTTGCGCGCCAGCTGCCACAGCAGCGCCGCGGCAATCAGCAGAAAAATCAGCAGCGGTAATAACAGTACGTTGCGTTTCATCCGGCCTCCGGCAATGGTTTACGGCGGCGGTAGCGCGGGTCCGCCAGGCACAGCAGCCCGCCCAGCGCCATCAGCAGCCCCCCGGCCCATATCCAGCGGACAAACGGTTTGTAGTACAGGCGCACGGCCCACGCGCCGTTGTCCAGCTCCTCCCCGAGCGCGGCGTACAGGTCGCGGGTCAGCCCGCCGTCAATCGCCGCCTCGGTCATCACCATCCGGCTGGTGTTGTAGAGCCGTTTCTCCGCGTGCAGCACCGCCTCCGGCTCGCCGTGGCGCGTCACCCCGATGAGGGCCACCCCGCCGCGGTAGTTGGGGCCGGTGATGTCCCGCACCTCCCGGAAGGTGAAGCGGTAGTCGTGAATGGTCACGCTGTCGCCCGCCCGCATCCGCACGTCACGCTCCACGCTGTAATTCTGGCTGAAGGCGATGCCGGTAATCGTCACCGCCAGCCCGAGGTGCGCCGCCACCATTCCCCAGTAGCTGAGAGAGGTTTTCGTGCCGCGGGACACGCGCTGTACGGCTTCGGCCACCGCCAGCACCGCAATCCAGCAGGCCATCGCCATCCCCACCGCCGTCATGGCGATGATTTTATCTTCCAGCAGCCATGGCAAAAGTACCGACAGCACCAGGGTGGAGACCAGGGCGGTGAGCAGCAGTTTCCTGATGTTACGCGGCCGGTCCCGGCCCCAGCGCACCAGCGGCCCCACCCCCAGCAGCAGGGCAAAGGGGACCATCAGCCAGGTGAACATGGTGTTAAAGAACGGCTCCCCCACCGAAATGCTGCCCAGCCCCAGCTGTTTGTGCACCAGCGGCAGCAGGGTGCCCAGCAGCACCACCAGCATGGCGGCCATCAGCAGGACGTTGTTGCCGAGCAGCAGCGACTCGCGCGACCACAGCGTGTTGTTCACCCGCGAACGCACCCTGTGCCCGCGCACGGCGAACAGCAGCAGCGAGCCGCCGGTGACCAGCACCATAAAGGCGAGGATAAACATTCCGCGCGCCGGGTCGGAGGCGAAGGCGTGCACCGACACCAGCACCCCGGAGCGCACCAGGAAGGTGCCCAGCAGGCACAGCGAGAAGGCGCAGATGGACAGCAGCAGCGTCCACGCCTTAAAGCCGGCGCGCTGTTCCGTGACCGCCAGCGAGTGCAGCAGGGCGGTACCCGCCAGCCACGGCATAAAGGAGGCGTTCTCCACCGGGTCCCAGAACCACCAGCCGCCCCAGCCCAGCTCGTAGTAGGCCCACGCCGAGCCGAGCACGATGCCCAGCGTCAGGAACACCCACGCCGCCAGCGTCCACGGGCGGGCAAAACGGGTGAACGCGCTGTCCAGACGCCCGCTCAGCAGCGCGGCGATGGCGAAGGCGAAGGCCACCGAGAAGCCGACATAGCCCATGTACAGCAGCGGCGGGTGGAAAATCAGCCCCGGGTCCTGCAGCAGCGGGTTCAGGTCGCGCCCCTCCACCGGAAAGGCCGGCAGCGTGCGGGCGAACGGGCCGGAGGTGAACAGGATGAACGCCAGAAAACCGGCGCAGACCATCCCCATCACCGCCAGCACCCGGGCGACGATATCCGCCGGCACCCGCCGGCTGAACACCGCCACCGCCAGGGTCCAGCCGCTCATCAGCAGCACCCACAGCAGCAGCGAGCCCTCGTGCGCTCCCCAGGTGGCGGCCACCCGGTACCACACCGGCAGCTGCGTGTTCGAGTTGCCGGCGACATAGGCCACGGTGAAGTCGTTAACCACAAAGGCGTGCACCAGCACGAAAAACGCGCCCGCCACGCAGATGAACAGCAGCCAGGCGAACACCCCGGCCGACGCCATCATCCGCGCGTCGCCGCGCGCCACGCCCCACAGCGGGTAAACGGACAGCAGCAGCGCCACGCCGAGCGCCAGGCACAGCAGTGCGTGGCCGTATTCAGGCATCATGATGAGGTGTCCTTATCAGCGCGTTGCGGGCGGCGGTGGTTTTCCTGCATCGCCTTTTCCACTTCCGGCGGGGTGTAGTTCTCGTCATGCTTGGCCAGCACCTCGTGCGCCAGAACGTGGTTGCCCTTCTCCAGGGTGCCCTGCACCACCACCCCCTGCCCCTCGCGGAACAGGTCCGGCAGTATCCCCTCATAGCTCACCGTCACCGACCCTTCGGCGTCGTAGAGGCTGAAGTTCACCTTCAGCGAGTCCGGGTCGCGCCTGACGCTGCCGGGCATCACCATCCCGCCGACGCGCAGGCGCTGGCCCACCGCCGGCAGCTGCTGCGTCTCGCGCTTGCCGTAGAGGATTTCGCCGGGGGTATAGAACAGGTCGATATTCGCGCGCAGCGCGTACAGGACCAGGGCGGTGGTCAGCCCCAGGCCCGCCAGCACCGCGCAGACCACCCGTAACCGGTTTTTACGTCGCAGGTTCACGCGGCCTCCTGTTGCGCCTGTGCGGCACGCATCCGCGCCTCGCGCGCCCGCTGCTGCGCCACGCCGCGCAGAATGGCCCGGCGCTGCAGCACCGTGTGCAGCGCCAGCAGCGCCAGCGGCGCCACGGTCATCGCCACCGCCAGCCAGACAAAAAAGGCGTACCCGCCCATGGCGAAAAAATCGCTCCACGATGAAAATGCCGGACTCACCGGTGCCCCCTTTTCAGTATCAGTTCGCTCACCCACGGGCGGCGTTTTTCCATCAGTAAAATCAGGTTGCGCATCCGCATCAGCGCCAGCGTCATAAAGAGCAGCAGGTAGCCGGCGATGGCCCAGCGCAGCGGCGAGCGCATCGCCGGGTCGATGCTCTGCTGCATCCGCGTCGAGCCCTGGTGCAGGGTGTTCCACCACTCGACGGAATAGTGGATAACCGGCAGGTTCACCACGCCGACCAGCACCAGAATGCCCGCCGCGCGCCCGGCCATTTTACGGTCGTCAAAGGCGTGCCACAGGGCGATGACCCCGGCGTAGAGAAACAGCAGCACCAGCTCCGAGGTCAGGCGCGCGTCCCACACCCACCAGGTGCCCCACATCGGTTTGCCCCACGCCGCGCCGGTGACCAGCGCGATGAAGGTGTACACCGCCCCCACCGGCGCCATCGCCGCGACGGCAAGGCTGGCCATTTTCATCTGCCAGACCAGCCCGGTAAACGCCGCCACCGCCATCGCCGCATAGATACCCATTGACCAGATGGCCGCCGGGACATGCAGGTACATAATGCGGTAGCCCTCCCCCTGCTGGTAGTCCGCCGGGGCGAAACCAAAGCCCCGGACCCAGCCGGTGGCCAGCGCGATGATGCCGGCCGCCGCCAGCCACGGCACGAGCCTGCCGCAAATCTGATACAGCCGGGGCGGCGCCGCCAGCTGATGAAGGGTTTTCCACATAGTCGTCACCTGACCTCCTGAAACCAGTAAAATGTCCGTCGTGCCGGGGCGCTACTGCGTACTGATGCGCAGCGCCGCCGCGGTGGCGAACGGGCTTAACGTCGCGCTGCCCGCCAGCAGCGCCCCCAGCACCGCCAGATAGCCGTCAGCGGGTAAATGCATCGATGCCGCGTCCATCGCCGCAGCGGCGAAAATCAGCACCGGAACACTCAGCGGCAGCACCAGAATGCCCAGCAGGACGCCGCCGCGCCGCAGGCCGGCCGTCAGCGCAACGCCCGGCGCGGCGAGAAACCCCAGCGCCGGCGTGCCGAGCAGCAGCGTCAGCGCCATGATTTTCCAGCCGTACACGTCCATCCCCAGCAGCAGCGCCACCAGCGGGGAGAGCATCATCAGCGGCAGGCCGGTCACCGCCCAGTGGGCCAGCACCTTCGCCAGCACCACCGCCGGCAGCGGCACCGGCAGCAGCATCAGCTGCTCCAGGCTGCCGTCCTGCAGGTCGTCGCGAAACAGCCGCTCCAGCGCCAGCAGCGAGGCCAGCAGCGCCGCCACCTGGATGATGCCCGGCGCGATACGCGCCAGCAGCTGCGGCTGCGGCCCGACGCTTAACGGAAACAGGGTGATGACCATCAGGAAGAACCACAGCGGGCCGGCGATGTCCGCGCCGTGGCGGAACGCCACGCGCAGCTCGAGACAGAAGACACGCCACATCACAGCCCGGCCCCCCCGCCGGTCAGCGCCAGGCGGCGGACGGTGTCCGCGGTCCCCGGCAGCGGCTGGTGGGTGGTGAGAATGACCATCCCGCCCTGCGCCGTGTGTGCCGCCATCCGCCGGGTGAGGCGCGCCACGCCGTTAACGTCAATGGCGGTGAACGGCTCGTCGAGCACCCACAGCGCGGCGCGGGTCAGCCACAGGCGGGCCAGCGCCACCCGGCGCTGCTGCCCGGCCGAGAGCCGGGCGACCGGCACGTCCTCAAATCCCGCCAGCCCGGCCTGCGCCAGCGCCTCCGGGAGGCGCGCGCCGTCACCGGGGTGGAAGAAGTGCAGGTTCTCCCGCGCCGTCAGGCGGGATTTAATCCCCGGCTGGTGCCCTATCCACAGCAGACTGCGATGGAAGCTGTCGCGCACGCGGCGCAGGGGCTCGCCCTGCCAGTACACCTCCCCGCCGTCCGGGCGCGCCAGCCCGGTCAGCAGGCGCAGCAGGGTGGTTTTTCCGGCGCCGTTGCCGCCGGTGACCTGCACCCACTCCCCGGCCTCCACGGTGAACGACAGCCC
>NZ_JBEUJO010000010.1:0-154207 GCF_043356435.1 Salmonella sp. SJTUF15591 | reverse complement strand
TGAGTTGAAAAATCCTCACCGGAAAAGTTGTCGTCATAGAAGTGCTGCCAGACGCCATAAAACGTCCCTGCCGCCAGCGGCAGACGCACGCCCAGTTCCGCCTGCGTCAGGCGTGCAAAGGCGGCCTCCAGCGTTTCGTCTTTGCACACCCGCCCCCCGGCACAAACCAGTAGCCCTGCGCCGGACGGTTGAGACGCTGGCCCAGTAAAATTTCCCCCTGGCCGTTTTCCACAATGAAATCGAGGGAGATGAGGGGCGTGGCCCGCACCACGGCGGCGAAATCTTCCTGACGTAAAAACATTGTCACCCCCGGAACCGTTGCTGATTCTCAAGGAACCACTGGTAAGTACCGGCAAGCCCTGCCTCCAGTGAAATTTCGTGATACCAGCCAAGCTGATGCAGGCGCGTGACGTCGAGCAATTTACGCGGCGTGCCGTCCGGCTTCGCGGCGTCGAACACCACCCGGCCCTGGTAACCCACCACCTTTGCGATAGTCTGCGCCAGTTCGCGGATAGTGCAGTCCACGCCAGTGCCGACGTTAATGTGCGACAGCATCGGGGCAGTGTTCTCCTGCCACACTTCGCGCGCCAGCTCCATCACGTGAATACTGGCCGCCGCCATATCGTCAACGTGCAGAAATTCACGCATCGGCGTGCCGCTGCCCCACACCACCACCTCCGGCGCGTGGCTCTGCGCGGCCTCATGAAAGCGGCGCAGCAGCGCCGGGATCACATGTGAATTGTCCGGATGGAAATTGTCATGCGGGCCGTACAGGTTGGTCGGCATCACCGAACGGTAGTCGCGACCGTACTGCCGGTTGTAGGACTCGCACAGTTTAATCCCGGCGATCTTGGCGATGGCATACGGCTCGTTGGTCGGCTCCAGCGTCCCCTGCAGCAGCTCGCTTTCCGCCATCGGCTGCCTTGCCAGTTTCGGATAGATACAGGACGAACCGAGAAACAGCAGTTTGTTCACGTTGTGCAGGTGCGCGGCGTGAATAATGTTGCTCTCTATCATCATGTTTTCATAAATAAAATCCGCCGGATACGTGTTGTTGGCGACAATGCCGCCCACTTTCGCCGCCGCCAGATAAACCTGGTCGATACCCGCCCCGGCAAAGAACGCCTGTACCGCGCGCCCGTCGAGCAGATCCAGCTCATCGCGGGTGCGCAGCACCAGCTCCACGTCGCCGCGCTGCGCAAGCTGCCGTACAATCGCGGAGCCCACCATCCCGCGATGGCCCGCCACAAAAATTCGTTGCTTGGTCATGGTCATTCCAAAGATAAATTTACATCGAATCCGTGAGATTTCAGCAGTGAGTGTTTTTTCGCGGCCTCCAGATCGTTCGCCACCATCTCGGAGACCATCTCCGACAGGGTGATTTCCGGTTTCCAGCCCAGTTTCTCATGCGCTTTGGACGGGTCGCCCAGCAGGGTTTCCACTTCCGCCGGACGGAAATAACGCGGATCAACGGCCACAATCACATCCCCCGGTTTCACGCCCGGCGCATCGTGTCCGGTAACGGATACCACGATCCCTTTCTCATTAATGCCTTCGCCTTCAAAGCGCAGTTTTATCCCCAGTTGCGCCGCCGCCAGCTCCACAAACTGGCGTACGGAATACTGCACGCCGGTGGCAATCACGAAATCTTCCGGCTGCTCCTGCTGTAACATCATCCACTGCATCCGCACGTAATCTTTCGCATGGCCCCAGTCGCGCAGCGAGTCCATGTTGCCGAGATACAGGCAGGACTCCAGTCCCTGGGCGATATTGGCGATGGCGCGGGTGATCTTACGGGTGACGAAGGTTTCGCCGCGACGCGGGGACTCGTGGTTAAACAGAATGCCGTTACAGGCGTAAATACCGTAGGATTCACGGTAGTTGACGGTGATCCAGTAGGCGTACAGTTTCGCCACCGCATAGGGGGAACGCGGGTAGAACGGCGTGGTCTCTTTCTGCGGGATCTCCTGCACCAGCCCGTACAGTTCAGAGGTGGAGGCCTGGTAGAACCGCGTTTTCTTTTCAAGACCGAGGAAGCGGATCGCCTCCAGCAGGCGCAGCGTGCCCATCGCATCCACATCGGCCGTATATTCCGGCGACTCAAACGACACCGCCACATGGCTCATCGCGCCCAGGTTGTAGACCTCATCCGGCTGCACTTCCTGTAAAATGCGGGTCAGGTTGGAGGCGTCGGTCAGGTCGCCATAATGCAGATGAAATTTCGGGTTGCAACTGTGCGGGTCCTGATAAATATGGTCCACGCGCTCGGTATTAAACGATGACGCGCGGCGCTTGATACCATGCACCTCATACCCTTTTTCCAGCAGAAATTCTGCCAGGTAAGACCCATCCTGTCCGGTTACGCCAGTAATGAGAGCGACTTTTGACATTTTCATTTCCTCAAATAGTCCCGTTAGGGAGTAACTTTCTGAACGCGCTGGCGCGTTACCACTGCGGGATTGCCCCGACAAATCGCATTTGCCGGTAATGATTTAAATACGCTGCTGCGCGCGCCGACGACGGTGCCATGACCTATCATCACGCCGGGCGCGACAAAAACATCGGTTGCCAGCCAACATTTTTCGCCAATAACAATCGGCGCGGCGTTAATATCGAAATGGGCGCTGGTATAATCATGGCTACCGGTACACAAATACCCTTTTTGTGAAATAACCGCATGTGCGCCAATATTAATTTCACCCAACGTATATAACACAGCGTCGTCGCCTACCCAGGCATAATCGCCGACGGTTAATTTCCACGGGTAGGTAATTTTTACTGACGGTCGAATAACCACATTCTTTCCAATTTTGGCGCCAAACAGACGCAGCAAAAAGGCTCGCCAGCGATACAATATTTGCGGCGACCCGGCGAATAATGTCGCCTGTACCGCCCACCATAATTGTACTTTTAGCGCATTAGCGCCGCGGAACCCCTTCGGCACCGTAAAGCCGCTAAGATCCTGCATAATAACTCCCGGTGATTAGACTTTGTTATACCGCGCTTTTGTTTTACCCGTCGTTTTCAGACGTAATAAATAGGATAATTGCGCCCAAAACCCTGGCACACGTAATATTTTTCGCTGTACGTTTTTTGCATCCTGACATAATTCCAGATTATTCGAGGTTGACACGCCGCCCATCGAAAATTCAGATACCAGTCCGTTAATTCGTCGAAAAGGATAGCCTGCTTTATAGAGACGGGCCGCCAGCGCATAATCTGAAGAGACATGATATTGCAGATCATAAGGATACTTTTTTAACGCTACCGTCGGGAAAAATATCGCCTGATGGCTGGCTGGCAAACTATGGTAGATATAATACCCGGGTTTAGCCTTCCGGCGTATTTTATGCCCGCCGCCGAAATCCAGCAGCGCGTCGCCAATATACATCGCCTCGCCCTTTTGCCGCGCCAGTTGGCGGACAAACAGCGCGGCATCATCATGGAACGCATCACCGGAATTAAGAAACAGGGTATAGCGCCCCTGCGCCAGCGCAATGCCTTTGTTCATGGCATCATAAATACCGCGATCCTTTTCACTGATAAAACGCAGGTTAAACTCACCGTGACGTTTTTGCAGAAATTCGCGCGTGCCGTCCTCCGAACCGCCATCCACTACGATCCATTCAAATGACAGACCCGGATCGCGCGCCAGATTGCGCAGCGAGCGCCAGGTTTTTACCACCCCTTCGTAATTGCGAAAGGCGACGGTAACGACGCTTAAAAACATGCCACCACCCCGTTATGAAATTTTTAACGCCTTGCGCAAAATGAACGGACAGACGATTAAAAAAGCATATTCCGGGCTAAATATTGAACCGGTAAAAAACAGCGACACCGGCGTAAAAAGATAGAGCTGCACCCGAAAATTACGATTATCGCCAAACGCATTTAGCGCCATTTTTAAAACTTTCCCCATATACCACAGCGTCATTAGCACTGCGAACCAGGAAAAATAAATAATCAGCAGATACAATCCATTGTCTATGGTTTTCCCGACATCCGCACCGTTAAAGATTCCGAATGATGCAACATATTCATAAAGTGAGCCAAATCTGACTACACCATCAATATGGGTCAAGGAATATCCGACCATGACTAACGGGCCCACAATACGATAATAAGAAGATGAGCCTTCCGTCCCTAAATCGCCAAGTCGTGTCGCGATATAAGGAAATGCAATAATTACCCCAACCAAAAACAGGGTTAATGAGACCAGCGCCAGTGGAAGTTTTTTCTTTATCGCATCCTTATTCAAATATTGGAACGCCCACTCCAGAAGGTAAAACAGGATAAAGGTCATTACCCCTGAAAATGATCCTGATAATATTATCCCTGCCAGAATCATAGCATCGCTTTTCGGTGTTTTGATACCAAACTGTTTGATGCTCAGCCAAATTGAGATTAGTGCCAAAGCGAAAAATGCCGGTTCAAAATAAAGTGCAGTGGTACGCTTACCGCCAAATTTTATGAAGTTCAGTACGTAGCTATTACTGTAAATGAGATATTTCGAAATTCCTTCCATAATACTGCTGCCGCCGGTAAGGATAATTTGCGCCATCTCAACCGCGGCGAGCGCGACCACTATACCCACCACCAGATAAAAAAAACGCAAAATCTTTCGGTGGTTATGCGCGGAAATGGTTTTGAATCGGATACTCCAGACCATCCCGATAATGACCACAATATAGACAAACAGCATCGTGGACGTGACATATTTACCGGCATTCAGCGACTGGCCGAACAAGAAGTTAAATGCCGTAAGCCCCGCGCCGATGCCTAAGGCGATCATTAATTTTTTTACGCTAATGCGTTCCACAAATAACAGCAGCAACAGCGGTAAAAAAGTGACGATGGTAATGGGAAAGCTTTCCCCCAGTTGGGCAATCTTGACATTGACCAGTAGGTAGATCAGCGGCAGCAGCAGATAGCTACAGATTCTGATAGAACGAGACATACTCCTCCAGCATCTGTTGACCGCTGTACGCGACGCGGCTACGCATACGAAAGGCGTCCAGTGTTGTGCCAAATACCGCCTGAGCAATCTCTGGCTTACGCCGCTGCGCCAGGCGCAGTACATCTGTAGCGGCAAAAGTCTGGCCGCCGGATTTCGCCATCACCTCCTGCGCCGCCTCGCTGTGGGTGGCGATTACCGGTACGCCGATCGAGAGCGCTTCACACAAGATCAACGGATAGTTATCGACCCGCGAGCTAAAGACCAGCGCATCCATCTCATTGAGCGCGCTCATTAATTTACGCTTATCGGTTTCAAAACCGTGATTAACAACGTTTTGGCCGGTAAAAGGCGAAAATTTACCGAAGGTATGCAGTTCAATTTTTTCGCCCAGCGCCATCATGTCGTGTACCAGACGCTGGTCAGTTTTGCCGTCATAACGCAAGTCATGCGCCACAATGGCGATCCGCGGTTTGCCCGGATTCAGCGGCACAGGTGATAGCTGCGCGAGAATCGCCTCGGTCGCCAGATCGATACCGTTGTTAATAATCTGGCAGCGCCCCGCGCCATAAACGCTGTTAAAGGCCTCGGCCACGTGCTGGCTCGGTGAAATAAACCGGCAGCCCAGCCGCAGCATGTCACGAAAGCGCTGACGTTTGCCGTCAATAAGCTGGTGCGCCCGATCCACCCTGACCGGCGGATAATTGCTTAGGGTCGGGCATTTTTGGCAGCCGCTTTTCCAGCCCTCGCAACCGTCGGTGAAGGCGCAACGCCCGGTGACGCTCCAGTGATCGTGCAACGTCCAGACCAGCGTGACGTCCGTTTTTTGCGCTTTGACTTTTTCGCAAAACGTCACGATGTCCGCCAGGTTTAGCCAGTAACTGTGGAGAACATGAAAATGCAGCACCAGCGGGCCGGATGTCTGGATAACCGTGCGGTAAAGATTGTCGAGATTGCCAAACAGATCGCGATTCAGGAAACGAAACAGCGCGATATTAGCGATTGCCGTGCCGCGCGGCGTCTGTTTTATCACCTGCGGATAACGGTGGTGGCTGACGCTTTTTTTTCCGCCTTTGCCATAACCATAGACAAAACGTGACGTCAGCCCTTTTTGCAGCGCCCGCAGATGGAGATCCAACGCCACTCCCGCCGCGCCGCCTTCCGCCAGCCGTACATTAAATTGCAGAATATTCATGTGCTGACCTTCACCCGTGCTTTTTCTCCCACCACCAGCGCATGGTCCGGAATACTGTCAAGCACCACGCTACCCGCGCCAATCGTGACGTGATTACCGATAGTAATATCGCCAAGCAGGATGACATTCGCCCCCAGCTCAACGCCGTGACCAATCACCGGACAAGCCAGGCTGTCCGCGCCGCGATTGCCAATGGTGACGCCGTGGCGAATGGTAAAATCGTCGCCGGCGACGACATGTTTGTTGATCACTACCGCGTAACCATGATGGATAGTGAACCGCCGACCAATGGTCGCGGCGGCCTGGATTTCATACCCGAACAGGCATTCCGTGATCACGCGATACAGCACCAGCACCGGCGCGGCCCACAGATTATTCAGCACATTCTTTTTGCGCCAGACGGAACAAAAATGAGCGATACGGTAGGCCAGCACCATGCAACAGGGGCGTAAGCTCCAGCTATTCGCGCGTAAGTCTTCCAGCATCGTTATCGCCCCCGCAGCCCGGCCGCCAGGCGTTTGCTGTTACGCACGGAGAGCAACGTCAGCAACGTGCGCCAGGTCATTCGCTTATTGCGAATTTGGTACAGCGTAAAAAGCTGGTATTTTTTGCTGGCGCGATCGAATTTATCTTTGTGCTTACGATAAAAATGGAAATAGCCGGAGAACTTTTTCGGCGAAGAGGTAATCTGCATCTCGCCGTGGTTGATATGTAAAATTTGCGTCGCCTCTTCAACTTTCCACGGTTCGCCATACTCCACCACCATGCGCAGAAAAATGTCGTAATCCTGCGCCGCCTTGAGTTCGGTATCGAACAAACACGCTTTAAAACGCCAGGCCCAGGTAAAAACCTGATTGCCAATAATATTGCGCTTGTAGAATAAGCGGCGCGAATAAGGGGATTTCGGATACAGCGGCAGGCTGGCAGGCTGAGAGTAGACCTCGCCCTCGCACACATAGTCGTTGGCATACAAAAAGGCGTGCGTAGTCAACTGGTGTTTATGGGCCAGAAACACGCTCAGACGGTTGGGCGTCCATTCATCGTCATCATCAATACCGGTAATGTAGTGCCCTTGCGCCTGCATAATGGCCTGGTTGCGAACCGCGCAGGCGCCGGTATTCCTGGCGTTATGGGTATAACGGACGCGCGGGTCGTTCAGCTCCTCAACAAATTGTTGTAGCTGCTGATAAGATGAGGAGCAATCATCCACGATGATCATCTCCCAGTGACGGTAGTCCTGACGTAGTACTGATTTAATCGCCCGGATAGCCAACTGCTGCCTGTTCCAGGTTGGCATATAAATTGAGATCAGCGGAGTTTCTGTTGTCATGCTTATTCCCCAGATAGTTTTGCCGCATGGCGCTACGCTTGTCCGGCCTACAGTCACAGGCCGCGCCATCCGGCACGCCTTATTTTTTATTTGGAATCTGACTGGTATTCATACTCGTAATAGCCATAATCCTGGTAGCCCGTCGCCCGGCGGAAAATGGAGTTGAGAATGACGCCTTTGACCTGAATGCCATTCTGGTCAAAACGGCTCAGACTGGTTTCCACCTCTTTTAAAGTGTTGACGGCATAACGCGCCACCATCAGCGTCGTCCCGACGTGACGACCCACAATCGCGGCGTCCGTCACGGCCAGAATCGGCGGCGTGTCGATTAATACCAGGTCGTAGCGGCTGCTTGCCCAGGCGATCAGCTCGCCGAAGCGCTCGCTCATCAGCAGTTCCGATGGATTAGGCGGCACCTGACCGCGCGGAATAAGATCAAAATTAGCGATCGCCGTGGGTTTCGCGCAGGAGGCTATCTCGCCTTTGCCCGCCAGAATGTCAGATAAGCCGTCCACGTTATTGGTGCCGAGCAGTTCATGGGTGTAGCCCTTACGCATATCGCAGTCGATCAGTAATACCCGTTTATGCGTCTGGCTGATGACGGCCGCCAGGTTGGCGCAAACAAAGGTTTTGCCGATAGAGGGGCTGACGCCTGTGAGCATGAGTACATTATTTTGCGCCTGCATCATGGCAAAATGCAGGCTGGTGCGCAGGCTGCGAATCGCCTCAATCGCCAGATCGGTCGGATTGCCCACCGCCAGCAGTTGGCTCTGCTTGTAACGCTTAATCCCTTTAATGGTTTTGACGCTATCGCGCGCTTTTTGCCATTCCGACAGCGGAATACTGGCATAGACGCTGATCCCGTGCTCTTCCAGCGCCTGCGGGCTTTCGATACCGCGATTAAACAACGAGCGCAGCAGCACGCCGACAATCGATAACATTAATCCCAGAATAATGCTGCCGAGAATAATCAACGCCTTTTTCGGCTTCAGCACGCCCGGCTGGGTAATCGCCGGGTCAACGATGCGTACGTCGCCAACGGTGCTGGCTTCGGTGATTTTCAGCTCCTGCTGTTTATTAAGCAGTTGCATATAGACCTGCTGGCCGGACTCCACATCGCGGGTCAAACGCACAATCTCCTGCTGGGTTTTCGGCATTGCCGTCACCCGCCCGTTCAGTTTGGCTTTTTCATCTTCCAGCGCTTTACGTTTTTCCAGCAGGGTGCGGTAAGCCGGATGCGCTTTGGTAAAGAGCTTGGAAATTTCCGCCTCTTTAAACGTCAACTCATTCAACTGGGCGTCGATATTAACCATCGAATCGAGCACCGCCTTCGCCTCCAGCGGTAAATCCACCGAGTCTTTATCCTGGCGGAAAGCGTTTAGCTTGTTTTCCGCCACATCCAGACGGCTACGGACTTCCGGCAGTTGTTTTGCCAGAAACGCCAGACTCTTCCCCGCCTCTTCAGATTTCCGCGCAATATCCTGTTGCAGATAGTTACGGGTAATACTGTTGAGAATTTCGCGGATCTGGTCGCGATCCTCTCCCGTGAACGTCAGGCTCAGAACGCCGGTATCTTTGCCGGTTTCCGTTACGGTGAGGTTATTTTGCAGGTTATTAATCATGCCAAGCGTTGAGAATTTACTCACCGTAAATTCCGTATCAGGACGGGCGTCAATCGCCTCTATCTGCATCGTCACGCCGTCTTTATTAAGTGGCTGGCCCACAACGCCCTGCGCGCTAAATCCGCCGTCGCTAACCAACTGATAACGTTTGTCGCCCAGCACTTTGAGGGTGAAGATCTGTCCGCTCATCGTCTCTGGTCGGGTGAATGTCGTGACTTTCACTCTTTCATTGTGACGCCCCATCAGCCGCTCCCACCCGGCGCCGAACAGCGGAAAGGTGTTTTTGGTGACGGCAATATCCAGATCCAGATCGTCAACGGTCTTCCCCAGCACCAGACGCGATCGAATGAGCTGAATTTCCGCATCGGAAGCCGGCGGCTTATTCGCTAATGCGCTGTTGATATCCTGTACCAGCGAATTACCGGCGTTTTGTTCAATCTGCACCAACGCATCGGCGCTATAGATGGGCGTGGCGAAGAACGTATAAATTACCGCGCACAGCGCAAATATGGCCGTCGTCCCCAACACCCACCAACGCGCTTCAATCACCGTTCCGACCAGGCGCCCGATATCGATTTCATCGCTACCCGTAACCGCCGCAGATTGTTTTACTTTTTCTGTCATGGTTTTCCCTGCTCTGCATTCAGTGCCTGCGCCCACTGGCGGGCAGACCTTTCCAGTAATGTGTACACCGCCTCAAACGCATCGCGGCTTTTGCGATACGGGTCCGGTATTTCACGCTCGCTGTCCCAGTGACCAAACAGCATTACCTTGCCGCGCATTTCCGGCGCAATGTCGCACAGGGCGGCGATGTGACGTTTCTCCATCGTCAGAATCAGGTCATATTCCCGGCACAGACGCGCGGAAATTTGCCTTGCGCAGTGATTTTCCAAAGACAGATCGTGGGCGCTCGCCACGCTCGCCGCCGCAGGATCGGCGCCTTTGCCGACCAGCGCGCCTAATCCGGCAGACGCAACCGTCAGCGAGGGATGAAAGCGCTTTAGCAAACGTTCCGCCGTCGGGGAACGGCAAACATTCCCCACACAGACCACTAAGATTTTGTTAAACATAACGATTACCAGGAATGAATGTCGCTGGCCGTATCCGTCATATAACGGACACCGCTAATGGTCGGCAGCAACTGATTGATCAGACGGTTCCAGCGAGCAACCGGCGCGGTCGTGACGTACACCACATCGTAAGGCTGAAGTCGGAATTCCGTCGCCATCACCAATGACGTGGCGTCAGACATATCAAGCTGGTAGATATTGGCGATCTTGCCGCCGCGTCCCCCCTCGCCTTTCAACGGACGAATCACAAAAATGCCGCTGGCGTTGGAGGTGGTCAGATCGATGCCTTCCGCATTGCCTAATGCTTCGGTGAGCGTCATGCCGCTGAAATCCATTTTGAGGGTGCTCTGTTTTTTCACTTCGCCCATGACAAAGACTTTCAGATCGTCATTGCGCGGCACATACAGAATGTCGCCAGGGTAGAGCAAGCGGTTCTGGCTAAGATCGCCATTTTGCATCAGCGCCTGTAGCGAAATGCGCTGTTCTTTGCCGTTGTGCGTCAACACGACGTTGCGCCAGTCCGCCATATCGGTCAGGCCGCCCGCAGCGTTAATCGCATCCAGGACGGTTAGCGGTACGTTAGTAATGGCCTGCTGACCGGATTTATTCACCTGGCCGGAGATATACGCTTTTTGCGAGCGGAAAGCGGCGATATTGACATCCACCTGTGGGTCCGCGATGTACTTCGCTAAACGCCCGGTAATATCGCTGCGAATCTCTGACAAAGTTTTACCGACGACGCTAACCTTGCCAATGTAGGGATAAAACATGGTGCCGTCCGGCTGTACCCAGTTGCCGGTATCGCTTGAGCTACGGTACTGGCCTGCTGGCGTGGTCAATTCCGGGTGATCCCAGACGGTGACATTCAGCACATCGCCAGGCCCGACGCGATACTGATAGCTGGCAATCTCCTGGTCCAGCGACATATTCGGTTGCGCGACATTGGGCCGCGGGCGTAATTGCTCAACCAGCCGTGGCGTCAGCGGATACACATTGACCATCCGGTCGAGATCAAAGTCAGCGTCTTGCTGTTTGATCACATCTTTCCCCATCGTAGACATATTGCTGCCCGGAAGTACTGTGCAACCACTTATCAAGCTGAGCGACGCCAATAATGGCATCAATTTCATTTTGGATTTCATCATTGATTATTTATCACTTTGGCAGAGTCATTATCCTGTGCAATTTAAATAGCGGCTTCGTCCGTGCACATTTACCTTGCAGTTAATGGCAGAGAAAATTAACTGGCATCATTCTGAAAAAAAATCAATTCATCCGCAGGCTATTGACAGAATAATAAAGGCTTATATTCAGGCTTTCAGGCACGCTACCGCCCCTGGCTTCTTAGCTACCAATACACTGATTATTCTAAATTTTCGCATTCCCCTCCGATTTCATCCTCGTTCAGATAAAAATCTTCAGCGAAATAAAAGTTACGTATTAATAGTTTTCTCGATGTCGTGACAGGATATTTAAGAGCGCTATCTTAATCCTGCAAGAATTGTTGCAGCTAACCTAATGACAGGCAAGGTAACAAACCCGCCATTCTATATTTTTAAGATTAATATTAAATGAATTAACAGATGATTTTAGGATTTTATTGATGTTGACAATATTTATTTACTCCACTCCACCTGCGATATTTCCTAAATATATTCTTGACATTATTTAGTTTCTGACAGAAACATTACGGCTATTTTAAAGTTATTTTATAGCCGCGTAACAAAGATAAATTGCTCTGCGGCATTGCATTTTTCCGCCGTATTATCCATGATCGAATTGTGACAATTGTCATATTACAGAAGGTATTGCTCTTACTATGGAATGGATTGCCGATCCGTCAATCTGGGCCGGACTGGTAACGTTAATCGTTATCGAACTTGTTCTCGGCATTGATAACCTGGTCTTTATTGCCATCCTCGCTGAAAAACTACCGCCGGGGCAGCGCGACCGCGCGCGCATTACCGGCCTGATACTGGCGATGATCATGCGCCTGCTGCTGCTGGCGTCAATCTCGTGGCTGGTCACCTTGACTAAGCCGCTCTTTAGCGTACAGGCGTTAAGCTTCAGCGCCCGCGATCTGATTATGCTGTTCGGCGGCTTCTTCCTGCTCTTTAAAGCCACCATGGAGCTCAACGAACGGCTGGAAGGGAAAGATAGCGCCAACCCTACCCAGCGTAAGGGGGCGAAATTCTGGGCGGTGGTCGCGCAAATCGTGGTGCTGGACGCTATCTTTTCTCTCGACTCCGTGATTACCGCCGTGGGGATGGTCGATCACCTGGCGGTCATGATGGCGGCAGTGATAATCGCCATTAGCCTGATGCTGCTCGCCAGCAAGTCCCTGACCCGATTTGTGAACAACCATCCCACCATTGTCATTTTGTGCCTTAGCTTCCTGCTAATGATCGGCTTTAGCCTGGTGGCGGAAGGGTTTGGTTTCCACATTCCGAAAGGGTATCTGTACGCGGCTATCGGCTTCTCGGTGATGATCGAGGCGCTCAACCAACTGGCTATTTTTAACCGCCGCCGTTTTCTTTCCGCTAACCATACGCTGCGCCAGCGCACAACGGAGGCCGTGATGCGGCTGATTAGCGGTAAAAAAGAGGATGCCGAACTGGATGCCGAAACCGCCGCGATGCTGGCAGACCATGACGACAGCCAGATTTTTAATCCGCAGGAGCGCAGGATGATCGAGCGGGTGCTGAATCTCAACCAGCGCACCGTAAGTAGCATCATGACGTCGCGTCACGATATCGAGCATATCGATCTCAACGCGCCGGAAGCGGAAATCCGCGCTCTGCTGGAAAAGAACCAGCATACGCGTCTGGTCGTGACGGGTGAAAATGAACAGGAAGATTTACTCGGCGTCGTCCACGTCATCGATCTGTTGCAACAATCGCTGCGCGGCGAACCGCTCAACCTGCGGGCGCTGATTCGCCAACCGCTGGTTTTCCCGGAAACATTGCCGCTGCTGCCTGCGCTGGAGCAGTTCCGTAACGCCAGAACCCATTTTGCCTTTGTCGTAGATGAGTTTGGCTCGGTTGAAGGCATTGTGACATTAAGCGATGTCATGGAGACTATTGCCGGTAATCTGCCGAATGAAGTCGAGGAAATTGACGCCCGCCACGATATTCAGAAGAACCCGGACGGTTCCTGGACAGCAAACGGCCATATGCCGCTGGAGGATTTGGTGCAGTACGTGCCGCTACCGCTGGATGAAAAACGGGAATACCATACGATTGCCGGATTATTGATGGAATATTTGCAGCGCATACCGCAAACCGGTGAAGAGGTTCAGGTGGGCGATTATTTGCTGAAAACATTGCAGGTAGAAAGCCATCGAGTGCAGAAAGTGCAGTTAATTCCGCTGCATAACGGCGAGCCAGACCCGGAGATGTAACGTCTGTTCGCCTGCCCCGGCCTGCTTACCAGGCAGGCCGGAGGCGCGTTAGCCTCGCCATCCGGCTCTGCCCTTTGGCCAAAAACTAAAGCTTATTCAGCAGCTTCTTCACATCTTTACCGTTGCGGGTATCTTTATTGCGATCCGCCCAGTCGTTGAGCCGACGCTTCGCCTCATCCTGTAAATGCTTGCGCAATAACTGATCCACTTGCAGGGTATAGTTCAGCTCCTGCCACTTGCCATAGACGCGCAGCGGCACCGGCGTCTCTTTCAGGAAGGTGATCAGATTGCTATTGCCGTTCCATCCGCCCAGCACACGCAGATTAAATTGCGTATCACAGCTCTGCTTAACCAGATCCAGCGTTCCGCTGCCGGTTAACGCCAGCATAGAAGATTGCCCGACCATGTCGTCGAGCGTCAGCGTGCCCTTATTTAGCGTCAGATCGGTCGTGAAGCGATCCAGTCGGGTCGCATTGTCCATATTTTCCTGCGACTGCTGCGCGTCGCCGCCGCTTCGCTCTACGGCCTGCTGCACCAGTTGCTGGAAATTCATTCCTTCAAGGCGCGTATTGCTCATGTCAACATGCGCTTTTCCTTTCCAGCTATGGCGAAATGCCTCCGCGTCAATATCCGCCCCGGAGAAATCGCCAACCAGCGACATCTTACCGGTCAGGCTAATCGGATAATTGAAGGCTTTCAGGATAGTCCCAATCTCAACATGGTTGAGGCGAGGGTGGAATTCGATGCGCGGACTGGCGGTGCGGGCGTCCAGCGTGCCGGGCAGCGACATCTCTCCGTCGGCCAGTTTCCCCTGCAACTCGGTGATATCCAGCAATCCGGCCTGATTAGACATCTTCGTCGAAACCTGGGTAAAGTCCATTCCCCGCCAGCGAACTGAATCCGCCTGTAAAGCAATCTCCGCCGTAAAGCTTTGCAGCCCCTGATAAGGCGGCGCACCAACACGCGACGCGATAACTGGCCTGGTCAGGGGGAGCGTATTTTGCCCCTGCGACACCGCGCCGCCCGTCTGTGCCACGGTGCTATGATGCGGCAACAGGTTGTCCAGATTAAGCCTGCTGGACCGGAGGTCAATTTGCCATTCCGGCTGCTCCGCCAGCGTTACCTGAACATGCCCGGTCAGAGAACTGTCATTCGCCGTTAAATTTAAGTGGTTAAATGAAAGACGTTTTTGCGCCTCCTGCCACTGCGCCTGCAGTTGTCCCTGCCCCTCAATCCCCTGCGCCGGTAGATCCGCGCCCTGCAATTGCCAGCGCAGTTGCTCAATACCCGCGGTTAAATTATGCGGATAATCGGAAGCATCCACCGTTCCGCTGAACGATAAAGCAAGATCCCGCTGATCGCGGTTCACGCGTCCCGAAAAATCAAACGTGCCGCGATGCTCGGCATCTTGTTCCATATTCAGACGAATATCGCGCACCGTGACCTGATCATCATTTTCATGCTGGAAAACCAGCACGCTGTCGGCAACGCGCAGGCTACGAATATCAAACGACCAGCCGCGATCTTCCGCTACGTCCGGCAAGGTATTATCTTTCGGCGCGACCGGCGCATCATCACTGCGTACCGCTTCCGTTTGCGGCGTCAGTTGAATCACCCCGCCTTTCAGCATCACCTGCTTAACATGAAGCTGATGACTCAACAGCGGCCATAAAGCGACATCCAGGCGCATATTGTCAGCCCGCACCAGCGGTTCGCTGGCGCCTCGCGCCGTTAGCGTCATTCGCCCGGAAAGGATGCTGAGTTGCGGCCATACGTGCCAGCGCAGCGGTCCGTCCAGTTGCAACTGATATTCACTACGCGCGGCAACCTGCTGCACCATATAGGCGCGGAAATCATTCGGATTGACCAACAATACCAACGCAGAGAATCCGGCCACCAGCACGACCAGGAGAATCATCAGCGTCGTCAGAAATCGTCTCATGCTACCCTCAATGGACCGGCAGTATTGCGCCGAATGGCTCAGTCTTTATCAATCCGGCTGGCAACAGCGCCCTGCTGATCGCGATATTTGGCATCCTGACGGCGGTTATAAGGCCGCGCCGCCGGGCCGGACAGCGGCTCAAAGCTCAGCGCGCCGATGAGCATACCCGGACGCAACGCCAGCGGCAGCTTCCCGGAGTTGTAAAACTCAAGCACAATGCAGCCCGACCAGCCGGGATCGATACGGTGCGCCGTCACATGCACCATCAGCCCCAGACGCGCCAGCGAGGAACGACCATCCAGCCAGCCCACTAAATCCGGCGGCAGGGTAACGGATTCAAAGGTGACTGCCAGCGCCAACTCGCCCGGATGCAGATAAAATGCCTCGCCGTCCGGCAAAACGATTTCATCGCTCATCACGCGATCCAGCGCCGCGCTGACCTCATCTTTCGGCCCGCTCAGATCGATAAACGCCGCCGTATGACCACGGAAGGTTCGAAATTTATTGCCAAGACGTACATCGACCGTCGCGCCGTTAATGCGCTCTACGGGAGGTCGCGGGGTGATAGACAAACGGCCTTCATCCAGCCAGGCTTCAATATCTCGGTCGCATAAACGCATGGCTCTTTCTCCTTTCGCGCATCAAGCCCTTAAATCAAGCACATCAAGGGCTAACCAGGTTATCACTGAACGGTACACAATTCGCCAGATTTATTCAAAGAACTGGCTGATTTTCGCTTTCAGAATATCAATAGCGATGCGGTTTTTACCGCCGCGCGGCACGATAATATCCGCATATTGTTTGGAAGGCTCAATAAATTGCAGGAACATCGGACGCACCGTTTTCTGATATTGCGCCATCACCGAATCCATTGAGCGACCACGCTCGTTCACATCGCGTTTGATACGGCGCATCAAACAGATATCCAGCGGCGTATCGACAAAAATAGAGAAGTTCATCTCTTCACGCAAACGCGCGTCGGTCAGTAACAGAATACCTTCAAGAATAATCACTTTCTTCGGTTCTACGCGAACCGTTTCCTGCATACGGGTATGCTCAACATAACTGTATACCGGTAATTCAATCGCCGAACCGCGCTTGAGCGCCTGAAGATGCTGAAATAGCAGGCTGTGATCCATCGCATTCGGATGGTCATAGTTAGTTTTTACGCGTTCTTCCATCGACAGATGGCTTTGATCTTTGTAATAACTGTCTTCGGGAATAACGCCAATATGTTCGTCACCCACTTGTTCACGCAATTCGCGGTAAAGGGTACTGGCAATAAGACTCTTGCCGGAAGCCGATGCGCCAGCGATACCGATAATGACGCACTGATGAGACTGATCAGTCATAAATTTAGCGACCTGATTAACCTGGATGTAAGGAAGGGGGGCGCCGAAACGCCAAACGCGGCAATTATAGGGATTTCAGCAGCGCGATACCAGTCCGGCGCTATGCCACGGTGAATTTGTTGGCGGCGCATTCGACGTCGTGACGTAAAAGCGTTCAGTTTTAACGCGGGCAGCGGTTTTATCGACCCGTCTGGAGGAGGAATACGCCGGGAGCCACAATTTATATTCAGCCAGCGTATAAATCATTACGCGTTTATACTAGCATAATCACAGAGTAAACTGACGCGTCCGGTATTCCGCGACGTTACCGGCGATTCGGATAGAGTGGTAATGAGTAAACCATCCCAACATGTTTTCGTTACCGTCCCCCACCCGCTATTGCGTCTGGTCAGTTTAGGCCTGGTCGCGTTTGTCTTTACGCTCTTTTCGCTCGTATTATCGCGTGTCGGCACCCAACTCGCGCCGCTGTGGTTCCCCACCTCCATTATGATGGTCGCGTTTTACCGCCATGCGGGCCGTCTGTGGCCAGGGATCGCGGTCGCCTGCTCGCTCGGCAGCATCGGCGCCTCCCTGACTTTATTTCCTGCCGCCTCGCTTAACTTTAGCTGGACGGCAATAAATATTATCGAGGCGGCCACTGGCGCGATACTGCTGCGAAAACTGCTCCCCAGCTACAACCCCTTACAAAATTTGAATGACTGGTTTCGTCTGGCTATCGGCAGCGCCGTGATTCCGCCACTACTCGGCGGCCTGTTATTTTGGCTGATAGCGCCGGAAGCGGTCGCCTCGAAAGCGTTTCTGATTTGGGTATTATCGGAAGCCATCGGCGCGCTGACGCTGGTGCCGTTAGGTTTACTGTTTAAACCACACTATCTGTTGCGTCATCGTGATCCGCATCTGTTGCTGGAAACGCTATTGACGCTGGTCATTACGCTGGCGCTAAGCTGGCTCGCTATGCGCTATATTCCGTGGCCGTTTACGTGCGTTATCGTCCTGTTGATGTGGAGTGCGGTGCGCCTGCCGCGAATGGAGGCGTTTTTAATTTTTTTAGCTACCGTTATCGTGGTCTCGCTCATGCTGGCCAATGACCCCACGCTGCTCGCCACGCCAAAAACCGACGTGATGGTCAATATGCCGTGGCTGCCTTTTTTAATGATCCTGCTGCCTGCCAATATGATGGCGATGGTGATGTACGCGTTTCGCACGGAACGCAAACATATCACCGAGAGCGAATCCCGCTTTCGCAACGCGATGGAGTATTCCGCCATTGGTATGGCGCTGGTCGGTACGGAGGGTCAGTGGCTACAGGTCAATAAATCTCTGAGCCATTTTCTTGGCTATAGCCAGGATGAATTACGCACGATGACATTTCAGCAATTGACCTGGCCGGAAGACCTGAATAACGACCTTGAACAGCTAAACATGCTGGTGCGCGGCGACATCAATAGCTATTCCATGGAAAAACGCTACTACACCCGCAACGGCGATGTCGTCTGGGCGCTGCTGGCCGTCTCGCTGGTTCGTCATAAAGACAATAAACCTCTCTATTTTATTGCTCAGATTGAAGATATTAACGATCTCAAGCAAAGCGAGCAGGAAAACCAGCGGTTGATGGAGCGAATTACACAGGCGAACGAGGCGCTGTTTCAGGAAAAAGAACGGTTGCACATCACGCTTGACTCTATCGGAGAAGCGGTGGTGTGTATTGATGTCGCGATGAATATCACCTTTATGAACCCGATCGCCGAGAAGATGAGCGGCTGGCGGCAAGAGGATGCTTTAGGCGCGCCATTATTAACGGTTCTGCGCATTACGTCAGGTGATAAGGGGCCGCTGCTGGAGGATATTTATCGCGCCGACAGGTCGCGATCGGACATGGAACAGGAGATAGTGCTCCATTGTCATAACGGCGGCAGCTACGATATTCATTACAGTATCACGCCGCTCAGTACGCTTGACGGCGATAAGATTGGTTCGGTTCTGGTTATCCAGGACGTTACCGAATCACGAAAAATGTTACGCCAGCTCAGCTACAGCGCAACGCATGACGCCCTCACCCATCTTGCCAACCGCGCCAGTTTTGAAAAACAGCTTCAACAGCGCCTGCAAACAATACAGGAATCGCCTCAACATCATGCGCTGGTGTTTATCGATCTGGACCGTTTTAAAGCGGTTAACGACAGCGCGGGACATGCCGCCGGCGACGCCTTATTGCGCGAGCTCGCGTCACTGATGCTCAGTATGCTTCGCTCCGGCGATCTCCTGGCCCGTCTGGGTGGCGATGAGTTTGGCCTGTTGCTGCCGGATTGTAATAGTGACAGCGCGCGCTTTATCGTGACGCGGCTTATCAACGCCGTTAATGAATATCACTTTATGTGGGAAGGGCGCCTGCATCGGATCGGCGCCAGCGCCGGGATCACAATGATAAATGAACATAACTGCCAGCTCACAGAGGTCGTGTCTCAGGCCGATATTGCCTGCTACGCCGCGAAAAATAGCGGTCGAGGCCGTCTGACCGTGTACGAACCGCAGCACGCATTAACCTCCTCAAAGGGAATGATGCCGCTGGAAGAACAGTGGCATATGATTAAAAATAACCACCTGCTGATGCTTGCCAGAAACGTCGCGCCGCCGCGTACGCCGGAGTCCACCAGCTTTTGGCTGGTCTCACTCAGGCTGTGGACCAGCGAAGGGGAAGTGATGGAAGAGCGCGCGTTCCGGGCAGGGTTAGCCGACTCCGCGCTGCATCACGCGCTTGACCGACGGGTATTCCATGAGTTTTTCCACCATGCGGCGACCGCCGTCGCCAGCAAGGGATTAAGCGTTGCGCTGCCGCTGTCCGCCGCAGGATTATACAGCACTACCCTTATTGATGAGCTGCTGGAACAACTGGAGCATAGCCCACTGCCGCCACGGTTATTACACCTGATTATCCCGGCTGACGTTATCGTTAAGCAGGCGCAGACCGCCGCTGCGACTCTGCGAAAACTGCGGCAACGCGGCTGCCAAGTTATCCTCAGCCATGTCGGGCGCGATTTACAGCTGTTTAATTTACTGACCCCGCATATCGCCGATTATTTACTGCTGGATAGCGACCTTATCGCCAACGTTCATGAGAGTTTAATGGATGAAATGCTGACCTCGATCATCCAGGGACACGCCCAGCATCTGGGCATCAAAACGCTCGCCGGGCCGGTACAAAACCCACAGGTGCTGGATACGCTCTCCCGTATTGGCGTGGATCTGATTTATGGCGACACTATCGCCGAAGCGCAACCGTTGGATTTGTTACTGAATACCAGCTATTTCGCTATCCATTGACGGTTGCCAGCCGTGGGTATACCAGATATGCAGTAGCGCGTAGGAACGCCACGGTTTCCAGCGCTCCGCGTAGCGACGGATCTGCGCGGCCGTCATCCCGGCAAAGCGCTGCTTAATTAAGTAATCATCGGGTAAAAAGATATCTTTTGCCTGCCAACCGCGCAGGGCGAAATAGTTCGCCGTCCAGCGGCCAATTCCCGGAAACGTTTGTAAATTTTTAACGCTCTGCTCAATATCCGGCGGCGCGGCGAGCGCCAGTTTTCCCGCCAGCGTCGCCTGCGCCAGATGAATCAGCGCTTCGGCGCGCCGCAGCGGCATCCCCAGAGCTTTAAGCGCCAGCGGATCGGCCAACGCCAGCGTTTCCGGACCGGGAAAACAGACATAATCGGGCGCATCCGGCAACGCCTCGCCATAGCGGCGCGCCACTTTCGCCGTCAACCTTGCCGCCATCGCGACACTCACCAGTTGCCCCAGTATCGCCCGCACGCCTTGTTCAAACGTATCAACCGATCCCGGTAAACGCAGCCCCGGTCTGTCCTCGCCCAGTGGCCCCAGCACGGCGGCAACCTGCGCGGGCTGGCAGTCAAGATCAAACAGACGCGAAACTTTCGCCAGACACGCCGGCGCGACGGGAAGTAATCCGGCGCTCACGCTAACCTGCACAGTGTGGGTGGGCAGATGGGGCCTCACGCTGACCAGTCCGCGATGCTCGCCCACCACCAGGCTGCGCGCATAAAAGCCCTCGCCTACTGTTTCCACGCCGTCCACCGCACGCGCGGCAAGAAAGCCCAACATCCACGACCAGTCGTAAGGCGGCTGCCAGCTCAGGGTAAACATACTTTTCTCCTTTATTTGACCTTTCAGCATAAACGCTAATCGCACGTAACGCCTTGCTTTCATATTCCAGTTGTCGCCGCGACGACATTTCGCTAAAGTCACGCCCCTTCTTCACTGGCATGGGGATTTTAAGGTGTTTATAGGATTTGATTACGGTACGGCAAACTGCTCGGTCGCCATTATGCGCGACGGGCATCCACAGTTGCTGACAATGGAGAATAACAGCGCATTACTGCCGTCTATGCTGTGCGCGCCGACGCGCGAAGCGGTGAGCGAGTGGCTGTATCGCCATCATGATGTGCCGGCAACGGACGAAGAAACCCAGGCGCTGCTGCGCCGCGCGATACGCTACAACCGCGAGGAAGATATTGAGGTTGGCGCGCAAAGCGTACAGTTTGGTCTGGCGTCGCTGGCGCACTATATTGACGATCCCCAGGAGGTCTGGTTTGTCAAATCGCCGAAATCCTTTTTAGGCGCCAGCGGCCTGAAACCGCAGCAGGTCGCGCTGTTTGAAGATTTAGTCTGCGCCATGATGGTACATATTCGTCATACGGCGCACAGCCAATTGCCGGAGGCCATTACCCAGGCGGTGATCGGTCGCCCGATCAACTTTCAGGGACTGGGCGGCGATGACGCGAACCGCCAGGCGCAGGGTATTCTGGAGCGGGCGGCAAAACGCGCCGGTTTTCAGGAGGTGGTATTCCAGTATGAACCGGTTGCGGCGGGCCTGGACTACGAGGCTACGCTGCGGGAAGAGAAGCGTGTGCTGGTCGTGGATATTGGCGGCGGCACCACCGACTGCTCCATGCTGCTGATGGGGCCGCAGTGGCGTCAGCGCGCCGATCGTGAAAACAGCCTGTTGGGGCACAGCGGTTGCCGCGTGGGCGGAAACGATCTGGATATCGCGCTGGCCTTTAAAAATCTGATGCCTTTGCTGGGCATGGGCGGCGAAACCGAAAAAGGCATCGCCCTGCCGGTGCTGCCGTGGTGGAATGCCGTCGCGATTAACGACGTCCCGGCGCAAAGCGATTTTTACAGTAGCGCGAATGGTCGTCTGTTGAACGATTTGGTTCGCAACGCGCGTGAAGCAGACAAGGTCGCGTTGTTGCTCAAGGTCTGGCGTCAGCGGCTTAGCTACCGCCTGGTACGCTGCGCGGAAGAGAGCAAAATCGCCCTTTCCGGCCAGGCGGATGTTACGGCGAGGCTGCCATTTATCAGCGACGACCTGGCGGTCGCTATCAGCCAGCAAGGACTGGAAGCGGCGCTGGATCAACCGCTGGCGCGTATTCTGGAACAGGTGCGACTGGCGCTGGACAGCGCGCAGGAAAAACCGGATGTCATCTATCTGACCGGCGGCAGCGCCCGTTCGCCATTGATTAAAAAAGCGCTTTCCGAACAGCTACCGGGCATACCCGTCGCTGGCGGCGATGATTTCGGCTCCGTCACCGCAGGACTGGCGCGCTGGGCGGAGGTTGTTTTCCGCTAAGCGCCTCGCAAGCCCAGCGCTGATGGATTGACATTATTCTTGATGTGGCTTAACGTCAGGAGTGAGGGTAAGGGAGGATTCCTCCTCCCCCTGGTGTCTTAGTAAGCTGGTAGGCTAATCACTAAGAGTATCACCAGTATGATGACTACCTTCATCATAACCCTTTCCTTATTTTGGCCCCTTCCTCGGGAGGGGCTTTCCCGTTTCAGCGTCCTGCTGAAATCGGTGGCTTATCTTCATTGCCGTGCCGCCACTTTACCGCACTCCGGCGCGTTAACGATTTTCACCGATGAGAGTTGCGTAGCGCCTCGCAAAGCGGGCCGCCATTCAGAATAATCCCGACCGTGTTCCATAATTCCTCCATTTTTCTCCCTTCCCTGCTGACTACAATAGAGGGAGCAACATTCCGCAAAACGTTTCAGGATGAGAAACTTATACCGATGAAAGGCAGTAATACTTTCCGCTGGGCAATAGCGATTGGGGTTGTAGTGGCCGCCGCCGCATTCTGGTTCTGGCATAGCCGTAGCGAAAGCCCGACCGCCGCGCCGGGCGTCGCCGCGCAAGCGCCGCATACCGCCGCCGCAGGTCGCCGCGGTATGCGCGACGGCCCTCTGGCGCCGGTACAGGCCGCGACCGCGACCACGCAGGCCGTACCGCGCTATCTGAGCGGGCTGGGTACCGTGACCGCAGCGAATACCGTTACGGTGCGTAGCCGCGTGGATGGTCAACTCATCGCCCTGCACTTTCAGGAAGGTCAGCAGGTCAACGCAGGCGATCTGCTGGCGCAAATCGATCCCAGCCAGTTTAAGGTCGCCCTGGCGCAGGCTCAGGGACAGTTGGCGAAAGATAACGCTACGCTGGCGAATGCGCGTCGTGATCTGGCGCGCTATCAGCAACTGGCAAAAACCAATCTGGTTTCTCGTCAGGAACTGGATGCGCAACAGGCGCTGGTCAACGAAACCCAGGGAACCATTAAAGCGGATGAAGCCAATGTCGCCAGCGCGCAGTTACAGCTCGACTGGAGTCGTATCACGGCCCCGGTCTCGGGACGCGTGGGTCTGAAACAGGTGGATGTCGGCAACCAGATTTCCAGCAGCGATACCGCAGGTATTGTCGTCATTACGCAAACGCACCCGATTGATCTCATTTTTACTCTGCCGGAAAGCGATATCGCGACCGTAGTTCAGGCACAGAAAGCGGGGAAAGCGCTGGTCGTAGAAGCCTGGGATCGGACTAACTCGCACAAATTGAGCGAAGGTGTGTTGCTCAGTCTGGACAACCAGATTGATCCCACGACGGGAACGATCAAAATTAAAGCGCGCTTTACCAATCAGGACGATACGCTATTCCCCAATCAATTTGTGAACGCCCGGATGCTGGTCGATACCGAACAAAATGCCGTTGTGGTGCCTGCCGCGGCGGTGCAAATGGGCAATGAGGGCCACTTTGTGTGGGTGCTGAACGACGAAAATAACGTCAGCAAGAAGCGGGTAAAAATCGGTATTCAGGATAACCGAAACGTGGTGATCAGCGCAGGCTTATCGGCAGGCGATCGCGTCGTTACCGATGGTATTGATCGGCTGACGGAAGGCGCAAAAGTCGAGGTCGTTGAGCCGCAAACCACCGCGGCGGATGAAAAATCCCCTTCCCGCCATGAAGGTCAAAAAGGAGCGCGCGCCTGATGCAGGTATTACCTCCGGGCAGCACGGGCGGCCCCTCGCGTCTATTTATTCTGCGCCCCGTGGCCACCACTCTGCTGATGGCGGCGATTTTACTCGCCGGGATTATCGGCTATCGCTTCCTGCCCGTCGCCGCTTTGCCGGAGGTCGACTACCCCACTATTCAGGTTGTTACGCTCTACCCTGGCGCCAGCCCGGATGTCATGACCTCCGCCGTCACCGCGCCGCTTGAGCGCCAGTTCGGCCAGATGTCAGGACTGAAGCAGATGTCGTCGCAAAGTTCCGGCGGCGCATCGGTGGTGACGCTACAGTTTCAGTTGACGCTGCCGCTGGACGTTGCCGAGCAGGAAGTACAGGCGGCGATTAACGCAGCCACCAATTTATTGCCTTCCGACCTGCCAAATCCGCCGATTTATAGCAAAGTCAATCCGGCGGACCCGCCGATTATGACGCTTGCCGTCACCTCAAATGCGATGCCGATGACCCAAGTAGAGGACATGGTAGAAACCCGCGTGGCGCAGAAGATCTCGCAGGTCTCCGGCGTCGGGCTGGTGACGCTTGCCGGCGGGCAGCGCCCTGCGGTACGCGTAAAACTGAATGCTCAGGCTGTCGCCGCGCTCGGTCTGACCAGCGAAACGGTCCGTACCGCAATTACCGGCGCCAACGTCAACTCGGCGAAAGGCAGTCTGGATGGCCCCGAACGAGCGGTGACGCTTTCTGCTAACGATCAGATGCAGTCTGCCGACGAATACCGCAAGCTTATCATCGCGTATCAAAACGGCGCGCCGGTACGGCTGGGCGATGTCGCCACCGTCGAACAGGGGGCGGAAAATAGCTGGCTCGGCGCATGGGCGAATCAAGCGCCGGCTATCGTGATGAACGTTCAACGCCAGCCTGGCGCCAATATCATTGCGACAGCGGACAGCATTCGCCAGATGCTGCCCCAGCTTACCGAGAGCCTGCCGAAATCGGTGAAGGTCACGGTCCTGTCCGATCGCACCACCAATATTCGCGCTTCCGTGCGCGATACCCAGTTTGAACTGATGCTGGCGATCGCGCTGGTCGTCATGATTATCTATCTGTTTTTACGTAATATTCCCGCCACAATTATTCCCGGCGTCGCCGTACCGCTGTCGCTTATCGGCACCTTTGCGGTGATGGTATTTTTGGATTTTTCCATTAATAACCTGACGCTGATGGCGCTCACTATCGCCACGGGTTTCGTGGTGGACGATGCGATTGTGGTGATCGAGAACATCTCGCGCTACATCGAAAAAGGAGAAAAACCGCTGGCGGCGGCGCTCAAAGGCGCGGGCGAAATCGGCTTTACCATTATTTCCCTCACCTTTTCACTGATTGCAGTGCTGATCCCGTTGCTCTTTATGGGCGATATTGTTGGTCGACTGTTCCGCGAATTTGCGGTGACGTTGGCGGTAGCGATTTTAATCTCCGCCGTCGTCTCTTTGACGCTCACGCCCATGATGTGCGCGCGTATGCTCAGCCAGCAGTCTCTGCGTAAACAAAACCGCTTTTCCCGCGCCTGCGAGCGGATGTTTGACCGCGTGATCGCCAGCTACGGACGCGGATTAGCGAAAGTGCTCAACCATCCGTGGCTTACATTGAGCGTGGCATTCGCCACGCTCCTGCTCAGCGTTATGCTGTGGATAGTCATCCCGAAAGGGTTCTTTCCGGTACAGGATAACGGCATTATCCAGGGGACGCTGCAGGCGCCGCAATCGTCATCGTATGCCAGTATGGCGCAACGTCAGCGCCAGGTGGCGGAGCGGATATTACAGGACCCGGCGGTGCAAAGCCTGACGACTTTTGTTGGCGTAGACGGCGCTAACCCCACGCTCAATAGCGCGCGCCTGCAAATTAACCTCAAGCCGCTGGATGCGCGTGATGACCGCGTGCAGCAGGTGATCTCCCGGCTGCAAACCGCCGTGGCGACGATTCCCGGCGTGGCGCTGTATCTCCAGCCGACGCAGGATTTAACCATCGACACGCAGGTCAGCCGCACGCAGTATCAGTTTACCCTGCAGGCCACGACGCTCGATGCGCTCAGCCACTGGGTGCCAAAACTGCAGAACGCGCTACAGTCGTTACCACAGCTCTCTGAGGTAAGCAGCGACTGGCAAGATCGAGGATTAGCGGCCTGGGTGAATGTCGACCGCGACAGCGCCAGCCGTCTGGGTATCAGCATGGCGGATGTGGATAACGCGCTCTACAACGCGTTCGGACAACGCCTGATTTCAACGATTTATACCCAGGCGAACCAGTACCGCGTCGTGCTGGAACATAATACCGCCAGCACACCGGGCCTGGCGGCGCTGGAGACGATTCGCCTGACGAGCCGCGACGGCGGCACCGTACCGCTCAGCGCGATTGCCCGCATTGAGCAGCGCTTCGCTCCGCTCTCCATCAATCATTTAGATCAGTTCCCGGTCACGACATTTTCGTTTAACGTGCCGGAGGGCTATTCGCTCGGCGATGCGGTGCAGGCGATTCTCGATACGGAAAAAACGCTCGCCCTGCCAGCGGATATTACAACGCAGTTTCAGGGCAGTACGCTCGCCTTCCAGGCGGCGCTGGGCAGCACCGTCTGGCTTATTGTCGCCGCCGTGGTGGCGATGTATATCGTGCTCGGCGTGCTGTATGAGAGTTTTATCCATCCGATCACGATTCTCTCAACGCTGCCTACGGCGGGCGTCGGCGCGCTGCTGGCGCTGATCATCGCCGGTAGCGAGCTCGATATTATCGCCATTATCGGCATTATTTTGCTGATCGGCATCGTGAAGAAAAACGCCATCATGATGATTGACTTCGCCCTCGCCGCCGAACGCGAACAGGGGATGAGTCCGCGCGACGCTATCTTCCAGGCCTGTCTGCTGCGTTTTCGACCGATTCTGATGACCACGCTGGCGGCGTTGCTCGGGGCATTGCCATTAATGTTGAGTACCGGCGTTGGCGCGGAATTACGTCGCCCGTTGGGGATCGCGATGGTGGGCGGCCTACTGGTCAGCCAGGTATTAACTCTGTTTACCACACCGGTGATTTATCTCCTGTTTGACCGCCTGTCGCTGTACGTGAAAAGTCGCTTTCCGCGCCATAAAGAGGAGGCGTAGATGCGCTTTTTCGCCCTTTTCATCTACCGCCCGGTCGCCACCATTTTGATTGCCGCCGCCATTACGCTGTGCGGCATTCTGGGCTTTCGTCTGCTGCCGGTCGCTCCGCTGCCGCAGGTCGATTTCCCGGTGATTATGGTTAGCGCCTCGCTGCCGGGCGCCTCGCCGGAAACCATGGCTTCGTCGGTGGCGACGCCGTTGGAACGTTCTTTGGGACGTATTGCAGGCGTCAATGAAATGACTTCCAGCAGCTCGCTCGGCAGTACGCGCATTATTCTCGAATTTAATTTCGATCGTGATATTAACGGCGCGGCGCGCGACGTGCAGGCCGCCATTAACGCCGCGCAAAGCTTGTTGCCAGGCGGAATGCCCAGCCGCCCGACTTATCGCAAGGCCAACCCATCCGACGCGCCGATTATGATTTTAACGCTCACCTCGGAGAGCTGGTCACAGGGCAAACTGTATGATTTCGCCTCTACCCAACTGGCGCAAACCATCGCGCAAATTGACGGCGTCGGCGATGTTGACGTCGGCGGCAGCTCCCTGCCCGCAGTACGTGTAGGCTTAAACCCGCAGGCGCTCTTTAACCAGGGCGTCTCGCTGGATGAGGTCCGCGAAGCGATCAACAGCGCCAACGTACGCCGACCGCAAGGCGCAATTGAAGATAGCGTCCACCGCTGGCAAATCCAGACCAACGACGAACTGAAAACCGCTGCCGAATACCAGCCGCTGATTATTCACTATAACAACGGCGCGGCGGTACGCCTGGGCGACGTCGCCAGCGTCACCGACTCGGTGCAGGATGTCCGTAACGCCGGGATGACGAACGCTAAACCCGCTATTTTGTTGATGATCCGCAAGCTGCCGGAGGCCAACATTATTCAGACGGTCGACGGCATCCGGGCAAAACTGCCGGAACTGCGGGCAATGATCCCCGCCGCTATCGATTTACAAATCGCCCAGGATCGTTCGCCGACGATTCGCGCGTCGCTGCAAGAGGTAGAAGAGACGCTGGCTATCTCTGTCGCGCTGGTGATCCTGGTGGTGTTTTTATTCCTGCGTTCCGGGCGCGCCACGCTAATCCCCGCCGTCGCCGTTCCCGTTTCGCTCATCGGCACCTTCGCCGCCATGTATCTGTGCGGCTTCAGCCTCAACAATCTGTCGCTGATGGCGCTGACTATCGCGACCGGATTTGTCGTTGATGATGCCATTGTGGTGCTGGAAAATATCGCCCGCCATCTGGAGGCGGGAATGAAACCTTTACAGGCGGCATTACAGGGTACGCGGGAAGTCGGGTTTACGGTCATCTCCATGAGTCTGTCGCTGGTGGCGGTATTTCTGCCGCTGCTGTTAATGGGCGGCCTGCCAGGACGATTATTACGGGAATTCGCCGTTACCCTCTCGGTGGCGATTGGCATTTCGCTGGTGGTCTCGCTCACGCTGACGCCGATGATGTGCGGCTGGATGCTTAAATCAAGCAAACCGCGCACCCAACCGCGTAAACGGGGCGTTGGCCGTCTGCTGGTCGCCTTGCAACAGGGTTACGGCACGTCGTTAAAATGGGTGCTTAACCATACGCGTCTTGTCGGTGTGGTTTTTCTTGGCACCGTTGCGCTGAACATCTGGCTTTATATCGCCATCCCTAAAACATTCTTTCCGGAGCAGGACACCGGCGTGTTGATGGGCGGTATTCAGGCTGACCAGAGCATCTCTTTCCAGGCCATGCGCGGCAAGCTGCAGGATTTTATGAAAATTATTCGCGACGATCCGGCGGTGAATAATGTCACTGGTTTTACCGGCGGCTCGCGGGTGAATAGCGGCATGATGTTTATTACGCTGAAGCCGCGCGGCGAACGCAAAGAGACGGCGCAGCAAATCATTGATCGACTGCGGGTCAAACTGGCAAAAGAACCCGGCGCCAGGCTGTTTCTGATGGCGGTACAGGATATTCGCGTCGGCGGGCGGCAGGCTAACGCCAGTTACCAATATACGTTGCTGTCTGACTCTCTGGCGGCGCTGCGCGAGTGGGAGCCGAAAATACGCAAAGCGCTCTCGGCCCTGCCGCAACTGGCGGACGTAAACTCCGACCAGCAGGATAACGGCGCGGAGATGAACCTTATCTACGACCGCGACACCATGTCACGACTGGGCATTGATGTTCAGGCCGCAAACAGTCTGTTAAATAATGCTTTCGGCCAGCGGCAAATTTCCACCATTTATCAGCCGATGAACCAGTATAAAGTGGTGATGGAAGTCGATCCGCGCTATAGCCAGGATATCAGCGCGCTGGAGAAAATGTTCGTTATCAACCGCGACGGAAAAGCGATCCCCCTCTCTTATTTCGCCCAATGGCGGCCCGCCAATGCGCCGCTGTCGGTGAACCATCAGGGACTTTCCGCGGCGTCCACGATTGCCTTTAACCTGCCGACCGGCACATCGTTATCGCAGGCGACGGAGGCCATTAATCGCACCATGACGCAGCTTGGCGTCCCCCCGACGGTACGCGGCAGTTTTTCCGGAACGGCGCAAGTGTTCCAGCAGACCATGAATTCGCAGCTTATTTTGATAGTGGCGGCGATCGCTACCGTCTACATTGTGCTGGGGATACTGTACGAAAGTTACGTCCATCCGCTGACCATTCTCTCTACTCTGCCATCGGCAGGCGTTGGGGCGCTTCTGGCGCTGGAGCTCTTCAATGCCCCTTTCAGCCTAATCGCCCTGATAGGGATCATGCTATTAATTGGCATTGTGAAGAAAAACGCCATTATGATGGTCGATTTTGCGCTTGAAGCGCAACGAAGCGGCGGCCTGACGCCGGAACAAGCCATTTTCCAGGCCTGCTTGTTACGCTTCCGTCCAATAATGATGACCACGCTGGCGGCGCTGTTCGGCGCACTGCCATTGGTGTTATCTGGCGGAGACGGTTCGGAATTACGGCAGCCGTTGGGGATAACCATTGTCGGCGGTTTGGTCATGAGCCAGCTCCTGACTCTCTATACCACGCCGGTGGTGTACCTCTTTTTCGATCGTCTGCGGCTGCGTTTTTCGCGTAAAAATAGCAAACCGGTAGTAGAAATATGACAGAACTTCCTGACAACACCCGCTGGCAACTCTGGATTGTGGCATTCGGCTTTTTTATGCAGTCGCTGGATACCACCATCGTCAACACTGCGCTGCCCTCCATGGCGAAAAGCCTGGGGGAAAGCCCGCTGCATATGCACATGGTAGTGGTGTCATATGTTCTTACCGTCGCCGTGATGCTCCCCGCCAGCGGCTGGCTGGCAGACAAAATCGGCGTGCGTAATATTTTCTTTGCCGCCATTGTGCTGTTCACGCTGGGTTCGCTGTTTTGCGCCCTCTCCGGCACGCTTAATCAACTGGTATTAGCGCGGGTTTTACAAGGCGTAGGCGGCGCGATGATGGTGCCAGTCGGACGCCTGACGGTCATGAAAATCGTGCCGCGCGCGCAATATATGGCGGCGATGACCTTCGTCACCCTGCCGGGTCAGATCGGGCCGTTACTCGGCCCCGCGCTGGGCGGGGTGCTGGTGGAATATGCTTCATGGCACTGGATCTTTCTGATCAATATCCCGGTGGGAATTGTCGGCGCTATGGCAACCTTTATGCTGATGCCAAACTACACCATAGAGACCCGGCGCTTTGATCTGCCGGGGTTCCTGCTGTTAGCTATCGGCATGGCGGTACTCACGCTGGCGCTGGACGGTAGTAAAAGCATGGGGATTTCGCCCTGGACATTAGCCGGACTTGCTGCGGGCGGCGCGGCAGCCATTCTGCTCTATCTCTTCCATGCCAAAAAAAACTCAGGCGCGTTATTCAGCCTGCGATTGTTCCGCACGCCCACGTTTTCACTGGGGTTGCTGGGCAGTTTTGCCGGGCGTATCGGCAGCGGTATGCTGCCGTTTATGACGCCGGTCTTTTTGCAAATTGGTCTTGGTTTTTCACCGTTTCATGCCGGTTTGATGATGATCCCCATGGTGCTGGGCAGCATGGGAATGAAGCGGATTGTGGTGCAGATAGTTAACCGTTTTGGCTATCGTCGGGTTCTGGTAGCAACCACGCTCGGACTGGCATTGGTTAGCCTGTTGTTTATGTCGGTCGCGCTGCTCGGCTGGTATTATCTCCTGCCGCTGGTACTGCTTTTGCAGGGAATGGTGAACTCGGCGCGCTTTTCTTCCATGAACACCTTAACGCTAAAAGACCTTCCCGATACGCTGGCCAGCAGCGGCAATAGCTTATTATCGATGATTATGCAGCTCTCGATGAGTATCGGCGTCACTATTGCCGGAATGCTGCTGGGTATGTTTGGCCAACAGCATATCGGGATAGACAGTAGCGCCACACATCACGTCTTTATGTACACCTGGTTATGTATGGCGGTTATTATCGCGCTACCGGCGATAATTTTTGCCCGCGTGCCGAACGATACACAGCAAAACATGGTCATTTCACGGCGTAAAAGGAGCCTGTAATGAAAGTCTGGCGGCCCGGAATCACCGGCAAGCTGTTTCTGGCGATTTTCGCCACCTGCATCGTGCTGCTGATCAGTATGCATTGGGCCGTGCGCGTCAGTTTTGAACGCGGATTTATTGACTATATCAAACACGGCAACGAGCAGCGGCTACAAATGCTGGGCGATGCGCTGGGCGACCAGTACCAGCAACACGGCAACTGGCGTTTTTTACGTAACAACGATCGCTTCGTTTTCCAGATTCTGCGTTCATTTGAGCATGACAACGACCGCGATAAACCCGGCCCCGGTATGCCGCCGCACGGTTGGCGCACCCAATTCTGGGTCGTCGATCAAAATGGCCGGGTGCTGGTCGGCCCACGCGGTCCGGTGCCGCATGACGGTACTCGCCGCCCCATTCTGGTCAATGACGTCGAAGTCGGCGCGATTATCGCCTCTCCTGTCGAGCGGCTGACGCGCAATACGGATATTAATTTTGATATGCAGCAGCGGCGCGCCAGTTGGATGATCGTGGCATTATCAACGTTGCTGGCCGCGCTGGCGACATTTTTGCTGGCGCGTGGCCTGCTCGCCCCGGTCAAACGGTTGGTCGAGGGTACGCACAGACTGGCGGCGGGGGATTTTACCACGCGCGTGACTCCAACCAGCGCCGATGAGCTGGGAAAACTGGCGCAGGACTTTAACCAGCTTGCCAGCACGCTGGAAAAAAACCAGCAGATGCGCCGCGACTTTATGGCGGATATTTCCCACGAACTGCGCACGCCGCTGGCGGTATTGCGCGGCGAACTTGAAGCCATTCAGGATGGCGTTCGCCAGTTCACGCCAGAATCGGTTACCTCGCTACAGGCGGAAGTCGGTACGCTTACCAAACTGGTTGACGACCTGCATCAGCTGTCGTTGTCTGACGAGGGCGCGCTGGCTTACCAAAAAACGACCGTCGATCTTGTTCCCCTGTTGGAAGTCGCTGGCGGCGCGTTCAGAGAGCGCTTTACCAGCCGGGGGCTAACGTTACATTACGCGTTGCCGGATAGCATGACCGTCTTCGGCGACCCGGATCGCCTGATGCAACTGTTTAATAATCTACTGGAAAACAGTCTGCGCTACACCGACAGCGGCGGCGGCCTGCATATTTCCGCCGAACAACGCGACAAATCATTATTCCTGACCTTTGCCGATTCTGCACCGGGCGTCAGCGATGAGCAGTTACAAAAGCTTTTTGACCGTTTTTACCGCACGGAAGTGTCCCGTAACCGCGCCAGCGGCGGTTCTGGACTGGGGCTGGCGATATGCGTCAATATTGTACACGCGCATAACGGTCATCTTCACGCCGCTCATTCGCCTTTTGGCGGGGTTAGCATTACAGTAGAGTTACCGCTGGATCGCGATTTACAGAGAGAAGTATGACTGAATTACCCATTGATGAAAACACGCCACGCATTTTGATTGTTGAAGATGAACCCAAGCTGGGTCAGCTGCTTATTGACTACTTACGCGCGGCGAGTTACGCCCCCACGCTCATCAATCATGGCGACAAGGTACTGCCGTATGTGCGTCAAACGCCGCCGGATCTAATCCTGCTGGATCTGATGCTGCCGGGTACCGATGGTCTGACGCTATGCCGGGAGATTCGCCGTTTTTCCGACATCCCCATTGTGATGGTCACGGCCAAAATCGAAGAGATCGACCGGCTGCTTGGGCTGGAAATCGGCGCCGATGATTATATCTGTAAGCCTTACAGCCCGCGCGAAGTCGTGGCCCGCGTGAAAACCATTTTGCGCCGCTGTAAACCGCAGCGCGAACTCCAGCAGCAGGATGCCGAAAGCCCGTTAATGATTGATGAAAGCCGCTTTCAGGCCTCCTGGTGTGGTAAAGCGCTGGATTTAACCCCCGCTGAATTCCGTCTGCTAAAAACCTTATCGCTTGAACCGGGTAAAGTTTTTTCCCGCGAGCAGTTGTTAAACCACCTCTACGACGACTACCGTGTGGTGACCGATCGTACTATCGACAGCCACATTAAAAACCTGCGCCGTAAACTGGAATCGCTGGATGCCGAACAGTCATTTATACGCGCGGTCTACGGGGTGGGATATCGCTGGGAAGCGGATGCGTGTCGCCTGGTATAATGATTATTGGCATAACAATAACAAGGTCGTAAGACGATATTTTCCGCCAACGCTATTCTGGCGGAATTAACACACTGTCCTCTTTCCTTTGGCCGAGCGGTATCCCGAAAACCACGACGAACGCGATCGGGGACAATAAATTATTTGGCCGCTCTTTTTAGTTTACCGATATACTGTGAGTAGTTTTTTAAACTTATTGCGCATTAATTCATTAAGTGAATCTAAAAATACATAAACATAATACCAGCTTAATTATACATGGATTTTTATGACAGAAACGTCATCTCACCGCTATAAACCACGCAATATAATAAATGCGCCAAATGTAAAATCGTCTATTTTTTCCCGGAGCCAACAACGCGGCGACAGAGAAAATATCCAGCGCTGGTTAAGCAACCATTTTTATCGTTGGATCATTGGTGACTTTCCTCATGTTTACCCTGTGCGCTCCGTCGCCGATTATGCCGTTTATTTTAGCGCTGATGCAGAAATCCCCGCCTGGCTGGCGCCAAAGCTGGGTGGCGATGAGCGCTTTTACTACCTTAACGTTCAGCACCCGCAACTCGTGGCAATGGAAAGAGATTTAGTGGAATTTCTTTCGCGGCAGGAAGGAACGCGGCTGGAAACTAAACTACAGCGCATCAACTGCTTTACCGTGCTGGCAATGCGCGAAGCGGAGCATCAAAAAATGCAGCGCCTGCGTGAACAAGGTTGGTATCCCTCCAACAGCGAGGCGCTAAAACCGGTGATGGCGGTGAATAACGGTGTACTGGTTGAGCTTGATGCAACAAACCCCGGCCTGCGCAGTGAGATGGCGTATGAATCCTGGCATATGCAACACTGCGTCGGAGATTTTGATAATAAAGGCGCGCTTTCCGGCGGCTACGGCGATTACTACGCCCGGCAAATTGAACAACAAAAACTTCGCCTGTTCAGCCTGCGCGACGGCAATAATATTCCCCACGTCACAATAAGCCTGGTGGTTGGTAATAACGGCCTGAGCATTGATCAGATTAAAGGTAAGCAAAATCGCCACCCTATTAAGAAATATGCTAACGATGTTTTATCTCTGTTACGCCATCTGCAACCACTTCCTGAACGCCACGCTGATTGCGAAGGGATGGGAATAGTTTATGAATCGACGCCGGAATATTCAGGTTGGAAATTTATTACTCATATTCATGACCTCAATTTTCTGCTCAATGTGCTGCATGACAATTTTCATTTAATGGAACACTTCCCCACTCCCCCGGTAGCTTTACAGTGGCTGCTGCTGCACAGCGCCCCGGAGGCACTGCGCTACCTTCAGGTTGTTGATCCTAACGTGGCGACGGCTGCGGAAATGCTGTTTCCGCAGCATGAATGGCATCCTACGCTTGCCGGGAAAAACACCAGTAGCGAACCTTTCGAAATTGAAAGCCTGACGCTACAAACCACGCGCTATCTTTCTGCAACCAGGGAGGAGCGCTAATGTTCTGGATTGTTCTTATTATTGCCGCCCTATTTTTTAGCTGGCGCAACTACAAAAAAAACAAACCGCTGATTGCGGCCCGTATCGCCGAGGAGAAAGAAAAAGATCGTCTGAAGGATCTGCGTCGCGATACCCGGCGGCGGCAATGGGCGCTGGCGCTAGCTGATATCCTCGCCCGGCGCAACGGGCTACCGATCAAAGGCGTTGAGCTGGTCTTCAAACTTGACGATGACAAACGCCGCTATCTGGCACAGCAGGTAAAAAAAGAGCTGGGCTTGAGCGAAAACCTCGACGATGCAGCGTTACGCCACAAGGTTGAGGATATCTTACGCCGCTGGCCTGCGGGCATCGGCAGCTCGCCGCGCACGTTTTATCATCATCTGGCGGCCCAGGGCCAGGTCCGCGACGCGCTGGCCTTCGACTGTATGCGCACCGCCTTCCTGACCCGCTGTATCGCCGGGCTCGGCTGGTGCGACGTACATCAGGCCTGGCTGGTGTTATTACTTAACGCCCAGCGCGCTCAGGACTGTTTTGATTCCTGGGAGGATTACGCCACCGCCTACGTTCGCGCCCGCCGGGTATGGCTCACGCTACGTGACACGCCAACAGCGCTTGCCGGACGGGATTTACAGGAAGCCACCCATTATCTGCAAGACCCTGTCAGCCGCTGGCGACAACTGCCGTGGAATGAATTCAAAATTTTCGAGCCGATTTAAAGGACTATTTATGGAACAGGATGACCGCCTGCTCAACGCCATGTTTGAGATGTGCAACCACAAAAATCCCCTCAATGACGGGCAACGAGAGTGGTATATCGCCGATATTCCCGGCCTGCTGCGCGAAGAACGCTATGACGAACTGGACGAACGCTACAACCAGGCGCTGACGGAGAGCTTTACCAGCCGCGAAGCGGAAAAGCGCTATTTCTTCGCCTGGAATCAAATGGACAACCATTTTTACGATATGGACACGCTGGTTGAGGCTGGGCCGCAAGGATTAGCGCTGATCAAAAACTGGCAGCGCGCTCGTCCCCGCTCCACTCACGCCTGGCTTGCCGAGGCGCAATACTGGAATCACCGTGCGTGGCTTTACCGCAGCTATGGCTGGGCGAGAGAAACCACCCGAGCGATGTGGATCTGCGCTGCCGCCTGCAACGAACGGATGGTCATCGCCGCGCTCAATGCTATCGACTGTGAACCGCGCCAGTGGATGGCGGCGGCCCTGACCAGCACCAACTCAAAAGTCTTCGGCCAGCCCGAGTGGCTGGTTGAGTTCCTCGTGGGCGCGGATGTTGCCGGGCAGCCATTAATGGAAGATCTGGCTGAATATCATCGCCATTCACCGCAGGAGGTGGATGCGCTGATGGCCCATTCCGGGTTGTCGTTTACCGACGCGGTTTGCCCAAATTTGCCGCGCCCGTCCGTGCTGCCGGAGTGCAATGACGATGCCGGGCAAAAATACTGGCTCGCCGTCTGCCTGGCTATTTTCCCGACGGCATTTTACGTGCTGGATGAATATATCCCGTTTCGTATGCCACGCTGGAGAGGGTCTCACGAGGAAATCCGCGAATTTCTGGAATCAAGCGTATGCGATCACCTTTCTGCCGCAGAACGTGAACATCTGGAGCTATTGATCTGGTGGGACGATCACCGCGATCTGCGCATCAAAGAGGTTGACTCCCCGGCAGAACAGGAACGTATTATCGCCAAAGCCGAAGAGATTAGCCTGCGAGCGCATATCCAGGAATCTCGCCACAACGCGCTGGAGTGGCTGCGGGTCTGCTATAGCGATCTGGACGATAATGACGCGCTCTGGCGAACCCTTCAGCGTTCGATCGTGGAAAAAGTTAAGCTCAACAATTACTTCTCTGATGACACGATAAAGTTCGCCCTGCGCGATTTTCCTGACACCTGGTGGATGTATAATTTTCTCTGTCAGAATGCGCAGCAAACGGAATTCGCAGTGCCGAAAATCCGTCGTGGCTACTTTCAGTACGCCGGGTTATTGGGTTTCGAAAAGGATGAGGCGCAAGGCCTCGCCTGGCTCGATAGCGTCGCCGACATTCAATATAACCATAACTGGCGGGCGGCGATTAAAAATTTCAACTGGTTCGGGCTCCCGGAACATTTCGTGCCGCTGGCAGAGCTGGGCGCACAAAGAAATATACCCGCCGCGCTAAACCTGCTAGGCCTTGAACACAATAATAAAGAGAACAACGGCCTACTACCTTACGATCCTGCCATCGCGTTAGGGTATTTTCAGCGCGCGGCGGAGATTTTGCACCGGCAGTTAGCGCTGCGCGAGAGCACCCCGTACAAATTAATAGATAACGGAGGCTATACCGACTATGAAAATGACCTGCAAAATATTCATTTCAGCATTGGCATCTGCAACCAGCGTCTGAGTAAACAAGAACCTGATACCGAAAAACGTTCCGCTTATGAAAAAGAACTGCTCGATAATCTCTGGCTGGCGCATCAGTTCGGGCATAAAGAGGCCTGGGGCTTGTTCCTGCTGAATATTTTTGAAGTGAAGGATATTACGCTGGCGCATAAGCATCTGGAACTGGTGCAACAAGAGGCCAACAAAGGCACGCTACATGCTATGGTGACCCTATCGCGCCTGCACGGTAATAAACACGATCGAACGCTGTTTAATATGAAGCTAAGCGCACGCTGGGCACATTTTGCCTTCACGCTTTACCCGGATAATGAAATCGTTATGGACTGCCTGGACCACCTGCATTTCGATTCTTTCTGGAAACGCTTTCGTTTCGCCTGGTATACCGTCCGCATCCCGAATTCAGAGCTGCCGGGACAGGTCAACTCAATGGTGTAATGGAGTGATAATACAAAGAAAATCTCTATTTCTTTGCGCCCTGCTTCTACTCTGCGCCACCGCCAGGGCTGAAATTACGGAGCAGCAGATCGAGGCCGACTGCGCAAAAATTCCAGTTTTGGCCAGCCAGGGTGAACAGCTTTACAAGACCCAAAAGTATGCCAAAGCGCGCGACGCTTTTGAACAGCAGGCCGCATGGAGCGAAAGCTGCGCCCTTGACGACAGCGCCATCGCGACGGCCTACAACAACGTGGCGCTAACCTGGATACACGAAGGCGAGTGGCGTAAAGCCCGCGCCTGGCTGATGCTAAGGCCGAATGATAGCAAGTCGATCTACAACCTGAAACTGATCAAAGATAAGCTATCGGCCCTACCGCCACCGGTTTCCGCAGTGGGTGAATACTGGCGCTATGCCGGGCGCGCCTCCTGGAACGTGCTTAGCGTGAAGGCATTACCCACCCCATCGCGCTATCAGGTTAATTTTCAGGGTTACTGGTTCGGTTTAATGGGGAGCTACTTCGGCCCCAATATCGGCGAATTCTCCGCAACGGTAACGCTGGAAAACGATAAAACCATCGTGGCGCTTCGGGAAGGCGATGACATTCACTGCGACATTTCGCTGGCTTTTTCTTCTGAAACCATTGATGCCAGCACCGATACGTTTGTGGACTGTGGTTTTGGCGCAAATGTCCGCGCCGACGGGCACTATCTGCGCGTTGAATAAATCTGGCGCGGAAACTGAAATTTTATGATTAACCTGAGTTCAGTTGAAATTAACAATCTATTTATAATTCTCATAACGTTCCTCATTCTTTCCTGCCATCCATATTACCTTAACACCTCCATTACAATTATTAATGTCGTAAGCATGGTATATTTAACGCTCGCTTCTTTTTGTCACCCTGTGATACTGCATTTCTGGATATCAATTTGAACCGACCATTTTCCATTTGATATTGTTCCTTTATATAAATCTGGGGCGCCTGATCTTTAAACTTTATAGTTACAAGATGACCATCTTTGCTGTCTTCATACCACCTATATATAACATAACTATCAATGCTTATTGTGTAATCCTGACGAATGACAAAATCAGAAAAACGCACGATATCTTCATAAGCAAAAAAGCTACTAAGCAATAAAGCATCCACCAGGTTTCCTTTTACATCGTAACTATTTATTTGCACATTAAGCAATGACGTATCAGACTCTCCAATTTTATTATAAATTATCAATTTGTAAGTATTACCATCATGTTCAAAGTACCCTAATTCATAATAACGGACACCATCACCAATATACGGAGAAAGAAAATTCTCACCTTTTACCGGCACCTTAATTTCCTGTTGATTAAATAATTTAGTTTTCTCTTTATATTCACCTAGTAATTTTAACTCCATTACATTATCATCGGAATTAATATCTTTATAATAACAAGCCAATTGTGCAAACTGCGTAGAATCAACAGGTAGAAGCAACGCCTTACTCTTTTGATTATTACAACCAACACTTGTTAAAATAATGCCAAACAACATTACCGAACGCAGGAAATATAAAGAAAAAGCTAATCTATAATTATTCATAATCGGCATTAACTTTCGTAATACACATCACCCTGTCTCATCTCTCATTATTTAAAGAGTTCTCTGGTAAAAGCCAGTTCAGTATTTGCTGATATCAACCTGTCAACCAGTGGACAGAACCACTCTGGCGCATCCCATTTACTGAAATCAGCCTGATGTTCTATGGCTAATGGCGTCTTTAATAATAGATGATCAATTTCTGGCGTGGTAAGACCATGTGCTGCACGAAATTTTTTCACTGCCTGATATTCAAAAGGCCAGAGCAAAAGTTCCTGTGGCTCTATTTCATAACCGTTAAGAGCATATTCATTTTCTGTAGTCTCTGTACGCGCAGACCATTTCAGATGGCAGTCACAAAGCTCAGCCAACCACTCTTTTAGTACCGCTTCATCCTGTGAGTAAAGAGCCTCTTTCACAAAATCATAATAGAAACGCTCAACTGGAATACCATGCGACTGCCAGTCAACCGTCTGCTTATGTTCACTGGCTAGCATTTCAATTGCCAGAACAATGGTCTTTTGAGGCAATAGATTTCTCGCTCGTTCTGCTTCAAAGTTCTTTAATCCTTTAATAAAAAGAGGATAGAAGCGACGGGCAACATCAATTTTATTGGTAGCAATCTGAAGAAGTAAGGGAATTCCCTGATTATATAGCAGTTCATCAGAAACAAATACTTTATCTGGTTGTTCAAAATAGCCACAAAACAATCCCATCGCATCAAATGCAACAGAAGCACATAGTAAATTATTTTTTATTTTATTTTTAAAATAGACATTCCAAGCGTAAAGGTACAGAAAAGACCTTGAATTATTAAGGAAAAATAGATTGAAAGAGGATAATATTTCTTCCTCACCATACTTATCTATTATTTTAAGGTCAGTGGAAATAGTTCTTTCTGTAATATGAGTATATCGTTCCACATCCATACTTGCAGAGTTATCACTATTAAAATACTGAGATATCTCATTATATCTGCTCATGTAGCGCCCTTATTTTTTCACATCTGGATGGACTGGAATATCCACACCAAAAAATTTTTTAACTGTTTGCCCCACTCTTTCATCACTAAAAAAACGAAAGTGAGGACATTCCTTCAGGACAGGCATCATTCGAGACTAATCTGTAGTTTTCATCAATATCCTGCCCGGACACAACCCCCTCCTTACAGGGCAAGATTACGAAACCCCGCACCCCGCAAGGACTGACGCGAGGTACTCTCTGTCCATCGCTACATCCAAACGCCAGTGCAATTTATTTTCCACATCCCAATGACTTCTCATCGCATTAGGAAATTTTTCTGCTGTTAAATCCGATGAACTTATATAATATCTCACCCAACATTTCCGGTTCTTTCTTTCCGCTATGTTTCTCTGAACGAAAGGATACCGCCACACATAGTTTTTTTAACCCTTCCATTCAAATGTAAAAGCAATTAGCTCATCCGGAACATCACTGACAATATGAGTCACATGTTATTTAACATTCAATGAGAAATATATTTCTTTGTAATCTTTAAATAAGGGTGAATCCCCTACGCCCATAAAAATGAACATTATGTTTGTTGGTGGTAATGCCACCTCTGCCTGAAGGCACTGATCTATCAGGGAAAGATCATAACAACCATAACTCAAACATTAATTTATGAATTTAGTAATAACGCAACATTGATCTGTAAAATCCAGCACTGACTTGTATTTAAAAAGTTGTGTTTAACGTGCTAAATATACGATTCCTGGTTATTTTATTCTTTATACAGGCATATGCAAAAATATACTCTCATACTCTCGTCATGATGCTGAAGGTTAAATTTAATTCATTTTAAAAGGCTAAAACCCGGATGAAGATCTACCTCGTCACCAAATCAATTTACCACCACCACCTATATAACTTCGGCCTGGATATGGAAGTATAAACATGTCATCACATTTTTCCCTGGAGCACCCCCAGTATATCGTTTCCTTACCATCGGACCATTCAGCCGTGGCAGCAGCATTAATAGAAAAATGCCACTGTTTCTTATTATAAATCAACTCACCCATTATTTCACAAGGAAACCAGAGCCAAAATCCAGCCATGGTATCACTCATTTCCTTATATTTATCACTTAACAAAAATATTTTTTCTATCTGACTTGCATTTAAAACCCATTTATTGCATAAGTTTCTATCCCCAGGATCTTTATTATAAGGACTCATATAATGGGGCTGATTTATTTTTAATATCTTCATATCAGCAAAACAATAACTCACAGAGGATAAAAATAGAATCACAAAAATAATCACATTATTCGCTTTCATATTAACACTCTATCCAGAGTCGAACGCATACCTTTGTCGTTTAGTCGAGCGACGGCGGGCATATAGTTTTCCTCATTATATATTGATGTGATTTTGTATCATTGCAATTATAATATTAAAGTTACCTTACTCAGTTTAGTAAAAAAAGGCAGAACATGTTTGACGTCAATATTATTCAACACTTCTATGAAGAAGTACAAATTCAAACTAACAGTTTGCACTTGCTTTTTGAATAAATAATGAGAAATTTTTTATCTGACTTGTTCTTTGCCCTAATTACTACAAATCCGTGAGTTTGTACTCGATTTTACATTATTGTCGATAGTCAGGAATTATTGATATATAATTCAGTAAATTTGACAAATTCGTTTCAGAATGACCTTGCTTTTATGTGAACTTCATTCATTTTTCAAACCGTCTCATATAATCTTCTCATGCAAATTTTCTTGTCATACACATTAAAAACATATAACAAAAATATGTTCACGACATATCCAATTAATATTTCATACCATCATTAACTTCATCATCATAATTTATGAAATATAGAATTATTTTAGTGTGATACGTTTGAGTGGCAACCACTTACCAGGCTGAGAATATGAAAACATTTTTCCTTTTATATAATATGCTTTTCCTTTATTGCTTATCTCAAATTGCGGTGATGGATATGGACATGCATTTTCCTCGTCGCCGTTATAGTATAATGCCAAAACACCAGAATTGATTTTTAAAGAGTAGTCACCAATGCATGTTATCCCCGCATGCCAGGTTGTCATGGATAAAGAAGCACGATTGTTTTTACTATCTATCTTTAAATTATATTGTAAAAAAACCTGACTCCCATCATTTAACTGCTCGCCAAGTTCCTCGACTCTAAAGTTACCATCCCATTGAGTTTGAGTAATCGCAAAAGAATTTGCGCTCCATAAGCAAGAAAAAATAAATAGATACTTTATAAAATCGCCCATACAACTAACCCCTGATTTAATATGTAGAAGGTATCAATTCAGTATTCAGCATTGTCACACTATATACAAAATCACTCAAGTTGTATCAAGGCGGCAAGGATTTGCTATTGCGCAATGCGTAAAAAACAAAAATATATTTTTCATAATAAAATCTACTAATAAGTAGATTCAATGGATTCCATCTTATCAATACGTAATTAACATTTTCTGTTCAACCTCAACCTGATTTCCTCTTAGTACTGAGTATCGTCTGCGATCATTAATTCCATCTCTGATGATATCTCGTTAAAAAATAACGCTACCGCCATACCCTGGTTTACAAACCTGCACACCCTAAGATTACTCTCTTATCTGCATTAAGAATATCATTGTGTTTTTTTTCGGAATATATAAAGATTCCCCATAGTGGATACATAACGTGAGCCAAATTAGTTAAAGACGTAATCACTGACGCTATAATAAGTCAAATGACCTTTAGTATTTTCTTTAATGCATGTTGCCGAGGTAATTTCAACTTTATTTTTAGTGAATTAGTTTCATACTCAGGAAATGCTTTATTTAAATCCTGAATATTGGGGGCAGTGTCATAACATCCTGATAGCAGAAAGATATAAATAAGCAGCTATTTACCCTGATTAAACATATATGCCTCACGCACTACAATCTTCCGTGACCAAATCCAGCAGCGTTAAACTCCACCCTTTGCCCAAGCCATGAAGCTCGCTCAGATGAAAAATCAAACCATCACCCCATTTTTTCGGCACTGCCACCACTCGCTCTGATTGCAGCTCAAGCCGCCTGGCGTTTGCTATACGGGTATCAGACGCCTGATCCCCATTATCCGCTCCATTCACCATGCTAAACGTCAGCAGCGCATTATCAGAACCTGTATAGCTGACAAAAAAACCGGCGTGATCCCATCCCTTTTCACAAACGTACTCAACCTCCGTGTGGTGATCAAATTCGTTATCCACAGGAATATGCTCTGAAAACCAACCTACCTGCCCCAACAGGTAGTTAAAACCGGGTATCGGCTTATTTATATCAAAACTTTTCATCCACTTATAATCAACCCCAGCCCCAATTCGGTACAGCACATACATCCCAACTTTTTTATCAATCAGGGCATTAATTTTCGCGTTGTCTCGCTGCTGAAAAGCGATAATCACCTGTCTTGCCGTCTCTTCAAACGACGGAGCGGCACAAACGGGATGCGCGACCATTCCCAGCAGACTCAACGCGATGGCCGTGCGGCTCATTTTCATCATTGGCTCTCCATTAACATCCGGTGTTCTATTAGCGCCAATATACTCTCGCAATATTTACTCGGCCTGTCCGTAAGCGTACAATGCCCGCCCTTAAAGTGAGGACTCTCCTCAAGCCGCCTCATCAGGTGAGGCGGATCTGACCTGTCATCAGAACGAGAAAATGATGTTTAAACCAGAACTCCTTTCGCCGGCGGGAACGCTGAAAAATATGCGTTACGCTTTCGCTTACGGTGCCGATGCCGTCTATGCGGGCCAACCGCGCTACTCTTTACGCGTGCGTAATAACGAATTCAATCACGAAAATTTGCAGCTTGGCATCAACGAAGCCCACGCGCTCGGAAAAAAATTCTACGTGGTGGTGAACATCGCCCCGCATAACGCCAAGCTCAAAACCTTTATCCGTGACCTGAAACCCGTCGTCGAGATGGGCCCGGATGCGCTGATCATGTCCGATCCAGGGTTGATTATGCTGGTACGCGAGCACTTCCCGGCAATGCCGATTCACCTGTCGGTACAGGCTAACGCCGTAAACTGGGCGACGGTAAAATTCTGGCAGCAGATGGGGCTGACCCGTGTGATTCTCTCCCGCGAGCTGTCGCTGGAAGAGATTGAGGAAATTCGCCAGCAGGTGCCGGATATGGAAATAGAAATTTTCGTCCACGGCGCGCTATGCATGGCCTATTCCGGCCGCTGCCTGCTTTCCGGCTACATCAATAAACGCGATCCGAATCAGGGCACCTGCACCAATGCCTGCCGTTGGGAATATAACGTGCAGGAAGGAAAAGAAGACGTTGTCGGCAACATCGTGCATAAGCACGAACCGATTCCGGTACAGAACGTTGAGCCGACGCTCGGTATCGGCGCGCCGACGGATAAAGTGTTTATGATAGAAGAGGCCCAAAGACCGGGCGAATACATGACCGCGTTCGAAGACGAGCATGGCACCTATATCATGAACTCAAAAGATTTGCGCGCTATCGCCCACGTGGAGCGCCTGACGAAAATGGGCGTCCACTCGCTGAAAATCGAAGGCCGCACCAAATCCTTTTATTACTGCGCCCGTACCGCGCAGGTCTACCGTAAGGCCATCGACGACGCCGCCGCGGGTAAACCCTTCGACCCTACGCTGCTGGAAACGCTGGAAGGTCTGGCTCATCGCGGCTATACCGAAGGTTTCCTGCGTCGCCATACGCACGACGATTACCAGAATTACGAGTACGGTTACTCCGTTTCCGAACGCCAGCAATTTGTCGGCGAGTTCACCGGCGAGCGTAAAGGCCAACTGGCGGCCGTGGCGGTGAAAAATAAATTCTCCGTTGGCGATAGTCTGGAGCTGATGACACCGCAGGGAAATATCAATTTCACCCTGGAACAGATGGAGAACGCCAAAGGCGACGCTATGCCGGTGGCACCTGGCGATGGCTATACCGTCTGGATGCCCGTCCCGCAGGACGTTACGCTGGATTACGCACTATTGATGCGTAATTTCTCAGGCGAATCAACGCGTAACCCCCATGCTAAGTAGTTAATTGCGGTTATTTTTTCATGGCGGGAAGATTCTTAGAAATTGATCACATACCGCTTCGCTCAATGCGGGTATTATTCAACGCGCTGAAAAACATAACCTATAAATGCTAGCTGTACCAGGAACCACCTCCTTGGCCTGCGTAATCTCCCTTACGCAGGCTTATTTTTTGCGTTTAATCAATAAAAAAGTGGTACTTCCCGCCATATCCAAAATTGACCACACTAACCAAAGCGCAAATGGGCGCTTAGGTTTACAGACCTCCACTATTCATGGCCAGCCAGCAAGTCACAATCCTCCCGCATCCGGTCAGACTCAGGACTTAGCATTCTGACGTTTACGTTTAACATCAGTAAATTAAATCAATAACTGCTTTGTGAGAACTTACACAAAAAGTTTCCAGGTTATTAAATTAAGGTTAAAAACTGATAATTTAAGCGTGTAAAAATATGGCACGTTTTAATGCCGCTTTTACAAGGATTAAAATAATGTTTTCCCGGATTAGAGGTTTGATTTCATGTCAAAGTAATACTCAAACCATCGCACCTACGCTCAGTCCACCCTCATCAGGCCATGTAAGTTTTGCTGGGGTTGATTATCCTCTATTACCACTAGATCACCAAACGCCGCTCGTTTTTCAGTGGTTTGAACGCAATCCAGATAGATTTGGTCAAAACGAAATTCCCATTATCAATACGCAGAAGAATCCTTATCTTAATAATATTATCAATGCTGCTATAATAGAAAAAGAAAGAATTATTGGTATTTTCGTTGATGGCGATTTTAGCAAGGGACAAAGAAAAGCATTGGCAAAATTGGAACAAAATTATAGAAACATAAAGATTATTTATAATTCTGACCTTAATTATAGCATGTATGATAAAAAGTTAACGACGATTTATTTAGAAAACATCACCAAACTGGAAGCTCAGTCAGCAAGTGAACGAGATGAGGTCTTGCTTAACGGGGTAAAAAAAAGCCTGGAAGATGTCTTGAAAAACAATCCTGAGGAAACGCTTATTTCATCTCATAATAAAGACAAAGGTCACTTATGGTTTGACTTCTACAGAAATCTTTTCCTGCTAAAAGGAAGCGATGCTTTTCTGGAAGCTGGTAAACCTGGTTGTCATCATCTGCAACCAGGCGGTGGGTGCATATATCTTGATGCAGATATGTTACTTACTGATAAACTCGGCACGTTGTATTTACCTGATGGTATCGCTATCCATGTAAGTCGTAAAGATAATCATGTTAGCCTTGAAAATGGGATTATTGCTGTTAACCGCAGCGAGCATCCAGCATTAATAAAAGGACTCGAAATTATGCACAGTAAACCTTATGGCGATCCCTATAATGATTGGCTCAGTAAAGGGTTGAGGCATTATTTTGACGGTTCTCATATACAAGATTATGACGCATTTTGCGATTTCATTGAATTTAAACACGAAAATATCATTATGAACACAAGCAGTTTAACTGCCAGTTCTTGGAGGTAATCATGATAGCCTTGTTTTACTCGCCCTTACCACCGTCACGTATAATCGGTATCCAGAGTTATTCCTTTATCCTGTAAAATGTGATACAGATTCTCCATTGATCTAATAACCACCTCAATTTCACATTCAAGTTTCTCTACAGAACTTTCATTGAGTGAGAAGTTGAGAGCCAGTAATAATGATTGTGAGTTATTATCATAACACAAATGTGGTCCATTATTCTCTGCAAACCATAAATTAGCATTGAGAAATTCAAAAGCAAGATTATTATTATCCGGAGGTCTTCCGCAAAAACCGTATATCATTATATACTCACTGTTAGTGCTTGTTAGTAAGATACGGTAACGGTTATCTATAATAAATGAGCATAATCTGTTTTCGTCAAAGGCAATTGAATCGGCATTTAATTTCAGTGAAAACTGTCTTAATAAGCGATCGGCTCTTGAATACATAACACCCCATACTCTATCTAAAGCATTTCTATATAAGTCATAAGCCTCTGGTCTGGACGCTTAACACCCCGTGTCATCTCCGGAATTCATCTTTTCCCTATGACTTGCTGTGTTTGCTCATTTATGGCCAGGCTGGCCGGGTTCTGACGCCATTTGCGCTAAGGTATAGTCCGGCGCATATTCCCATCATACCAATTCCCCCAATGCCAAACGATGCGCCTAAAACCGTCAGAGCGGTAGTATATGCAGCACCACTACTGACACTGGCGACAGCCCCTGAGCATACCCCACTGAAAATACCTGTAAACAATGCCGTGGTTCCCACGCATATTAAACATCTGGGTTTATTGCCGTGAGCGTTAAACTCAACGATTTCAGCTGCCGGAATTTCTTCATTACACCGTTCAGAAGGGGAGAGCAATGGCGTTTGCGCATTCACGCCTGAAGTAACATTCATATAAACCTCTTCATGCACATGCCTGTTTATGTTTATGAGAAAAGTGATACCTCAGGCAACGGTACGACTATAAGACACCGTGCTAAGTCATCATCTAAATAGGTTTTATTTGATAACAAGAATAGTGTACTGCTAATAGTGCGTCTTGTTCCTGCCAAAGCAGTCTAAAGAACATTTCGATTTTATGCTATTAAAAAGTATGTTTGGTAATAAATATCAGGTTTTTATCTGATATTATGGTGTTTGAAATTAATACTGATAACTGACGTATGTTCGTCTTGTTAATTCTCCGTTTCGTTATTAAAGGCGCTATATCGGAAAGCGTCTGATTACCCCTTGTGGTTTCCTTGCACTCTTACAAGCGATACTCAATGCGCATACCGGCATCTCTCTTGTCGCCATTTGCCTTAAACCATGCTTCGCTTACCGCTGCGTACAGCAGGAAGAAAAACGGTAAAGCAATAAGTGCGCAACATTTCAATTTTCATCCTGTTCTGACCTCGCTTTTTCATTTCTGCTATACACTTTCTGGAGATTGTTGTTCAACCTATTAAGGCATAACGGATGGCTAACTTTCCCGCCAGCTTACTGATCCTCAATGGCAAAAGCGCTGATAACCAGCCGCTACGTGAGGCCATTACTCTACTTCGCGACGAAGGTATACAGATTCACGTTCGGGTAACCTGGGAAAAAGGCGACGCGCAGCGTTACGTTGATGAAGCCCGTAGACTGGGCGTTGAAACGGTGATTGCCGGCGGCGGAGACGGTACCATTAATGAAGTGTCGACCGCGCTCATCCAGATCCGCGACAGCGTAGCCCCTGCACTGGGCCTTTTGCCGCTCGGCACTGCCAACGATTTTGCCACCAGCGCCGGTATTCCTGAAGCGCTGGACAAAGCGCTGAAACTGGCGATTGCCGGAAACGCGATGGAAATTGATATGGCCAGGGTCAATGATAAAACCTGTTTTATCAATATGGCGACGGGCGGTTTTGGCACCCGCATTACCACCGAAACGCCGGAAAAACTTAAAGCCGCGTTGGGCGGCGTCTCCTATCTTATTCACGGTCTGATGAGAATGGATACGCTGACCCCTGACCGCTGCGAAATACGTGGCGAAAACTTTCACTGGCAGGGAGATGCGCTGGTGATCGGCATCGGCAACGGTCGTCAGGCCGGCGGCGGGCAGCAATTATGTCCCACCGCGCTGATTAACGACGGGCTGTTACAGCTACGGATTTTTACCGGCGAAGAACTGCTGCCGGCGCTGTTTTCCACACTCACGCAGTCAGATGACAATCCGAATATTATTGACGGCGCCTCAGCGTGGTTTGATATTCATGCGCCGCATGAAATCACGTTCAATCTGGATGGCGAACCACTCAGCGGACAAGAATTTCATATTGAGGTGCTGCCTGGCGCATTACGCTGTCGGCTGCCGCCAGACTGCCCGTTGCTACGTTAATAACACCTGTCGCTGGCCGGATGCGTTCACATCCGGCTTTTCTTCGTTGAACTCAGGCGATGGTGACTTTGCTATCCAGATAGACATCCTGTACGGCGTTAATCAACTTCACGCCATCAGCCATCGATTTCTTAAAGGCTTTGCGTCCCAGAATTAGCCCCATTCCACCGGCTCGTTTGTTGATCACCGCGGTACGAACCGCGTCGCCGAGGTCAGTGTCGCCGCCGTCCGCGCCGCCGGAGTTGATAAGCCCGGCGCGTCCCATATAGCAGTTCGCCAACTGGTAACGAACCAAATCAATCGGGTTATCGCTGGTCAGTTTGCTGTACACGCGATCGTCGGTATAGCCGAAGTTGACCGCTTTATAACCGCCATTATTCTCGGCCATTTTCTGTTTCACAATATCCGCACCAATCGTAGCGGCCAGATGGTTGGCTTGCCCCGTCAGGTCAGCGGATACATGGTAATCGACGCCGTCTTTTTTAAAGGAAGAATTACGCAGGTAAGCCCACAATACGGTCACCATACCCAGCTCATGCGCACGCTCAAAAGCGGCGGAGATCTCTTCAATCTGGCGACGGGACTGTTCCGAACCGAAATAGATCGTCGCGCCTACCGCCACGGCGCCCATATTGAACGCCTGCTCAACGCTGGCGTACAGGGTCTGATCGTACTCTGTCGGATAGCTCAATGTTTCGTTGTGATTCAGTTTGACCAAAAACGGAATACGGTGCGCATAGCGCCGTGAAACCGAGGCCAGTACGCCGTAGGTAGAGGCCACGCAGTTACAGCCGGCCTCAATCGCCAATTCAACAATATTTTTTGGGTCAAAGTAGCGCGGGTTGGCCGCAAAAGAAGCGCCGGCGGAGTGCTCCACTCCCTGATCGACGGGCAGTATCGAAAGGTATCCTGTTCCCGCCAGGCGTCCAGTATTATAGAGCGTCTGCATATTACGCAGAACGGCTGGTGGACGATTATTGTCAATCATCACCCGGTCAACGTAATCCTTGCCGGGTAGATAAAGCTGATCGGAAGGAATGGTCATACAACGATGCTGTAAAAGGCTGTCGGCGTCTTTGCCAAGCAACTGCGCAATATCAGTCATAGCTATGCTCCCGTAAGTTCCGATAGGGTATCGGAAGGTGAATAATCCTGCCCCGCAGATTGCGGGTCGCAATAAGCCTGGTACTGACCGACCATTTTTGCCAACTTTAGCGCATTTTTTCGGCGCTATCTGCTGACTCGATTCACGTCCGAAAAAGTGTTAGATCGGTCAAAATTAATGCTCAATGGTATTTAAAAGGTATTATTAAGTGGTATTGTCGTGGCGTACCTTACCTGTCATGAAGGATTCAAAAATGAAAACGACCTTTAAACTGTCGTTCATGATGTTCGTGGAGTGGTTTATCTGGGGCGCCTGGTTCGTCCCCCTGTGGCTATGGCTAAATAAAAGCGGGTTTTCCGCCGGTGAAATAGGCTGGTCTTATGCCTGTACCGCCATTGCGGCGATCCTGTCGCCGATTCTGGTCGGCTCCGTTACCGACCGTTTTTTCTCGGCGCAAAAAGTCCTGGCGGTACTGATGTTTGCTGGCGCCGTGCTGATGTATTTCGCGGCGCAGCAAACCACCTTTGTCGGATTCTTTCCGCTGCTTCTGGCCTATTCATTGACCTATATGCCGACCATCGCGCTGACAAACAGCATTGCCTTCGCTAACGTACCGGATGTTGAACGCGATTTTCCACGCATTCGCGTTATGGGAACCATTGGGTGGATAGCCTCCGGCCTCGCCTGTGGATTCCTGCCGCAAATGTTAGGCTATAACGATATTTCCCCCACCAACATTCCACTGCTCATAACCGCCGCAAGTTCAGCGTTGCTGGGCGTATTTGCGTTCTGTCTGCCAGACACGCCGCCAAAAAGCACCGGCAAGATGGATATTAAAGTGATGCTGGGGCTGGATGCGCTGGTCCTGCTGCGCGATAAAAACTTTCTCGTTTTCTTCTTCTGTTCCTTCCTGTTTGCAATGCCGCTGGCCTTCTACTACATCTTCGCTAACGGCTATCTGACAGAAGTGGGAATGAAAAACGCCACCGGCTGGATGACGCTCGGCCAGTTCTCTGAAATCTTCTTTATGCTGGCGCTGCCCTTTTTCACTAAGCGCTTTGGTATTAAAAAGGTATTATTGCTTGGTCTTATTACCGCCGCGATCCGCTACGGCTTTTTTGTCTATGGCGGCGCGGAAACGAACTTCACTTACGCCCTGCTGTTCCTCGGTATTTTGCTGCACGGCGTAAGTTACGATTTCTACTACGTCACCGCCTACATTTATGTCGATAAAAAAGCGCCGGTTCATATGCGTACCGCTGCGCAAGGACTTATCACCCTCTGCTGTCAGGGATTCGGCAGCCTGCTGGGCTATCGTCTCGGCGGCGTGATGATGGAAAAAATGTTTGCTTATCCGCAACCGGTTAACGGTCTGACATTCAACTGGGCGGGCATGTGGACGTTTGGCGCAGTGATGATTGCCGTCATCGCGCTACTGTTTATGATTTTCTTTCGCGAATCGGACAAAGAGATCACTGCTATTGACGATCGCGATATTGCGTTGACACAAGGGGAAGTAAAATGAAAGCAGAACGTATTCTCGGTGCTCTTTACGGGCAAGCGTTAGGGGATGCGATGGGAATGCCCTCTGAGCTGTGGCCGAGAACGCGCGTCAAAGCGCATTTCGGCTGGATTGACCGCTTTCTGCCCGGCCCAAAAGAGAATAATGCCGCCTGCTATTTTAACCGCGCGGAGTTTACGGACGATACCGCAATGGCGCTCTGCCTGGCCGACGCGCTACTCGAATGCGAAGGCAGTATTGATCCCGAGATTATTGGGCGTAACATCCTCGCCTGGGCAGAGCGCTTTGATGCGTTCAATAAAAATGTACTCGGCCCGACGTCAAAAATTGCGCTGAATGCGATTCGCGACGGCAAACCCATCGCGGCGCTGGAAAACAACGGCGTGACTAACGGCGCGGCCATGCGCGTTTCGCCGTTGGGCTGCCTGTTGCCGCCAACTAACCTGACAGCCTTTATAGCAGAAGTGGCGTTAGCCTCCAGCCCGACGCATAAATCCGATCTGGCGGTGGCTGGCGCCGTGGTTGTCGCCTGGGCCGTCTCGCGAGCGGTTAACGGCGACACGTGGCAAAGTATTGCCGACTCGCTCCCCGCCGTCGCCCATCAGGCGCAGACAGCGCGTATTACCACGTTTAGCGCCTCGCTATCGGCACGTCTGGAACTGGCGCTAAACATTGTCCGCCACGCCGACGGCGTCGAATCTGCCAGCGAACAGCTCTATCAGATCATCGGCGCGGGAACCAGCACCATTGAATCGGTTCCCTGCGCTATCGCCATGGTGGAGCTGGCGAATACCGATCCTAACCGCTGTGCCGTGCTGTGCGCTAACCTCGGCGGCGATACCGACACTATCGGCGCGATGGCTACCGCCATTTGCGGCGCGTTGCACGGGGTAAGCGCCATTAACCCCCAGTTAAAGCAAACGCTGGACGAGGTTAATCAGCTGGATTTTGCGCGCTATGCCGTTGCGCTGGCGAGTTATCGTCAACGGCGGGAGGCACTATGAACGGCGCACGGTTGCTGACATTATTACCGACCCTGCATACCCGGCGTCCGCTCACCGTTATCGGCGCGGCAGTAATCGATATCATTGCCGACGCCTGGACGTTGCCGCGTCGCGGAGGCGATATTGAACTGCAACAACAGAGCGTCAATGTCGGCGGCTGCGCGCTGAATATTGCCGTGGCGTTGAAACGACTGGGGATTGACGCCAGCAATGCGCTACCGCTGGGCCAGGGCGTGTGGGCGGAGAGGATTCGCCGCCGTCTGGCAAAAGAGGGATTATCCAGCGTGATTGACGCGGTTGAAGGAGATAACGGCTGGTGTCTGGCGTTAGTCGAACCGGATGGCGAACGCACGTTTATGTCTTTTAGCGGCGTGGAAAACCAGTGGAATGCGGACTGGCTGTCGCAGCTCAGGACACCGCGGGGCAGTCTTGTCTACCTGTCCGGCTATCAACTGGCCTCGTCCTGTGGCGAGCCACTGATCCAGTGGCTGGAAACCGTCGACGATGTCACGCCTTTTATCGATTTTGGCCCACGAATCGGTGATATTACAGACGATGCAATGGCGCGCATTATGGCCTGCCGCCCCATCATCTCCCTCAATCGCCAGGAGGCCACCATCGCTGCGGAACGCACCGGGCTTGCGACCGATACGCGCACTTTCGGCGAGGCATGGGTAAACCGCTTTTCCGCGCCGCTGGTGGTGCGCCACGATAAAGACGGAGCGTGGTATTTTAGCGCGCAATCTTCCGGCGTTGTGCCAGCGTTTCCGGCAACCGTGGTGGATACCATCGGCGCAGGCGACAGCCATGCTGGCGGCGTGCTGGCAGGACTGGCGTCAGGCTGGTCGCTCGCGGATGCCGTACTGCTGGGAAATGCGGTGGCAAGCTGGGTGGTCGGGCATCGCGGCGGCGACTGCGCGCCCACGCGCGAGGCGCTACTCCTCGCACACAAAAACGTATAGGTCGCTACGACAATAACTGATGCTGTATTCAATAGGCCGCTGCTGCTGATCGAGCGCCACCTGCTTAATCACCAGCACCGGCACTTTACCATCCATTTGAATATGCGACTGAAACTCATCATCCGGCATCCGGGCGCTGACGCGGGATCGGGTACGCTGAGGGTAAATGTGCTGGCGACGAAAATAGTCATACAGAGAAATGCCAATCGCGTCGACATCATGAATCAGATGCGCGGGCACCCAGGACTCTTCAATCGATACCGCGTCCTCATCAACATAACGAATGCGTTTGAGTAAAAAGACGTCGCTGCCTGCGGGGATCGCCAGATGCTGCGCGACCTCATCCGGACAACTTACCACGCGTTTGTTAACCCATAGCGTATCCGGTTTTTTGCCGCGCAAGACAACCTGCTGAGAAAATCCCCGCGCCTCTTTCAGGGAATATTCAAAGATATTATTGATTTGCGTACCGTAGCCACGGGCGCGCGTGACGACCCCCTCTTCTTCCAGCGCCTGCATCGCTTTTCGTACCGTGATGCGCGAGACGCCGGTAAGCTGGCTAAGATCGCGTTCGCCAGGCAAAATATTACCGTGCTCAAGAATACCGCTGCGCACGGCATCCTTTACCGTCTGGGCGAATTTCATGTATAGCGGCGTATTATCCGCCGCTGAAATTCGTTCATTCAGTTGCGCGATGAGCCGGGTATGCGCTTGTTCCATTTATCTTTCCTGACGACGGGTCTGTAGGCAGTATACTACCACCACGCGTGGAAATGATGTACCGGACCAATGCCCTTCCCCACTTCCAGCGTGTCTGCCTGCGCCAGCGCCGCCGAAAGCCATGCCTTCGCCTCGTTTACCGTCTCTCCCCAACAGCGATGCCGGGGCCGTAACGCCGCCAGCGCCGCCGACAGCGTACAGCCCGTTCCATGCGTATTTTTGGTGTTCACACGCGGCGCGCTAAAACGTTGCTCGCCCTCACGGGTAAAGAGCCAGTCCGGGCTTTGCGCATCCTCTAAATGCCCGCCTTTCATCAATACCGCTTCACACCCCATCGCCAGTAACGCCCGCCCCTGCGCCAGCATCTCCTGTTCCGTACGTGCATGGGGCGCATCCAGCAACGCTGCGGCTTCCGGCAAATTAGGCGTAATCAGCGATACCTGCGGCAACAGCCGGACGCGTAATGTTTCTATCGCAGAGGGCGAGAGCAACGGATCGCCGCTTTTCGCCAGCATCACCGTATCCAGCACCACATTACGTACATGATGGCGCTGTAGTCGTTCCGCCACGGCCTCGACAATATCGGTTTCCGCCAGCATCCCGATTTTTGTGGTATCAATGCGCACATCGCTGAACACGGAATCAAGTTGAGCGGCGACAAAGTCCGGCTCTATCCGGTACACCGACTGTACGCCACAGGTATTTTGCGCCACCAGCGCGGTGATGACCGAACAGCCATATGCGCCCAGCGCGGAAAAGGTCTTGAGATCCGCCTGGATACCGGCCCCGCCGCTGGGATCGGTACCGGCAATCGTCAGCGCGTTAATTCGTTGCATTGGCCGCCTCCACATCCAGATGATAGAGCGCATCAAGAAAAGCCGGGATGAAGCTGCCCGGTCCTTCGCTACGCTCTGCCGCGGCCTGTCCAGCCAGTTTCATCCAGCAGCAGGCCGAAGCGACATTGTCCAGCGCGGCGCCCGGTAACGCGCAACTGGCGGCGACGACCGCCGACAACGCGCAGCCGGTGCCTACAATGCGAGTCATTAACGGATCGCCGCCGGGAATGCTCAGCGTGCGCTGACCGTTAGTGACGTAATCTATCTCTCCGGTAACCACAACGATGCAGTCTATCTGACGCGCCAGCGCCTGCGCCGCAGGCAGTGCGGCCAACGCCGCCTCGGTGGTATCTACGCCGCGTCCGCCCAGCGCCATGCCGGATAACGCCAGGATTTCCGAGGCGTTGCCGCGTATTGCCGCCGGGCGCAGGGGCAAGAGATCCAGGCAAAATCGCCGACGAAATTCCAGCGCGCCCACCGCGACAGGATCAAGCGTCCACGGCGTTTTGGCATCATAAGCGCTTTCTACCGCCGCACGCATCGCGTCAGCGCGTGAGGCGGTTAAGGTTCCGACATTAACCAGCAAGGCGTTGGCGATGGCGGCAAACGGTCTGGCCTCGACAGGATCAATCACCATGGCGGGTGAAGCGCCCAGCGCCAGCAACGTATTGGCGGTAAACGTTTGTACGACGTCATTCGTCATACAGTGCGTAAGCGGGGAGAGCGCGCGAAAGTGTTTTAACGTATGCGCCGCAAGCGTGCGGCAGTGCAGGTCAGGCTGCATGGTTCAGCTCCTGCCCGCGTGAAGAAGGGACACGAGCAGTGTCAGACTTCCCTACGCTGGCATTATCCAGATCAGGTGGTACGGGTATTTCTCAGCCTTCACAAAGAAGGGCACCCCGAGTCGTCAAGCCCCACCGTGTTAAGCGGGGGTTTCGCTATTAAGCATACTGTCTGCGCCAGACAATGTAAATTTACAGCCAGCGGCGGACGATAATTTCAGCGTTATCAGATAGTTCTCAAAACCTATTCGGTTCTGGCAAACTTGCTGGCGGATATGTTGCTGCACGACGCTTTCGTTTACACTTTTTACGAAAAGGGGCGTGAGATAACAAAATAGCGCTTGTCAGATACGCCACCAGCAGAAATGATACACACGATGTTAACTGACCCGCATATGTGGAGGGTAAAAGTATGAAAAGTAAGTTGCTGCCTTGCGCGCTGTTGCTTGCAACCAGTTTTGCATGGGCCGCCCCCGCGACAACGGGCATTGATCAATATGAGTTAAAAAGCTTTATCGCCGACTTCACCCATTTCAAGCCCGGCGATACCGTTCCGCAGATGTACCGCACCGATGAGTATAATATTAAACAGTGGAAATTACGTAATCTGCCCGCGCCAGATGCCGGTACTCACTGGACCTATATGGGCGGCGCGTATGTACTGATTAACGATACCGATGGAAAAATCATCAAAGCCTATGATGGCGAGATTTTTTATCATCGATAATGATATACGCACTCTTTGTATAAAGAGTGCGTACAGCATAAAATTAATTATAAGATACTACGATTAATGCTTTCGATTGTAATGGCCCCGCTTTAACTTTTGCAGGATCGAGAACATAATATGTGGCAAAGACAGGAATAGCTTCCACCGAATTCACTGCACTGCCTTTGGCATAGGTTTTGAAAATACTGTTTATCGCTGCTCCTTTGTTTATTTTAAGCAGGCTCCGATTTGAATCTCTTAAGATAAACCCAACGCCATTATCGTTATCCGGTTTCAGGACTGCTTCATTCTCATCCCAGACTAAATCACTACGTAGATTCACCGCTATTTGCCGTGATGTCAGCATCGCATTCCGCACCTGATTTTTGCAATCCAGAATAATATCACCCTGCTTAGAAAATTCACTAACCTCTCCTTTAGCGCGGAGTTTAGTCATAGGCACCGGGTCCAGCGTGATGGTGAGATTCTGGGGGGCGCAGGTAGTTTCTTTACGGTTGTAATTTATCGTTAAATTGGCTTTATAAACGCCTTTCCCATTCAGATCAGTGATAACGTTCGCAACACACTCTCTATTCCCCCAACAGCCAATATATTTTAAAATAAATACCACCCAATCGCTACCGCTCCATTGATTCTTTGCACCCGACATCACCGTTATATTATCTATCGTAACCGAGTATCCCCCCCTGGCAGACACAGTCACCGCCTCCAGTGAGTTTATTTCTGAAATCGTTATCTTATAGGGGGCTTCAATTACACCGTTTTGGTTGCGCATATTTATCGCACTACTGCTTTGCCATTCAACTTTTAATTTTAACTTAACACTATCATTCGGCCCCATACCAATAATATGATCGGATGTCTCTAATTTAGTCACAACATCACTATTAGAACAATTGGCATCAGTGAAACCATTTGTAATAATGGCAGACTCCTCCCCCCCCAGCATTAAGCTATCGGATTGAATCGTATAATCCTTCGTGTTGGTTAAGGTCGCATTACACGCCGCGTAACCCAACTGCGTAAACTGCATCATTATTAATAAAAATAGTAGTCTTTTCATGGCGTCACCTAAAGATTACCGACAAATATAAACGTTATTTTCATCAATCTGTTTATCAAAAGTGATCTTACAGAAAAGACCCTGTTGTTTATCTGTTGCGACTTTTACCGAAACGGGAACCTTTTCAGTACGAATAAATACCCGGCTCCCCTGACCTACCAGTCCTACATTATTTCCCTCGTCATCTTCCACTTCATAACCAAACGTTAAAGGCTCGCCATCTGCGCGCCGCGCCAGGAAATAAAAAGGTTTACTGGTCTCTGTTTCAAAATCAACCACCACTACGGCTCCGCGATAAGGCACTGTAACTTTACGGTTTCCCAGCAGAGCGACATCACTTTCACTCTCGGAGACATCAAGAGAGATAAAATTTTGCCGGTATGGCGTCAATGCTTCAAATACGGCATAACCTTTTGCATTGGTACGTAAATAGGGACGCCCCTGCACCGCCGCGCCTTCCAGGTACGGCGCGTTAATAATCGCGATAGTATCATTAAGGCGAGAGGCTAAATGCACGCCATCGGCCCATGCAACCAGCCCTCCCTGAATATTTCCGCCCACCTGATGATATTTACTGGATTGGCTGTAACTGCCGCCGACCGTCGCCAGCGGGGCGTTCCAGGTTACCGATCCCCCGAATGTCGTTTGGTGTTCCTGTCGCTGCTGGCTGAGGTTAGTCGTATAATTAAACTGATCGCGATTACCGAACGTGCCGCTAAGGCTGGTGTTATTCGCCTCATAACCTTGATCGTCAAAGGTGGTGGAATTCGATAAATGGATATCACGATTTCCCCCATTCTCCTTTACTCCCCATGTTAAGGGAATCGATAAATAGATATTAAAGCGCTTATCTTCACGGTTATTGCTGTCATACGTCTGAGTTGCCGATAGCGTAAAACTGAGCCGCTGCCAGGTATTACTGTAGCTTAACTGATAATCCTTTCCCGTGCCGCTACGTCCCCAATAGTCGCGCCACAGAGCGCTGGCAGTAAAATATCCCCACCCATCGGGTAACGTCTGATTAATATTGAGAGTGAAAGTATTTTTACGCCCAAAGTCATTCTCATAATAATCAGCAATATCATAAATATCGTCATCATCGCGACGATAGTTATCCCGGTTATTAGCCCAGACATGATCGTTAAAAGTGCGATAATCACGTGATGAGTAGCGATACGCTGCCAGAGAAAAATGGGTGGCCGATTGCGGGAGATATTTATTCCAGGCAACCTGGTAGCTTTCCCCATCAAAAACATCGCCATTATCCTGCTTGCTATGAGACAACGTACCGTCGACAGATACCGCGCCAATCAGCGTGTTCCATCCGGTGCCAAGGGTAAATGAGCGATAATCGCTGGCTAACATCGTTCCGCCATACAACGTTAGCAGGTTATTGACCCCGTACTGATAGGTTCCCTGGAGAAAATCAGTTTGCTGAGAGGCTCCTTCAATTCTGCTTCGTCCGGCGGCGAAATCATATTTTGCTACGCCGGGCTGTACCATATTGGGAACGGAAGAATACGGAACAATAAACCGTGAAACAGTACCGTCAGCCTCTTTAACGCTCACGTCCAGATCGGCTCCCCCCCCTGCCAGCTGAAGATCTTCAAATACAAAGGGGCCAGGCGGAACTTCTTTTTGATAAACAATGAAGCCATTCTGTTCAACCGTCACCAGGGCGTTACTTTGCGCCACGCCACGCACAACCGGAGCGAAATTTTGCTTAGAGTGCGGCAGCATTTGCATATCACGCCAGAAGCGCACCCCGCGAAAGCGCACCGTATCAAACATATCCCCGCTGGTGTACTGTTCCCCCAGACGCATTGTCCCCAGTACCGCCGGGAAATCACGTTCCAGATACAGAGTATTGCTCTGCCATTTGCCAGCTGAATTTTCACTTTTGGAAAAATTAGCGTTAGAATGTAATTGCCATCCAAGCAGATTCAATCCGCTGACAAAATTTGCGTAAGTATTTTTCTCACTACCGCCGCTTTTATAATGGCTGTAATATTCGCTGGCATAATACGATGTATAAAAAGCGTTAATTCCACGGTCCCATGTCTCTGGAGACGCATAGCCCGCTTCATATTCCAGCACATAAGCCTGAGGGACGCTCAGATAAAGGTTAAAAGCGGCAGTGTCATAAGAAACACTACCTCCATGAACCACCGTTTTCAGCGCAATACATTCATTTTCTACTGTTGTACTCTGCGGGGTAAATTTAATTCCCAGGCTGGCGATCAGGTCCGGAGAAATACAGGTGCTATCGGGGTCATCCTGAATATTAACCTCATAAGTTCCACGCCATTCTTTATTGACATAAACGTCCATTTCATAAACGCCAGCCATGGGTTTGGTGCTATCAATCTGATAACGAGACACCTTTTCACCTTTCAACCCACCGAACATAAAGTTAGTATCGAATGTTTCTTCTTCAGCCCAGGCGGGTGAAATAAGTAATGCTGCAAAAAGTGACAGCGTGATGGCGTTTAACTTTTCCATTATCTATCCTTAGGTGGATTCCCCGCTTTTAATTTTCTATTTTGACAGTCTCGTTTAAATAATTACCAGAATCATCAATTAGCGTCACGGTATAGCTATTTACGACTACCGTTGTGGTGATACTCTGCGATGACCATGGAGCCAGTAATAAGGTTTCTTTATTTACTTTACTTTTTGCTTTAATTTCTGGAATAGTGATCCAGTTTGCGGAATTATTTTTCACGCTAATACTCCCTGGCGCACGAAGCAACTGCAAGCGGGAAAATGTTGCTTTATCGACTTTCTGTACCCCCGGTGGGCGATAGATCAACTTTATCCGGTTTTGTAGCGCAAATTTAATGATATTTTTATCTTTGTTCTCGTCTGAATTTGGTGGAATATCCAATACATTGAGGTAGAAAAGACTTTCACGATCGCCAGGCAAATTATTAGCGAGCTTCTTTATTTTTAATTGCTGACCTGAATTTGCCGCAACTCTAATTACAGGGGGGGTCATAATAAATGGAACCTGTAATTTTTCTGGCGGCAGGCTGGTATCACCGTTATCAATCCACGCCTGGATGAGTGAACTTCGTTTACCGTCATTCATTAATTGTACGGTAATATCTTTTTTCTGCGCCGGATAAATAATACGTGTACCATATATATAAATGCCGCTCCACGCAGGCATAGCGGCACAAGCCAGGCATAATGCAATCATCCGTTTCATGGCCGATAACCTTATAAAAGAGATACAAGCGGCTAAAAGCTTAGCCGCCAAAAAACGATTGTTAATCAGTTAATACCGTCATCGTCAGTACAGATTCAACAGAACCTGGTGTTACAGTATTTTCAACGGCGGCATAGCGGGCAGAAAAGTTCAGGGTATATACACCATTTTCAAACTTACTTGAATTCAGAGTGTAATTCCCCGCCTCATCCGGTTTCACCTGAATACCATCAAGATAAACAGCGAAGCCCGCACCATTATTAGTAGCATTATTTTTGGTGATTTGCATGTTATCCACAAATTGAGAACGGTTAAAACTAATTCGTGGATTAGCTGTATTCGTACATCTTACTTTTAAAATCGCTTCTGGGCTAGTGTATCCTGTATATATATCGCCAGGGTTTAAGTCAGTCAATCTATCAACACCTACCTGGGATAATTCAATAGTCGCGCTATTTGCACCTTCGAAAGTACAGGATGTTCCCACCACTTCTCCGTTTATTTTTAATTCCCCCATATCTTCATCAGCAGCAAAAACCCCAGCGCTCATAAATACAGCAGACAATACAGAAGCAGCAATAAGTGAACGTTTCATAATCTCTTCCTTAATGAAGTAATTTCTATTTGTTAAGAGTTATTAACCCTTGCAAAGAAAATTCTCATAGACAGGAGGTTATCGCAATGTAAACGCGATGTTTTGTTGATTTAAAACAATTTACAGATTGCAATATAATTGCAACAAATAATCATTGCTTATCATTATTTTGTAAACTTATTAATTTCCGAAATTTACTGCCCTTAAATATAAACACAACAAATAAAAAAGCCCATATCATTGATATCAATGATATGGGCCTGCGGAATTAATAAGAATTAGTCGTAATGATTAACAACAATCTGTCGGGTGCTATCACCAGGCACCATGTATAGCTGCGTTGTCACACCTCTCATCGGCGTAGCGGCGGGTGTTTGCAGAGTTGAAATGTGGATAGTGTTGCCGCAACGCTGCTGCAACTGTGCGTTTACCACTTCTGTACTGCACGTTGGCGCGGTCACTTTTCCACTGATGGTTAATGTTGCGGTGTCGGAGGCAAAAACGGGTACGCTTATCCCATAAGCCGAAACTATAATTCCCATCAGCAAATATTTTTTCATAGTGAGTAATTGTTCCTCTGGTGAACGTCAAACAGTATGCAGGCCGTCCTGATGAGCAGTATCAACGTATCGATACCTTAAAACCAATTGAAAAAATAAATCAGTAGGATAGGTATGATCAATTCAAATAATGTTTTTGCCGATTATTTCAGATAAACACCTGTCTGTTTAAGCAGGAATTAACAATGCGGGGGCTATTATTTTATTAATACATTCACTGCATCAATATATATTAATGCAGTGAATGTCATATTCTCTTTGGAATACGTCAGGAGGATTACACCGCGCGGAAGGCGATTTCACCCGGAATCACTTCACCCTGCCAGTAAAGCTGTGCCGCAACGCGATCGGCCAGCTCGCGATAGATCGCGGTAAATTCGCTCTCCGGACGGCTAACCACCGTCGGCGTACCACGATCGAGATCTTCGCGCAGACTAATATGCAACGGCATCTGACCCAGAAGCTGAGTATGGTATTTTTCCGCCAGCTTCTGCGCGCCGCCCGTGCCGAAGATCGGTTCGTGATGGCCGCAGTTGCTACAAATATGCATACTCATATTTTCCACAATGCCGAGCACCGGCACTTCCACCTTCTCGAACATCACGATACCTTTTTTGGCGTCGATTAGCGCGATATCCTGCGGCGTAGTCACCACCACCGCGCCGGTAACAGGAATGTTCTGCGCCAGCGTTAGCTGAATATCCCCGGTTCCCGGCGGCATATCCAGTACCAGATAATCCAGATCCGGCCACAGCGTCTCCTGCAACATCTGCATCAGCGCCTTACTGGCCATTGGGCCGCGCCATACCATTGCGTTATCGTCAGTTACCAGATAGCCGATCGAGTTGGTCGCCAGGCCGTGAGACATAATCGGCGCCATATGCGTACCGTCTGGCGATGTTGGGCGCTGATCTTCTGCGCCAAGCATGGTTGGGATCGACGGACCGTAAATATCGGCATCGAGAACCCCGACCTTTGCGCCTTCAGCCGCTAACGCCAGCGCCAGGTTTACCGCCGTGGACGATTTACCCACCCCGCCTTTACCGGAGCTCACGGCAATGATGTTTTTCACGCCATTAATGCCAGGCTGATTTTTGACGCGTTTCAGCGTCGCAATGTTGTACGACAGTTTCCAGTCGATCGCTTTTGCGCCTGTAATACGTAACAGATCGGCGCTGCATTGCTCTTTTAATACCTCAAACGCGCTGTTCCAGACGAACGGCATGACCAGCTCAACGTGCAGCGTATCATCCATCCAGGCGACGTGGTGCAACGCCTTAAGCGTGGTGAGGTTATGCTTCAGGGTTGGGTGCTGAAAATTCGCCAGCGTCCCGGCGACCATCGCTCGCAGGGTATCTGGTGATTTGGCCTGGGATTGTTCGTTCATCCCGACTCCTTTTGTAGTTCTGAAAAGTACGATTGTAACTTTGTAGTTTACTCCAGCGGTAACAATTATTCATTTACGGATAAATGCCCTTATCGATTGGCGCAGTAATTACCATTTTGGTACTATCAAAGCCCTTTTTTACAACAGAAGAAGTAATACCCACTATGACTCAAGTCGCGAAGAAAATTCTGGTAACGTGCGCGCTGCCGTACGCCAACGGCTCTATCCACCTCGGCCATATGCTGGAGCACATCCAGGCTGATGTCTGGGTCCGTTACCAGCGAATGCGCGGCCATGAGGTTAACTTCATCTGTGCCGATGACGCTCATGGCACGCCGATCATGCTGAAAGCGCAGCAGCTTGGTATTACGCCGGAGCAAATGATCGGTGAAATGAGCCAGGAGCACCAGACCGATTTCGCCGGTTTTAATATTAGCTACGACAACTACCACTCAACGCACAGCGACGAGAATCGCGAGCTGTCCGAGCTGATTTATACGCGCCTGAAAGAGAACGGTTTTATTAAGAACCGCACTATCTCTCAACTCTACGATCCGGAAAAAGGCATGTTCCTGCCGGACCGATTTGTGAAAGGCACCTGCCCGAAATGTAAATCCGCGGACCAGTACGGCGATAACTGTGAAGTGTGCGGCGCAACTTACAGCCCGACCGAACTTATCGAGCCGAAATCCGTGGTGTCCGGCGCGACGCCGGTAATGCGTGACTCCGAGCACTTTTTCTTTGACCTGCCGTCATTTAGCGAAATGCTGCAGGCGTGGACCCGCAGCGGCGCGCTGCAGGAGCAGGTGGCGAATAAAATGCAGGAGTGGTTTGAATCCGGCCTGCAGCAGTGGGACATTTCCCGCGACGCGCCGTATTTTGGTTTCGAAATCCCGAACGCACCGGGCAAATATTTCTACGTCTGGCTGGACGCGCCGATTGGCTATATGGGCTCCTTCAAAAATCTGTGTGATAAGCGCGGTGACACGACCAGTTTTGATGAGTACTGGAAAAAAGACTCCGACGCCGAGCTGTACCACTTCATCGGCAAAGACATCGTCTATTTCCACAGCCTGTTCTGGCCGGCCATGCTGGAAGGCAGCCACTTCCGTAAGCCGACCAACCTGTTCGTTCACGGTTACGTGACGGTGAACGGCGCGAAGATGTCTAAGTCTCGCGGCACCTTTATTAAGGCCAGCACCTGGCTGAAACACTTTGACGCCGACAGCCTGCGCTACTACTACACCGCGAAGCTTTCTTCACGCATTGATGACATAGACCTGAACCTGGAAGACTTTGTCCAGCGCGTCAATGCCGATATCGTCAATAAAGTAGTCAACCTGGCATCCCGTAACGCAGGCTTTATCAATAAGCGTTTCGACGGCGTGCTGGCGGCTGAACTGGCCGATCCGCAATTGTATAAAACCTTTACTGACGCCGCTGCGGTGATTGGCGAAGCATGGGAAAGCCGTGAATTCGGCAAAGCTATCCGTGAGATTATGGCGCTGGCCGACGTCGCTAACCGTTATGTTGACGAGCAAGCGCCGTGGGTGGTGGCTAAACAGGAAGGCCGCGACGCTGACCTGCAGGCCATTTGCTCGATGGGCATCAACCTGTTCCGCGTGTTGATGACGTATCTGAAACCGGTACTGCCGACGCTTTCTGAACGCGTTGAAGCCTTCCTGAACAGCGAACTGAACTGGGATGCTATTGAACAGCCGTTGCTCGGTCACAAGGTCAACACCTTTAAGGCGCTCTACAATCGCATCGACATGAAGCAAGTTGAAGCGCTGGTTGAAGCGTCTAAAGAAGAGGTGAAAGCCGCAGCCACGCCGGTTACCGGCCCGTTAGCCGACTTCCCGATTCAGGAAACCATCACCTTTGACGATTTCGCCAAAATTGACCTGCGCGTAGCATTGATTGAAAACGCTGAGTTCGTAGACGGTTCTGACAAATTGCTGCGCCTGACGCTGGATCTGGGCGGCGAGAAGCGTAACGTCTTCTCCGGCATTCGTTCCGCCTATCCGGACCCGCAGGCGCTGATTGGCCGCCAGACGGTAATGGTCGCCAACCTCGCGCCGCGCAAAATGCGCTTTGGCGTCTCCGAGGGAATGGTGATGGCCGCAGGACCTGGCGGGAAAGATATCTTCCTGTTAAGCCCTGATGACGGCGCGAAGCCTGGCCAACAGGTGAAATAAGCAACAAGCCGGAGCATGCTCCGGCTTTTTTAACCGCTTAATCCTGACTGGCATATCACCCCATCCGCGTGTTTTAACTTTTTCCTTAATAAGCAATAGCGTTAAGACTCCATATCCGGACTGCTAAATAACGGCTAAAAGTCATATTCTATCTCTCCCTGATACATTGCTATTACTGGGTTAAATTAATTCATTGAAATTATTTTAAAAACCCAATCATTATATAAAATGGAGTTTTAGATGAAAATTTCTGGCAAGTTATTGTCCGCGGCTTTGGCTTCCGTACTGGTGTTCTCTCTTGCTGGCTGTGGCGATAAAGAAGAATCAAAGACCTTTAACGCAAACCTGGCGGGGACAGAAATTTCAATTACTTACACCTATAAAGGTGACAAAATCATTAAGCAGACGTCTGAAAGTAAAATCAGCTATGCCACTGTAGGCGCTAAAACGAAAGAAGATGCCGCCAAAATTCTCGATCCGCTGAGCGCGAAATATAAAAATATCGCCGGAGTGGAAGAAAAATTAACCTATGAAGATACCTATGCCCAGGAAAACGTCTCTGTGGATATGGAAAAAGTGGACTTTAAAGCGTTACAGCAAATCTCAGGGACGATGGTGTCCGGCGATACCAGCAAAGGTATCAGCATGAAACAAACCCAGACGCTGCTGGAAGCTGCTGGTTTTAAAGAAGCGAAATAACTGGCAGGCATAATGTATTGCATCGACTGGTAAAGTCGCTCAGGGCGCTGCTTCGGCAGCGTCTTTTCTTTATGAATTCCGAAAAAAGACAGCCTCGCTGTAAGTCCCCTCGCCAAAGCCTATAATCCCTGAATTCCTGGCCACACCAATACTTAACGACAAGGAATTGTTATGCGGGTTCTACGCCTTATGGCACTGCCACTATTCGCGCTCTCTCTATCGGTTAGCATAACTGGCTGCGATCAGAAAAACGATACTCTCCAGGGAAAGCAAAATAACATGACAGCGTTTATCAAGAAGATAGCCGCTAACAAAGAGTCAGAGGAAACACAACGCTATGTAGGTAATCTCAACGGTATTGAAATCAAGTTAACCTATTACTACAAAGGGGATATCGTTTTACGTCAAATATCTGAACATAAAATACTTTATAAAACCCTGAAAGCCAATAATAAAGAAGAAGCACAAAAAATGCTGAGTCAAGTCGGCGAAGCTTATCAGGGTATGCCGGGTTTGACTGAACGAATCGACTATTATGATAGCTATGCTACGGAATATGTGGATATTGATTTTACCCAGGCAAAAATAAGCGACCTCTGTAAATTGCCAGGATCATCAATTGACAACTGTTCCGCGTACTATCTGTCAATGATTCGCTCGCAGAAACTGTTGGAAGAGAGCGGGTATCATAGAATCAATTAGTATAATAATGCGTTTTCCCGGTCAGACAGGACGCTGCCGGGAACAATACCGCAGAATTACTTCGCCGCGTGTTCACGAGCCGCCAGACCGCGCAGAAAATAACGCATAAACTGATCGCCGCATTCACGGAAGTTCTTATGATCCGGCGCGCGCATCATCGCGGTGATCTCTGGCATTGAGACACGAAACAACTGACCGGTAAGTATCGCCAGGATATCATCTGTTTTTAGCGAAAAGGCAATACGCAGCTTTTTCAGCACAATATTGTTGTTGATACGACGTTCCGCCGTCAATGCAGGCGCCGCCTCATCTTTGCCGCGTTTTTCATAAATGAGGCCATTGAGAAATGAGGACAACACGATATCCGGGCAACGCTGAAACCCCTCTTCCTCTTCTTTGCGCAACCAGATTGCAATCTGCTCCGGCGTAGCATCAACGTTACCCAGCGCCAGGATACGCGCCAGATCGGTATTATTAGCTTTTAAAATGTAGCGCACGCTACGCAGAATATCGTTACTCAGCATGAGGCCTTCGGTCGTTTCTATGGCAAAACGATATTCTAACAGTCTTTTACAGGCCAATCGCCTCTTTTAAACTTTTCAGATAGCGACGGCTTACCGGCACCGTCAGGCCGTTGCGTAAAATCAGCTCTGCCTGCCCATTATCCTCCAGCCGAATTTCCTGCAAATGGGCCATATTCACCAGAAACTGACGATGACAACGCAGTAGCGGCGTCCGGCTTTCCAGCGTGCGCAGCGTCAGCTCGGTAAACCCCTCTTTACCTTCACTGCTGGTCACATAAACGCCGCTCATACGGCTACTGACAAAGGCGACATCATCCATTTGCAACAAATAGATCCGGCTGTGTCCGGTACAGGGAATGAATTTAAGCGCCTGCTGGTTTTCCGGCAACAACGAAACATCCTGTTTACTGCGCTCCTGACGCAGACGATGTAACGTTTTCTCCAGCCGTTTCTCCTCTATCGGCTTGAGCAGATAATCAAAAGCGTGTTCTTCAAAGGCTTTGATGGCGTATTCGTCAAACGCGGTTAAAAAAACGATATACGGGCGGTGTTCCGGGTCAAGCATTCCTACCATCTCCAGTCCACTGATACGCGGCATCTGAATATCCAGAAACAGCACATCAGGTCGCAGCTTATGTACCGCGCCAATCGCTTCTACCGCGTTCGCGCACTCTCCCACAATCTCAATGTCATCCTGCCCCTGGAGCAAAATCCGCAGATTTTCCCGCGCTAACGGCTCATCATCCACAATCAGCACTTTAATCATGCGTCCTCCTCCAGTGGAAGTCGTAATGTAATTCGGGTAAAGCAGTCCGGCTCGCAGGCCACGCTAATACCATAATCATCGCCAAAGTGTTCGCGCAGACGTTTATCCACCAGACTCATCCCCAGCCCGCTACTGCCGGCGGAAGGCTGATACAGTCCCGCATTATCTTCAATATCTAACATCAAATGCTGCCCTTCGCGCCGGGCGCGAATAGCGACGTTGCCGGTATCAAGCAGTTGCGACGTGCCATGTTTAATGGCGTTCTCAACAATCGGCTGTAATGTAAACGCAGGCAATTTCTGACGTGAAAGCGTCGATGGAACATCAAGCTGTACCTGCAGACGCGACTGAAAACGCGCTTTTTCAATTTGCAGATAAGCGTTCACGTGTTCAATTTCATCCGCCAGCGTGACGATTTCCGACGGGCGTTTTAAATTTTTGCGAAAAAAGGTCGACAAGTACTGCACCAGTTGGCTGGCCTGTTCGCTGTCGCGGCGAATCACCGCTTTAATGGTATTGAGCGCATTAAACAGAAAATGCGGATTCACCTGCGCGTGCAACAGCTTGATCTCTGACTGCGTCAGCAACGCCTTCTGCCGTTCATACTGTCCGGCCAGGATCTGCGCGGATAAAAGCTGTGCAATACCCTCTCCCAGGGTGCGGTTAATTGAGCTGAACAGTCGGTTTTTCGCTTCGTACAATTTAATGGTGCCCATGACTCGCTGATTTTCTCCACGCAGCGGGATCACCAGCGTCGAGCCGAGTTTACACTGCGGGTGTAGCGAACAGCGATACGGCACTTCGTTGCCATCGGCATAAACCACCTCTCCGGTTTCAATTGCTTTCAGCGTATAACCTGATGAAATGGGTTTGCCCGGTAGATGGTGATCGTCGCCAATACCGGTAAAAGCCAGCAGTTTTTCGCGATCGGTGATGGCGACGGCGCCGATATCCAACTCCTGATATAACACCTGCGCCACCTTCATACTGTTCACTTCGTTAAATCCCTGACGCAGAATCCCCTCCGTTGACGCGGCGACCTTCAGCGCGGTAGCAGAAAATGCCGAAGTATATTTTTCGAACATGGCGCGCTTATCGAGCAAAATACGCATGAACAGCGCGGCGCCAACGGTATTCGTCACCATCATCGGCGCGGCAATATTACTGACCAGATGCAGGGCATCGTCAAACGGCCTGGCTATCAGTAAAATGATCAGCATCTGCACCAGTTCGGCAACACACGTAATTGCTCCCGCCGTCAGCGGGCTAAACACTTTGTCCGGGCGTCCGCGACGTATGAGAACGCTGTGTACCAACCCGCCCAGCAGCCCTTCGACGATGGTGGAAATCATACAGCTCAGCGCCGTCATGCCGCCCATAGAATACCGATGTAACCCACCGGTCAGGCCGACCAGCCCGCCGACGACCGGCCCGCCGAGTAGGCCACCCATCACCGCGCCAATCGCGCGGGTATTGGCAATCGAATCTTCGATATGTAGCCCAAAATAAGTGCCCATAATGCAGAAGATAGAAAACGTGACGTAACACAGAAGCTTGTGCGGCAGACGAACCGTGACCTGCATAAGCGGGATGAACAGGCGCGTTTTACTCATTAGCCACGCAATGACCAGAAACACGCACATCTGCTGAAGCAGCAGCAACACCAGATTAAACTCGTACATACCCGCAAACCACACTTCAATTAAAAGCGCGTAACATACATTGAGTACGATTAACTTTCTTTGAACTGTTGCATAAAAATATGAATTCGTGAATACGATCACTTAAACGCCGCGCCGCAACCCGCTACTTCGCGTTTTAATGCATAAAAAACAGGCAAAACTTCCTGGTTCCTAAAAGAGCGTCTAAAGTTAAACCGGGACCTCGCGAGCAAGGGTGAAACGATGGCGCTTTACACAATTGGTGAAGTGGCTTTGCTTTGTGATATCAATCCTGTCACGTTGCGCGCGTGGCAGAGACGTTATGGACTTTTAAAACCACAGCGAACGGATGGCGGTCATCGTCTGTTTAACGATGCCGATATCGACAGAATCCGCGAAATCAAGCGCTGGATAGATAACGGCGTTCAGGTCAGCAAAGTCAAAGTGCTGCTCAGTAGCGACAGTAGCGAACAACCTAACGGCTGGCGCGAACAGCAGGAGATCCTGCTGCACTACCTGCAAAGCAGTAATCTGCACAGTTTACGGTTATGGGTCAAAGAACGCGGTCAGGATTATCCAGCCCAAACATTGACCACTAACCTGTTCGTCCCGCTGCGGCGACGATTACAGTGCCAACAACCCGCCCTTCAGGCGCTGCTCGGCATTCTTGACGGTATCCTGATCAACTATATTGCGCTCTGCCTGGCGTCTGCGCGTAAGAAACAGGGAAAAGATGCGTTGGTGATCGGCTGGAATATCCATGATACCACCCGCCTGTGGCTGGAAGGTTGGGTCGCCAGCCAACAGGGATGGCGAATCGACGTGCTGGCGCACTCGCTTAGCCAGTTCCGCCCGGAACTGTTTGACGGCAAGACGTTACTGGTATGGTGCGGAGAAAACCAGACGCTGGCGCAGCAGCAGCAACTCCTGGCATGGCGCGCCCAGGGACGCGACATTCATCCCCTTGGCGTTTAAACAGCAGCTAACAAATTCGCTTTAATGTATACTCCTTTTATTAACATAAGGAGTACATAATGCGCGTAGCGAAAATCGGGGTGATCGCCCTTTTCCTGCTGATGGCTATTGGCGGTATCGGCGGCGTGATGCTGGCAGGTTACAGTTTTATTTTGCGTGCCGGGTAAGCGCGCGCGTCAGCCTTTCAAACAGGCGATCGATAATGATCGCCGCCAGCGCCACCAGCAGCGCCCCCTGGATAACATAGGCCGTATTAAAGCCGCTAAGCCCGATAATGATCGGCGTGCCTAACGTACTGGCCCCCACCGTTGAAGCGATGGTCGCCGTACCAATATTGATAATCACCGAGGTTCGGATGCCCGCCAGAATCACCGACGCGGCCAGCGGTAGCTCAACCTGATACAACTGTTGGCGACGGCTCATTCCCATACCGCTGGCAACGCTCATCACGCTGGCAGGCACCGCGCCCAGTCCGGCCAGGGTCGCCTGCAGGATGGGCAACACCCCATACAGGATCAAGGCGATAATGGCCGGTTGCTGACCAAAACCCATGACGGGTACCGCGATCGCCAGTACCGCGACCGGCGGAAAGGTCTGCCCGACGGCGGCGATAGTCTCCACCATGGGACGAAACTCTTTCCCACTTTCTCGCGTGACCGCAATCCCTGCGCCGACGCCCACCACGACGGCAAACAGACTTGAGATGCCCACCAACCAGAAATGGGCGAGCGCGAGGGCGGCAAAACTCTCCTGTTGGTAGACCGGGCGCGGTAAATCGGGAAACAGCGCGGCGAAGAACGGCTGGCTATAAGGCAATCCAAACAGCAGAAGCAAGAACAGAACAATAAGCCAGAGAAGCGGATCACACAGTCGTTTCACGAGGGGACGTCTCCGAAAGCAGATCGCGGAAATGGAGCGTACCGCAGGGCTCGCCCTGCTGATTCGCCACCGGCAGGACGTCGCACCGACGGGCGACAAACATCGATAGCGCATCGCGTAGCGTCATCTCTTCCACCAGCGCGTCGCCGCTGAGCTGTTCATGCCGACGTACATAATCGCCTACGCTACGTAACGAAAGCAGCCTTACACCCAGCTCGCTGCGGCCAAAAAACGCCTGCACGAAATCATTTTCCGGCGAGGTCAGCATAGAAAGCGGCGATCCCTGTTGGATAACGTGGCCCCCGTCCATCAGCACCAGATGGTCGGCGAGGCGTAGCGCCTCGTCGATGTCGTGCGTCACCAGTACGATGGTGCGCCCCAGTAGCTGATGAATGCGGGTCATCTCCTGCTGCAATGCGCCGCGTGTTACCGGATCAAGCGCGCCGAAAGGCTCGTCCATCAGCAATACCTGCGGATCGGCAGCCAGCGCCCGCGCAACGCCGACCCGCTGCTGTTGCCCGCCGGAAAGCTGATGCGGATAGCGATCGCGCAGCGCGCTTTCCAGACCCAATAATGCCATCAGTTCGTCAATACGATCGTTAATCCGCGCACGCGACCACTTTTGTAGTTGCGGTACGGTGGCGATATTTTGCGCCACCGTCCAGTGGGGAAAAAGACCGATAGACTGAATGGCATAGCCCATGCGACGGCGCAGTTCAAGCACCGGCAGGCTGCGGATCTCTTCCCCGGCAAAACGGATCGTTCCGCTATCATGCTCTACCAGCCGGTTAATCATCTTCAGCGTGGTCGATTTTCCCGAACCGGAGGTGCCAATTAACACCGAAAAGCTGCCTTCGCTAAAGTGCAAATTGAGGTCGCTAACAGCCTGTTGATCGCCGAAGGTTTTACTGACATGGTTAAATTCAATCATCGGTTGCTCCCTTCAAAAACGCGATCCATAAATCAAACAGCGCGTCGATCACTACCGCCAGCGCAATCACCGGAATGACGCCCAACAGGACTAAATCAATGGCGCTGCTCAATAGCCCCTGAAACACCAGCGCGCCGAAACCTCCCGCGCCAATCAGCGCGGCGACGACGGCCATTCCCACTGTCTGGACCATGACTACCCGCAGGCTACGTAAAAAGACCGGCAGCGCCAGCGGCAGTTGCACATGCCTGAAGCGCTGGCCGCTACTCATTCCCATTGCTCTTGCGCTCTCCAGCACATCGCGCGGCACCTGATTGAGCCCGGCGACCACGCCGCGCACCAGCGGCAATAATGCATAGAGCACCAGCGCTATCAGCGCAGGCGTCATGCCGGTTCCCGCGACGCCGAATTCGGCAAGCCACGGAAACTGTTTCACCAGCCCGGCCAACGGCGCAATCAGCAGGCCAAACAGCGCGACGGAAGGGATAGTCTGGATCACATTCAGCACGGTAAACACCGGCCCCTGGCGTGAGGCGGAAAAATAACACCAGACGCCCAACGGTAGTCCGATCGCCAGCGCCGGCAGCACCGTGCCCGCCAGTAACATCAAATGTTGCACCAGCGCGGCATCGAAAACATCCTGGCGATTGGTATACTCTTTCAGAAGCGAGAGGTTGTCGAACGTGCCTGAAAACAGCAGTGCCAGCGGGACAATGACAATTTGCGCGTGCAGCAACCAGCGCCACAGCGGCCCAACGGTAATACGGCGGATCGCATCGCTACAGGCCAGCAGCATCAGACCGAGGCCCAGCCACAATCCACTTCCCAGACTGGTACGCGCCAGCGGACTGCCCTCCTGCGCCAACTGGGTCGCCGCCCTGCCGACTCCCCACAGCATGACAATAAAAAGCGTCTGCGCCATCATCAGCGTCAGTACGCTACCGCGTTTACCGGGTACAAAGCACAGCGTAAACAGCGCGCATCCCGCGCCAGTCAGCATCCAGATGGTCGCCGGCCAGATCTCCCATAACTGGCGCCCCTCGCCGCTCACCAGACGATTCGGGGCGTAATTAATGAAAGGCAGCGCGACAGCAAGCAGGGTCAGAACAACCAACAGCAACAGCACACGATTAACCGTAATTTTTTTGGCAGCGTCACTCACAGATTACTTCACCCACCCTTTTTGTCGGAGGTAATCTGCGGCGACTTTTTTCGCATCCAGCCCTTCTACGGCGATTCTGGCGTTCAACTGTTGCAGCGTTTTCTCATCAAGGCTGGCGAAAACGGGCTGCAGCCAGTCGGCTATCTGCGGATAGGCCTGCAACACCGATTCACGCACTACCGGCGCGGGCGCATAGATAGGCTGGACGCCTTTCGGGTCGCTCAGGGTTTGCAGACCCAGCGCGGCGACAGGGCCGTCGGTGCCATACGCCATCGCGGCGTTAACGCCGGATGTTTGTTGCGCGGCGGCTTTGATCGTGACCGCCGTATCGCCGCCCGCCAGCGACAAGAGCTGGTTCTGATTCAAGGTAAAATCATAGGCTTTTTCAAATGCCGGCAGCGCATCCGCCCGTTCGATAAATTCCGCAGACGCCGCCAGTTTAAAAGTGCCGCCCTCTTTCAGATAACGGCTGAGATCGGCAAGCGAGGAGAGTTTATTTTTTTCCGCGATGTCCTGGCGTACCGCGATGGTCCAGGTGTTGTTGGCCGGCGCAGGCGTCAACCAGACCAGCTTATTCTGCTCCGCATCCAGTTTTTTGACTTTCTCAAAGCCTTGCTTTGCATTTTTCCATGCCGGATCGTTTTCATCTTTAAAAAAGAACGCCCCGTTACCGGTGTATTCCGGATAGATATCCAGCTCTCCGGCGGTAATCGCGCCACGAACGACTGGCGTGGTCCCGAGCTGAATTTTATTGACCGTTTTAACGCCGTGGCTTTCCAGTACCTGCAAAATCATGTTGCCGAGCAGCGCGCCTTCGGTATCAATCTTTGACCCGACCGTCACGGGCGATGCCGCCTGTAGAGGTAAACTCACCGTCGCCAGCAACGCCAGCGAACTTACCCATAGCTTTGAGATCGTCATGATGCTTTCCTCATCCTTTTACGGCCTTTTTCAGAGACTTGAGAAAAAAGCATAGTTGAAAAGTCTGCGTTTAACCTGGGATTTTCCGCCAGTGTAAGTGACGTGGCAGGCAATAAAAGGGGGGACAGGAAAAGTCATTGCCAGACAGGGCGCAGCTATCGCGCCCTGTTGACGGCAGGCTTACAGTAGCTCGAACGATCCTTGTTTAACGCGAGCGGAATCCACGCCGATAAAGACGTTGAACTTGCCGGGTTCCGCGTCATATTTCATCTGCTGATTCCAGAACTTCAACGCCTCGATATCAATCGGGAAACTCACGGTTTTACGTTCGCCAGGCTTGAGGGTGATTTTTTCAAAGCCTTTTAATTGCTTCACCGGGCGGCTCATTGACGCCGTGACATCCTGTAAGTACATCTGGATGACCGTTGCCCCTTCGCGTTTACCGGTGTTCGTGACCTCTACGCTGGCCGTGACTTTGCCGTCGCGTTGCATTGTCGGTGAGGAGAGCGTGACGTCAGACACCGTAAATGTGGTGTAGCTCAGACCGTAACCAAACGGATAGAGCGGGCCATTCGCTTCGTCAAAATAGCGTGAGGTGTATTTGTTTGGCTTTTCAGGATTATACGGGCGTCCCGTATTGAGATGGCTGTAATAGACCGGAATTTGTCCCACCGAACGCGGGAAGGAGATCGGCAGTTTGCCTGACGGGTTGTAATCGCCAAACAGCACATCGGCAATGGCGTTGCCGCCTTCCGTCCCGGCAAACCAGGTCTCCAGAATCGCATCGGCCTGTTGATCTTCTTTTACCAGCGCCAGCGGTCTGCCGTTCATTAATACCAGTACCAGCGGCTTACCGGTGGCTTTCAGAGCGGTGATTAAGTCGCGCTGACTCTGCGGAATGGTGATATTGGTACGGCTGGAGGCTTCATGCGCCATCCCCTGCGACTCGCCTACCACTGCGACCACTACATCGGCCTGTTTCGCCGCCTGCACCGCCTCATCAATCATCGCCTGCGGTGAACGCGGATCGATTTTCACCGCCTCTTCATACAGGTTTAAGAAATCGACGATATCTTTATCGTTAGTGATATTCGCCCCTTTGGCATAGAGGATCTTCGCCCCGTCGCCGACGGCATTTTGAATACCCGCCAGCACCGTCACCGACTGATTCGCGACCCCAGCAGCAGACCAGCTCCCCATTACATCACGTTGACTGTCGGCCAGCGGCCCAACAACGGCAATGGTGCCCGATTTTTTCAACGGCAGCGTTTCCAGCCGGTTTTTCAGCAGTACCACACTTTCCCGCGCCACTTCCCGCGCCTCTTTACGATGCAGGCGGCTTTCGGCATTGGTGTCCACCGGGTCGCTCTCTTTCGGCCCCAGATGGCTATAGGGGTCGTTAAACAATCCCATGTCATATTTTACGTTGAGCACATGGCGCGTCGCGTCGTCCAGTTCCGCCATCGTCACTTTGCCCGATTTAATCAGACCCGGCAGATATTTGCTGTAATACTCATCCGCCATGCTCATATCCACCCCTGCCTTTAGCGCCACGCGCACCGCATCTTCCGGGTCGGCCGCGGTACCGTGTTTAATCAGTTCTTTAATAGCGCCGTGGTCGGAAACGGTAATTCCCTTAAAGCCCCACTCATCGCGCAGGACATCTTTCAATAGCCAGGAATCTGACGTCGCAGGCGTGCCGTTCAGCGAGTTCAGCGCCACCATCACCGCGCCGCTCCCCGCATCCAGCCCCGCTTTGTACGGCGGCATATAGTCATTAAACAGACGCTGGGAACTCATATCCACGGTGTTGTATTCTTTACCACCTTCAACGGCGCCATAGGCGGCAAAATGTTTCACGCTGGTCATCACCGAATAGCGATCCGCCGGACTTTTGCCCTGCATCGCTTTCACCATGGTTTCGCCCATGATGGAGGTTAAATATGTATCTTCGCCAAAGCCTTCGGAGGCGCGTCCCCAACGCGGATCGCGGGAGACATCCACCATCGGCGCCCAGGTCATATTCAGACCGTCGTCCGCCGCTTCATACGCCGATACGCGTCCTACGGTTCTTACCGCATCCAGATTAAAAGAAGAAGCCAGACCGAGGCTTATTGGGAAGACGGTTCGCTGGCCGTGTACCACGTCATAGGCAAAAAAGAGAGGAATTTTCAGGCGGCTCAACGCCATCACCTGATCCTGCATTTGACGGATATCCTGGCGGGTGACGGTATTGAAAATCGCCCCTACCTGCCCGTCTTTGATCATCTCGCGAATCGCTTCTTTTGGGTTATCAGGGCCGACGCTGATCAGACGTAACTGACCAATTTTTTCATCGACAGTCATTTTCTTGAGTAAATCCGTGACGAACGCGTCGCGCGCTTCGGGCGTCAGCGGGTGATTGCCAAACAGGTTTTCCGCCAATGCTGGCTGCATCGCCAGACTCACAGCAACACCTACTGAACATAACCATTTCATGTTGAGTCTCTCTTTATCTTTATCCCGACGAGGCGGTAAAAACAGAATAAAAACCGCAGTTTGCCATAAGCCTAAACGCGAGAGGAGAAGAAAGCGAAGGTTATTCTCCTAATTTTCCGCACAGTCGAATACGCAGCCGCCAGCAAATGGTATCAAGGCGGCAAATGAATACCACCAACACAGAGACAATTTGAATGAGAAAGCGTATTGTCATACCAAGCGCTATGCTTAACGCTGATATTTTGTCCCACCACAAGGAGTGGAGAATGTCTTCCATAACAATGACTGATAATAAAACGTTCCTGAATGAGCTGGCCCGCCTGGTAGGCCATTCTCACCTGCTGACAGACCCCGCCAAAACCGCCCGCTATCGCAAGGGTTTCCGTTCCGGTCAGGGCGATGCGCTGGCCGTTGTTTTCCCAAGTTCGTTACTGGAACTGTGGCGTGTGCTCAACGCCTGCGTTAACGCTGACAAAATTATTCTGATGCAGGCCGCCAACACCGGTCTGACGGAAGGCTCCACGCCGAACGGCAACGACTACGATCGCGATATTGTGATTATCAGCACCCAGCGGCTGGATAAGCTGCACTTACTGGATAACGGCCAACAGGTTCTGGCCTGGCCCGGTACGACGCTCTATGCGCTGGAAAAAGCGCTTAAACCGCTGGGCCGTGAACCGCACTCGGTGATTGGTTCGTCGTGTATCGGCGCGTCGGTCATCGGCGGCATCTGTAATAACTCCGGCGGCTCGCTGGTGCAGCGCGGCCCGGCCTATACCGAGATGTCGCTCTTTGCCCGTATTGACGAGCAAGGCAAACTGCAACTGGTCAATCATCTGGGTATCGATCTTGGGCATACGCCGGAGCAGATCCTGAGCAAGCTGGATGATGAACGGATTAAAGATGAGGATGTGCGTCACGATGGTCGTCATGCGCACGATCACGACTACGTGACGCGGGTACGAGATATCAACGCCGATACGCCCGCCCGCTATAACGCCGACCCGGACCGTTTGTTTGAATCTTCCGGCTGCGCCGGAAAACTGGCGGTTTTTACCGTTCGCCTTGATACCTTTGCAGCGGAAAAAAATCAGCAGGTTTTTTATATCGGCACCAATCAGCCCGCGGTACTGACTGAAATCCGTCGGCATATTCTGGCGAACTTCGACAATCTGCCAGTGGCGGGAGAATATATGCATCGCGATATCTACGATATTGCGGAGCAGTACGGTAAAGATACCTTTCTGATGATCGATAAACTCGGCACCGACAAGATGCCATTCTTTTTCACGCTAAAAGGCCGAACCGATGCGATGCTGGAAAAAGTAAAATTTTTCCGACCGCATTTCACCGACCGCGCGATGCAGAAATTCGGCCACCTGTTTCCCAGCCATCTGCCGCCGCGAATGAAAAACTGGCGCGATAAATATGAGCATCATCTGCTGTTAAAAATGGCGGGAGACGGCGTCGCAGAAGCGCAACGCTGGCTGAATGAATTTTTTAAATCCGCTGAGGGCGGTTTCTTCACCTGTACGCCGGAAGAGGGCAGCAAAGCCTTCCTGCACCGCTTCGCCGCTGCTGGCGCGGCGATTCGTTATCAGGCCGTACACGCTGATGAAGTGGAAGATATTCTGGCGCTGGATATCGCTCTGCGCCGCAACGATACCGACTGGTTCGAGCATCTGCCGCCGGAAATCGACAGCCAACTGGTACATAAACTCTATTACGGCCACTTTATGTGCCACGTTTTTCATCAGGACTATATCGTGAAGAAAGGCGTCGACGTCCATGCGCTGAAAGCGCAAATGTTGGAGCTGTTGCAGGCGCGCGGGGCACAATACCCGGCGGAGCACAACGTTGGACATCTGTATAAAGCGCCGGAAACGCTGACGCGTTTTTATCGGCAAAATGACCCAACCAACAGTATGAACCCCGGTATCGGCAAAACGAGTAAGCGGAAATTCTGGCAGGAAAATACGCCCGATGAAACGCATTAACACCGTGCGGTTTACCGTGAAGCCCGGCGGCGCGATGCCTGCCGGGCCTGCGGCGACTTAATCGTTCTGTGCGGTTTGCGCCCCGGCACTGGCGCTGGCTGCCGCCATTTGCGCGGCTTTTTGCTTTTTATAGCTCAGCGCGGCAGCCGGAACGGGCATGACTTTACCGGTTTCAATCCATGTACGCAGGCGACTGGCGTCCGCAAAGTGGGTATATTTGCCGAACGCGTCCATGACCACCAGCGCGACCGGTTTGTTATTGATCACGGTACGCATCACCAGGCAATGCCCCGCCGCATTGGTAAAGCCGGTTTTCGTTAACTGGATATTCCAGTTATCACGGTAGACCAAATGGTTGGTATTGCGAAACGGCAGCGTATACGCCGGATGCGAGAATGTCGCCATATCTTCGCGCGTGGTGCTTAGCTGGCCAATCAGCGGGTATTGCTTCGTGGCAATCAGCAATTTTGTTAAATCCCGCGCGGTCGAGACGTTATGAATCGACAGCCCCGTCGGCTCAACGAAGCGGGTATGCGTCATGCCCAGCGCTTTCGCCTTCGCATTCATTGCTTTAATAAACGCGTTATAACCGCCAGGATAATAGTGCGCCAGGCTTGCCGCCGCACGGTTTTCGGATGACATCAACGCCAGCAGCAACATATTTTTGCGACTAATTTCGCTGTTCAGGCGTACGCGGGAGTAAACCCCTTTCATTTCCGGCGTCTGGCTGATATCGACCTTCAGTATTTCATCCAGCGGCAATCGCGCGTCGAGCACGACCATCGCCGTCATTAATTTGGTTATCGAGGCAATCGGACGCACCAGATCCGGGTGGTTCGAATAGATCACTTTATTGGTGTTGAGATCAACAATCATTGCGCTACCGGAGGCAATCTCAGGTTGAGACGCCGCGGTTGTCGCTGCCGTTTTCGCCACGGCCTGCGGGGCAAAAGGTACGGCCAACATCAGAGCAAGGCTCAGGAATGAAGCTCGGAATTTCAGCATGATGAGATTTCTGATAATGATTCACGCGCGTCGTAACGCACACCGCCTGAGCTAAGATTATACTCAAGCTAGCAGTGGCATCATAGCGGCACGCCAGCGTTGCCGCTACAGAAGAATCGTCAGCAAATGCTGCATTGCTGGCTTTTGCGCCAGCCCTTTTTCGCATCAGAACAGGCGGTAGCCGTATCCCCACAGGATCACGGTGATCGCCAGTAGCACCTCCAGGACCAGTACGCCGATAGCGAGCGTCGAACTGGAGAAGCTTAATCCTTCCTCTCTATTAATGTTAAGGAAAGTCGGAATACCCAAATACAGCAAATAGCCGGTGTAAAAGAGCGCGACAGCGCCGACCAAAGCGCATAGCCATACCAGGGGATAGAGCGCCACCAGACCACTTAAAAACAGCGGCGTCGCGACATAGCCGGCAAAAACCATACAGCGCGCAAGCGATGGCCGTTGCGGATAGTTTCGCGCCATCCACCAGATGACACGTCCCATCACCGCGACGCCCGCCAGCATCACGCCGTAGAACAAGACCGCCAGCGCAAAAGCGGTAAACAGCGAGAGTTGTAACACGTTGCCGTCGCCAAAATTCCAGCCGATTTGCGTCGTGCCGATAAAGGCGCAGACGACGGGAATCGCCGCCATCAGCAAAACATGGTGCGTATAGTGATGCGAAACGGTTTCGTTTTCGCTTTTGATCACCTGCATTTCCCGATCAGGATGGGAAAAAAGCCCCCATACATGGTTCATACTGCCCCCTTCTGCTGCCTCAGATGCCAGTATGTTCAAGTATAATTCAGTTTCTGGTTATTTTATGAGCAATGGTAAAATAGTCTCCGGCAAAACGTCGGCTTTGCCACGCACGCCTCTTGCCAGGGTGTATGCTTAATGCTGGAGGTGGTTTACGCATGGATATCAACACGCTTATTACGCATTATGGCTATGCGGCGCTGGTTATCGGCAGTATGGCCGAAGGTGAAACCGTTACCCTGTTGGGGGGCGTCGCGGCGCATCAGGGATTGCTCAAGTTTCCGCTGGTGGCGGCGGCCGTCGCGCTGGGAGGGATGATGGGCGATCAGCTACTTTACCTGTTAGGACGATGCTATGGCGGGAAGATCCTGCGTCGTTTCCCGCGTTATCATACGAAGATTCGTCGCGCGCAGAAAATGATCCAACGCCATCCGTATCTGTTTGTGATCGGCACGCGTTTTATGTATGGCTTCCGGGTGGTTGGCCCGCTGCTGATTGGCGCCAGCCGCCTGCCGCCTAAAATTTTTCTGCCGCTGAATATTGTAGGGGCGCTGATCTGGGCGCTGCTGTTTACCACGCTGGGATATCTTGGCGGCGAGGTGATCGCGCCATGGCTGCACGACCTCGATCAGCATCTCAGGCACGGGGTCTGGCTGATTCTGGCCATCGTCCTGGTGGTGGGCGTGCGCTGGTGGCTGAAAAGACGCGGCAAAGCGGAGGCCCGTTAAACCTGATGGTATCCGGATGGCATAACGCCGCCATCCGGCACCCGGCGTTTATTTTGCGTTGAATTGCGGATTCGCCAGCATAAACCCGCCGTCGACAATCAGCGACTGACCGGTGGTATAGCTTGCGCCTTCCGAACACAGCCAGGCGACGAGGCTGGCTATTTCATGCGTAGAACCCGGTCGGGCAATAGGGATCGAGGGTTCCGATCCCGGCTCAATGTCGCTGTCATCCATATCATTCATCGGCGTGGCGATAGCGCCTGGCGCGACGGCGTTGACCAAAATATGATGTTCAATCAGTTCCAGCGCCATGGATTTAGTCAATCCCCCCAGCGCATGTTTCGCCGCGGTATAGGCGCTGGCTTGCGGAAGCGGCGTATGCTCATGGACGGAGGTGATGTTGATAATGCGCCCTCCCTCTCCTTGTTTAATCATATGCCGGGCGGCGATCTGCGCGCAGAGAAACGCGCCATCGACGTCCACGGTAAAAATTTGCCGCCACTGCGTAAACGGCATATCAATAAACGCGGATTTGGTCATCGCCCCGGCATTATTGACCAGCACGTCAACGCGCCCCAGGCGCTGAATAAGATGTTCAATGGCCTGCGCGCCCTCGGGTAACTGGCTCAGGTCAAGATGAATGGTCTCAGCCCGCACACCAAATTGCGCCGCTTTTTTCGCCGTCTCCTGCGCGCCGCGTTCATCAGAATGCCAGGTGATACCAATATCAAAACCGTTTTGTGCTAATAACAATGCACACGCTTTGCCAATTCCCGAATCTGATGCCGTTACAATTGCGACTTTGGTCATATTCCTCTCCGGATGATTCATACACAGCCTAAGTATAGGAACCCTGTCTGAATCATCCGGAAAAATCAGGAATGATAACCGCCGCCCAGCGTGCTGGTAAGCTGAATAGAGGCATCCAGCCACTGGCCCTGCAACAGCAAGCCGTTACACTGCTCGCGCAGTGCCGGGATTTTGGCCTCGCTCACGCGGGAACCCGCAATAATGCCGGCATTAAAGCGCGCTTGCGCCAGACCGACCACACGCTGCGCGTCATGCTCAATCTGCTGCTGATGCTGATTTTTCTGCGCCAGCGTCTCTACCTGACTGGCGGCGCGCGCCACATCATTAACCGCATCTACCACCGCTTTGTTGTAGTTGGCGATAGAAAGGTTGCTTTGCGCTTTGGCGATATCGAGGTTGGCATTCAGCCTGCCGCTGTCGAAAATCGGCAGCGTCAGCCCGCCGGTAATGCCATATTGCTGTGCGGAATGGCGGAACAGATCGCTCAGATGTAACGCATCCTGCTGTAAAAAAGCCATCAGATTGATATCGGGATAAAACGCGGCCTTCGCGGCGTCAATGCTGCTCAACGAGGATTCAATGTACCAGTGCGCGGCCTGTAGATCCGCCCGGCGCGCCAGCAACGAATACCCCAGTTGTGACGGTAACTGGCTTTCAACGGCGGGGAGACTCACCTGACGCAGCTTGAGCGCCGCCGATTGCGTATTGGTTAGCGCGCTGAGCCGCGCTTCAATCACCTTCATTTTACCGTTAACGTCATTCAACTGCTGCTGGGTTTTGCTGGCGTCGATATCGGTCTCGACCCCTTCAACAGAAGAAGTAATGCCGTGTTGATACAGCTCCCGGTTTACCGTCACCACGTTTTGCTGCTCATGCTCGATTTGCATCAGCACATTTTTCAGCGCCGCCTGCGTCTGCCACTCCCAGTAGAGTCGCGCCACGCCGCTTGCCAGCAGTTGTCGGGTTTGCTCCTGCTCCGCTTCGCGCGCTTTGACCGCCCCGATCCGCGCGGTAACTTCAGCGCGGTTTTTCCCCCATAAATCCAGATCCCAGCCCGCCGTCAGGCCGAATGTACCGTTGGTATACCACGGCCCGGTCGTTCCCGCCGCGGGGTCGGTAATCGCGAATGGCCCCATCAGCCCTTCCGCTGACATTCGCTGGCGCTCAACGTCGGCAGAAAAATCGAGCTGCGGGCCGTCCTGCGCCTCAACCGCTTTCGCCTGCGCTTCCGCCAGTTGAATACGCTGTTCAGCCACCTGCATATCCGGCGAATGCTGTATGGCATTATCAATCAGCGCGTCAAGCTGCGCATCGTGATACGCCTTCCACCACTGGCTATCCGGCCAACCGTTTTTCAATGCCGCCGGCAGGCTGGAATCAACATGAGAAGAGGGCGTCTGCTGGGTCAGCGACTGGCGGGTATCGTGCATGGGGGCGCAACCCGCCAGCAAAATAAAAAGCGGTAAGCTCGCTGTCGCGGCAAGGAAAGAATTACGATTCATGGAGGTGTTCTGATAAAAAAAGGTGCGCAGAGAGTACGTCTTACGGCGATCTATTTTTTAGTTACGCGTGGCAATACATCATCAGACAACAAAAGACATATTTTGAAATTTATATGATTAGCAAATAATTTCATCTGATACATTTTTTGATGTAATACTTCAATGAAAAGTCCCACTAACCCGTTCATAAATGAACGATTTTGCTGCAATACGCGCCAGCAGCCTTCATGAGTTAAACGTCGCCGCGCCCAACAAAGCAGCAGATGGCTTAATACTTTCCTATACTTTGTTTGTATTTACCAATAAAGGGACAAACAATGAAAATTCTTCTATGGGCAATCTTAATTATTTTTCTGATTGGGCTGTTGGTGGTAACGGGCGTGTTTAAGATGATTTTCTGATTCCTGCGCCGGGCAGCGATAGTATCTGCCCGGCACACGTTCTGGACGCTGTAGAGATTAGATTTTAATAGCCTGAATCGCCCGCGCAATCTCGGACGAACGGTTTAACGCCCGAATCGACTGAAAGAGTTCCGTCGCCTCAATATATTCCTTACGTAAATATCCCAACCACTGTTTAATACGCGCGACATGGTATAAACCGGTATCGCCCTGCTTTTCCAGTCGGGTATATTTTTGTAATAACGTCACCACTTCCGACCACGGCATACGCGGCTCGTTATACTTCACCACCCGGCTCAGGTTAGGAATATTTAACGCCCCACGGCCAATCATCACCGCATCGCAGCCGCTGGTCGCCATACATGCCTGCGCGCTCTGCCAGTCCCAGATTTCGCCATTAGCGATAACCGGAATAGTCAGACGCTGGCGTATTTCGCCGATCGCCTGCCAGTCGATATGCTCGGCGCGGTAGCCCTGCGCTTTGGTACGGCCATGCACCACCAGTTCACTGGCGCCGGCCTGCTGCACCGCATCGGCGATTTCAAATTTTCTATCGCCGCTATCCCAGCCGAGACGCACTTTTACCGTCACCGGCAGATGCGACGGTACCGCGGCCCGCATCGCTTTCGCGCCCTGATAGATGAGCTCGGGATCTTTGAGCAATGTCGCGCCGCCGCCGCTGCCGTTCACCACTTTTGACGGACAGCCGCAGTTCAGGTCCACGCCATACGATCCCAACGCCGTCGCCCGCGCGGCGTTTTCCGCCAGCCACTGCGGATGCTGGCCCAGAAGCTGAATACGCACCGGCGTGCCGGACGGCGTGCGGCTGGCGTGATGCAACTCCGGGCAGATGCGATGAAACACTTTTACCGGCAGCAGCTGATCCACCACGCGCACAAATTCGGTGATGCAGAGATCGTAATCATTCACTTCGGTCAGCAGCTCGCGCACTAACGCGTCGAGCACGCCTTCCATCGGCGCCAGTAAAACACGCATATCGGTATCCACAGCAAAAAAAGAGGCGCTATCATAACGCCTCTCTGCGATGAGCAAAACTTTTTGCCAGGTGGCGGCGCAAACGCCACGCTACGTCACGTAAGGCGCTCAACGCGGCTCAAGACAGTTATCTTCTTTCCAGCCGTACAGCCATTCGATACCACGATAAAACGCCTCCTGCGATTTTCCTTTCCACAACAGATTACGCACCTGACGCTCCACCCCGGCGGCGTGATAGAGACGCCCCATCTCGCGGGTAGACCAGACGATACGCGCCGTGCGGGGAATACGCACCGACTCATACAGCGCAAATGCCTGCTGCGCGTCGCCGTCGCAGCGTTCCAGCGCTTTGCCTAGCGTGACGGCGTCTTCCAGCGCCATACAGGCGCCCTGGGCCATATATTGCGCCACCGGATGCGCGGCGTCGCCCACCAGAGTGATACGCTCGGTTCCCCATTTTGCGACCGGCTCGCGATCGGCGGTCGACCAGCGGCGCCAGGAGGTCGGCTTATCCAGCATCTGGCGCGGGCGGGGATGAATGCCGGCAAAATAAGAGAGCACCTCTTCTTTACTGCCGTCTTTCACGCCCCACTCTTCTTGCTGGCGGCTGTGGAATGTCACCACCAGATTGTACTGTTGACCTCCACGGAGCGGATAATGGACCAGGTGACAATGCGGGCCTGCCCACAGCACCGGTGCGTTAATACGTAAATCGTCCGGCATATCGTCGCAATCAATCACCGCCCGATAAACTACATGCCCCGTTACGCGCGGCGCATCGCCGAGTAAACTTTGCCGCACGACCGATTTAACGCCGTCGCAGCCCACGAGAATATCCGCCGTCCAGCTATTTCCCTGCTCATCAAACACCGTAACGTCATCCGGCGTCTGGCGGATATCGACAATATGGGTCGAGGTACGATACTCCACGCCAGGGTGCGTCAGCACCGCTTCCCATACCGTTGCATGAATATCTACCCGGTGAATTACCGCATACGGCCCGCCAAAATGGTCGCGGAACGCCTGCCCGGTTTCAATGCATACCACTTCTTCGGCATTCACGGCATCCATCATGGTAATGTGATCGGTAAACACCGCACGCTGGCGGGCAACATCGCCCACACCGAGACTATCCAGCGCCGAAAAAGCGTTCGGCCCAAGCTGAATACCCGCGCCAATCTCGCCAATTTCGTGCGCTTTTTCCAACAGCATGACTTTTATTCCCTGGCGCGCCAGCGACAGCGCGGTCGCCGCGCCGCCGATTCCGCCACCTACAATAATTGCGCTTGTCACGTGAGTCATGGTCATTCTCCTTTTCAGGCCGGGATTTTATCTTGTTGATTTTCCGGCGCGGCGGCAATAAACGCCGGTAGCTGTACGCAGGCGTCATAAACGGCTTTACAGCGCGGATAGCCTGATAAATCGCAGCCCATCCTGAGCGCATTCGCCCACTGAGGAATCAGGCAGCAGTCCGCAAGGCCTGGCGCGTCGCCCACGCAGAATCGTCCGGACTGACTTTTACGCAATAGCTGCTCTACCGCGCTTAACCCTTGCTGTATCCAGTGGGCGTACCAGCGTTTTTTATCCTCTTCGCTAACCTTCAGCTCATCGGTCAGGTAGCGCAACACGCGCATGTTATTGATTGGGTGTATATCGCAGGCGATAGCGTAGACAATTTCCAGCGCCTGGCTGCGCGCCGGGTCGCTCGTCGGCAGCAGCGGCGTTTGCGGAAAATGTCGGTCCAGCCAGTCGACGATGGCCAGCGATTGCCCCAACGATTCGCCGTCATCAGTGACCAGCGTCGGCACCAGGCCTACCGGATTCATCCGTCGGTAGGCCAGCGCATTCTGCTGGCCGATACGAATATTGACGCCCACCGTCTGGTAATCAATCCCCTTTAACGCCAGCGCAATACGTACACGATAAGACGCCGAACTATTAAAGAAACTGTACAGCTTCATCGTTCACCTCAGACAATTTTCACAGCAATCGGCGTCAGACCTTCTACGTTCCCGGTGATAACATCCCCTTTCACCACTGCGCCCACCCCCTCTGGCGTACCGGTGAAAATCAAATCACCTGGCTGCAATTCAAAAAAGCCGGACAAATAGCTGATGGTTTCATTCACCGACCAAATCAGGTGACGAATATCGCTGCGTTGATGGTCTTCGCCGTTAACCTGTAGCCAAATAGGGGCGTTATCCACATTATGCGTTTCAGCGGCTTTGTGTAATGGCGCAATGGGCGCGGAGAGATCGAACGCTTTGCCAATTTCCCACGGGCGTCCCATCTGACGCATTTCCATCTGACGATCGCGACGCGTCATGTCCAGACCGGTGGCGTATCCCCAGACATATTCATGGGCTTTTTCCAGCGGAATATCGCTCCCCTTTTTACCAATCGCCACCACCAGCTCAATTTCATAATGGTAGTTATCGGTCTGCGCCGGATACGGCAGTTCCAGGGTATCCCCTGCCGCTACCGGGACGACAGCGTCTGCTGGTTTACAAAAGAAGAACGGCGGTTCGCGATCGGGATCAAAGCCCATTTCACGGGCATGGGCGGCATAGTTGCGACCCACGCAGTAAACGCGACGTACCGGAAACTGCTCATCACTGCCCGCCACGGGTACTGTTACCGGGGCCTGCGGCTGGAATACATATTTGGTCATGTTCTCTCTCCCTAATTAATAACGTGCTTCGCGGAACAGCCCCAGGGCTTCCTGAACCGGCTTGTCCGAAAAGCTGAATAACACCGTGTCTTCGCTGCTGCGAAACGACACCTCATGCCAGGTCGGCGCCACAAAAATGTCTTTTGCGGAAAAATGAAAAGTTTCGTTGCCGATAGTGACCTGCCCTGCCCCTTCAACGACGTGGTAGATAGTGCTGTCGGTGCTCCGCGCCACACGCGAGGCAAAGCCTTTTGGCAGCAGTTGCAGGAACGCGCCCATCGACGGCATCGGATAACCGCCGGTGACGGGATTAACGTAACGCAGCTTGTAACCTTCCCACTCATCCGGATCGCCCATACGGGTCAGATCGTGCAACGCCTCGCGGCTGCGGTCGTAACGGTAGTTGAAAATCGGCGACGAGTTCCCGCGCTGGTGGCGCAGCGGCAGCATATTCGCTGCATAGCGCGGCAGATAATCGCCCTCTTTTCGCGTTACCGGCTGCTGATCTTCGGGATAGTCTTCCGCAAACCCACAGCCCAGGAGGTTGACTAACGGCAGATCCAGACCATCCAGCCATACCACCGGCTCTGATCCCGGATTACCATGATCGTGCCAGCGCCACTGCGGCGTCAGGATAAAATCGCCGGTATGCATTGGCGTGCGCTCGCCGTCCACCGCGGTAAATGCGCCTTTACCTTCGACGATAAAACGCAGCGCCGACTGGTTATGGCGATGACTCGGCGCGACTTCGCCGGGTAGGATCAGCTGTAAACCAGCATATAAGGTCGCCGTGATCGACGACTGACCGCGCAATGCCGGATTTTCCAGCACCAGCACCCGGCGGATCGCCTCTTTCGCGCCAATGACATTGCCGCTTTCCATCAGTAGCGGACGAATTTCCTGATAATTCCAGTAGGCCGGCGCGCAGTTGGCGTTTGGCGTCTGCGGTACCAGGTGATGTAACGATTCCCACAGCGGCGTCAGATTCTGCCCGGAAATATGCTGGTAATACTGCTGACGGCTATCTTTTACGTTCTGATTTATTTCAGACATGGAGATTCTCCTTATTCGTTTACGACGCTGGCACGCGGCAGGTCGTCAGGTACAGAAATCGAAAGGCGGACAACCACTGTCAGCAGGGTAAGCATTACCGCGCTGATAGCCGCCGGAATAGCAATGACAAAAAACAACGTATCGAAAGAGAAATTGAGGGCCATCATCATGCCGCCGGAGAGCGAACCGACAATCGCCCCGCAGCGTCCAATGGCGTTCGACCAGCTCACGCCCGTCGCCCGGCTTTGGGTGGGGTACAGCGTCGCCGTCAGAGCATTCAGCCCTACCTGGGAACCGCTAATACCGATGCCGGTACCAAAAATCGCCAGCGCCATCAGCCAAAGGCCGTTTTCGCTCAGGCCTATCATGACAATGCAAACCGCGCCCAGCGCATAGCTCACCGCCAGTACCCGGAACGGGTTAAGCCGGTCCATCAACACGCCGAGTAACAGCGCGCCAAGCGTGCCGCCAACCTGGAATGCGGCAGTCACCCACGACGCCTGTTGCAGATCAATACCGCGATGGTTAAGTAACGTCGGCATCCAGCTGGAAAGCAGATAGATAATGAGCAGGCTCATAAAGAACACCACCCATAACATCAGGGTAATGACAAGCTGTCGCCCGGCAAAAAGCTGGCGAATACTGCCTTTGGCGATGGCTGCCGTCTCATGCAGAAAGAATTGCGTATCGTGATAGCGCTCGCCGGTAATGGCGCTGACCGTCCGGGCGACAACGGCTTGCGGTAGTTGGCGGCGTACCTGCCAGCGGGGAGATTCCGGCAGCGCGAACAGCAAGCCGAAAAACAACATCAAAGGCAAGATGCCGCCTAACGCCAGAATTCCGTGCCAGCCAATCAGCGGCACCAGTTGCGCGCTCACAATCCCGCCCATCGCCGACCCCAGGGTAAAACCGCAGAACATCAGCGTGACCAGCGCTCCGCGTCGACGAGCAGGAAGGTATTCCGACGTCATGGTGATGGTATTCGGCATCGCTCCGCCCAGTCCCAGACCGGTTAAGAAGCGCAGCAACACCAGGGTTTCTATATCCGGCGAGAAAGCGGAAAGCAGGCTCAATGCGCCGAATAGCGCCACGCAAAGCTCAATGACCCGCTTGCGGCCAAAGCGATCCGCCAGCGGCCCGCATAGCAGCGCGCCGGCCGTAAGCCCCAGCAGCCCTGCGCCAAACAGCGGCGCAAGTTCGCTGGCGCTTAGCTGCCAGTGGGTACGAATATCCGGGGCGATGAAGCCAATCGCAGCGGTGTCGAAACCGTCGAGCATAACTACCAGAAAACAGCAGATGATAACGCGCCACTGCATTTTGCCGACGGGCGCGGCATCAATAAGGGCTTGTAGATCACGTCGTTGAGTCATAGCTAATGCCTCAGTGCAGGGAGATAGATGTTGTTTTTATGTTTGCTATGTTACGAGTTTGTAGAGTGAGCGATAAAATGTACAATGGCTTTTCAGGCAGAGACATAACCTGGAGGTTATAGCGAATGGCGAACTGGGCGCAGAAATTGAAATTACATCACCTGCAAACGCTGGTTGCGCTGGGCGAACAGGGCAACCTGACGCACGTCGCCCGGATGATGAATATCTCCCAGCCGGCGCTATCGAAGTGGCTATCTCAACTCGAAGATGAGATAGGCATCACGCTTTTTGAGCGCCACAGTAAAGGACTACGCCCCTCGGAAGGCGGTAAATTACTGCTCCAGCACGCCCAGCGCCTAATTAACGATCTGGAGCGTTCACAGTATGAAATCGCCCGTTTCAAGCAGGGCGGCCTGGTTGGCAGCCTGAAGATCGGCTGTTCGCCCGTGGCGACTGACTGCGTATCACAGGCGATTCTGAGCCTGCTTAACGAAATGCCGACGCTGCATCTGAATATTGAAGAAAAGGTAATGACGCCGCTGCTGCACGATTTGCTTGCCGGTCAGGTGGATGTGGTGGTAGGGCGTGTCGGCGGCCGCGCCCTGCAACTGCCGCTTAATTATCAGGTACTTTATACCGAGCCGGTCTGCTTTGTGGCGCGTCCGCACCATCCGCTGGCCGCGCGAGCGCAGATCGCCTGGAGCGATCTGGCGCACTGGCGATGGATAGTCTGGCCAACCGGCACCCCTATTCGCATCAGTATTGATAACGCCCTCGTCGATAACGGCGTCATGCTCCCGGAAAACACCATTGAATCGGCGTCAATGAACGTCAGCACCAATTTGCTGCAAAGCAGCGATATGATCTCTATTCTTTCTTTACGGCTGGCGCAACGCTATGCCAGCCAGGGGCAACTGGCGATTTTAAACTTGCCAAAAATTGAGCAAAAAGGCAGCGTAGGGATGTTCTGGCGTAAGAATGAGACGCCGTCTTTGGCCCTGAGTCGCTTTTTGTATTTTTTAGCCCAGGTTTAACGCCGCCGACCAGGGGCATTGCCCGATGTTCCTGCTGTCTATACCCACTATGCTAAGAATTCATGATGTGATCGGTAGCACGTTTTAACGTTTAATTGTATGATGAATCCATCTCATCAAGGGCTTTAAACATGAGTAAGTCACTGAATATTATCTGGCAATATATACGCGCTTTTGTATTGATTTATGCCTGTTTGTACGCAGGCATTTTTCTTGCATCACTGCTTCCTATCACTATTCCCGGCAGCATTATCGGGATGTTAATTCTGTTTGTGTTGCTGGCGCTGCAAATTCTGCCGGCAAAGTGGGTTAACCCCGGCTGCTATGTGCTGATTCGTTATATGGCGTTGCTGTTTGTGCCGATTGGCGTTGGGGTCATGCAATATTTTGATTTACTGCGCGCGCAATTCGGCCCGGTGGTGGTCTCTTGCGCTATCAGTACGCTGGTCGTTTTTGTGGTCGTAAGCTGGAGTTCACATCTGATACACGGTGAACGTAAAGTGGTTGGGCAGAAGGGAACGAAAAAATGATGACATATATCTGGTGGTCGTTACCGCTGACGCTGGTGGTATTTTTCGCCGCCCGCAGACTGGCGGCGCATTTTAAAATGCCGTTGCTGAATCCGCTGCTGGTGGCAATGGTAGTCATTATTCCTTTTCTGTTGCTGACCGGTATTCCCTACGAGCACTACTTCAAAGGCAGCGAAGTACTTAACGATCTGCTGCAACCGGCGGTGGTAGCGCTGGCCTATCCCCTTTATGAACAGTTGCACCAGATTCGCGCGCGTTGGAAATCCATTATTAGCATCTGTTTTGTCGGCAGTCTGGTAGCGATGATTACCGGAACATCCGTTGCCTTGCTGATGGGCGCAACGCCTGAAATCGCGGCATCGGTACTGCCTAAATCCGTGACTACGCCTATCGCGATGGCGGTGGGCGGCAGCATCGGCGGCATCCCCGCGATCAGCGCGGTATGCGTAATTTTTGTCGGTATTCTGGGCGCGGTGTTTGGCCACACGCTGTTAAACGCGATGCACATCCGTACTAAGGCCGCACGCGGGCTGGCAATGGGGACCGCCTCACATGCGCTCGGTACTGCGCGCTGCGCCGAGCTGGATTACCAGGAAGGCGCGTTTAGCTCCCTGGCGCTGGTGATCTGCGGCATTATTACCTCGCTGGTAGCGCCCTTTTTGTTTCCGCTCATTCTGGCGGTAATGCGCTAACGACGGGACAAAAGACCGGGTTAAAATTTGCGATACGTCGCGCATTTTTCATTTAAGTTTCACAAGTTGCACAAGCAATGAGATTTAGATCACATATTAAGACATAGCAGGCCCGTAAACTACGGTTCCATTACATTGTTATGAGGCAACGCCATGCATCCACGTTTTCAAACTGCTTTTGCCCAGCTTGCGGATAATTTGCAATCAGCGCTGGCCCCTATCCTGGCGGACCACCATTTTCCCGCCATGCTGACCGCAGAGCAGGTCTCGACGCTTAAAAATACGGCGGGACTGGACGAAGACGCGCTGGCTTTCGCACTGTTACCTCTGGCGGCGGCCTGCGCCCGTACCGATTTGTCCCATTTTAACGTCGGCGCGATTGCGCGCGGCGTTAGCGGCAACTGGTATTTCGGCGCGAATATGGAGTTCCTGGGCGCCACCATGCAACAAACTGTGCATGCTGAACAAAGCGCGATTAGCCACGCCTGGCTACGCGGCGAAAAAGGGCTCGCCGCCGTCACCGTTAACTACACCCCTTGCGGCCACTGTCGCCAGTTTATGAACGAGCTGAACAGCGGTCTGGATCTGCGCATTCATCTGCCGGGCCGCGCGCCGCATACGTTACGCGATTATCTGCCTGACGCTTTCGGGCCAAAAGATCTGGAGATCAAAACGCTGCTGATGGACGAGCAGGATCATGGCTTTACGTTAACGGGCGATACGCTAACGCAAGCGGCGATTACGGCAGCCAATAAGAGCCATATGCCTTATAGCCACTCACCGAGCGGCGTGGCGCTGGAATGTAAAGATGGCCGTATTTTCACCGGCAGCTATGCGGAAAACGCCGCCTTTAACCCTACGCTTCCCCCGCTGCAAGGCGCGCTAAACCTGCTGAGTCTCAATGGCTATGACTATGCGGATATTCAGCGCGCGATTCTGGCGGAAAAAGGCGATGCGGCATTAATTCAATGGGATGCCACCGCCGCAACGCTGAAAGCGTTAGGTTGCCATAATATTGACCGCGTGCTTCTCGGCTAAGCAAATGTGCCGGATAGCGACGCACTGGCGTCTTATCCGGCCTGACTCTCCTCTCCCGCGACCCGATACAAGGGAAATCATGCTGAAAATCTCCGCAATCAGACGGCGGTTTCTTGCGCTACGTCTTCGGGTACAGTAGCCTGATCGTACTTTCATCCTGGTATCGAGTTTCCTGCATGTTAAAGCGCGTGTTTTACAGCCTGTTGGTCCTGGTAGGCTTGCTGCTGTTGACGGTGCTTGGCCTCGATCGGTGGATGAGCTGGAAAACAGCGCCCTATATCTATGACGAGCTACAGGATCTCCCCTACCGCCAGGTTGGCGTCGTGTTAGGGACAGCCAAATACTATCGCAAGGGTGTCATTAATCAGTACTATCGTTATCGTATCCAGGGCGCGTTAAACGCTTACAATAGCGGTAAAGTCAATTACCTGCTGCTCAGCGGCGACAATGCCCTGCAAAGCTATAACGAACCGATGACCATGCGCAAAGACCTTATCGCGGCGGGTGTCGATCCTGCAGACATTGTGCTTGATTACGCTGGCTTCCGTACGCTTGACTCCATTGTGCGTACCCGCAAAGTGTTTGATACCAACGACTTTATTATCATCACTCAGCGCTTCCACTGCGAACGCGCCTTGTTTATTGCGTTGCATATGGGCATTCAGGCGCAGTGTTACGCGGTACCTTCGCCCAAAAATATGCTGACAGTGCGCCTGCGCGAATTTGGCGCCCGCTTTAGCGCGCTGGCGGATCTCTATATTTTTAAACGCGAACCGCGTTTTTTAGGCCCGCTGGTACCTATTCCCACGCAGCATCAGGTGCCGAATGACGCCCAGGGGTATCCGGCCGTTACGCCGGAACAATTGCTTGAACTGGAAAAGAAAAAAGGGAAATGATCATGGATGTACAGGCGATATTTGTCATATTAGCCTTTCTGCTACTCCCGCTTTTTTGCTTCCGTGAGGCCTGGAAAGGCTGGCGAACCGGCGCGGTAGATAAAGTTGTCAAAAATGCGCGAAAACCGGTTTATGTCTATCGCCATGCCGATCCCGTACAATATTGGTCTTATCTTTTTCTTTATACCGGTTGCGGTTTTTTATTTACTGGAATGATTATTTATCTTCTTTTTTATCGTTAATCTATTTATTATCCCTTTAAAATTGAGAATAGTTATTATTATGATATAAGGAACAAATGCTGTTTTGCATTCTGGTTTCATTTTTTTGTGAATTCTTTCACAGAATACCCTTCTTTCAATGCTTAGGCTGGCGGTAGATTTTGGATCATTAAAACGCGTTATTTGCGTTTCGCCTTAATTTATTCAAGCATTAAGGAAGATTATATGCCGCAACAAAATTATCTGGATGAACTCACGCCTGGTTTTACGCCATTACTGGCAATAAAAGAGGCTTCCCGTTGTTTATTATGTCACGATGCGCCCTGTAGTCAGGCTTGCCCGGCGCAAACCGATCCGGGGAAATTTATTCGTTCTATTTACTTTCGCAATTTTAAAGGCGCAGCGGAAACTATCCGGGAAAATAATGCGCTTGGCGCCGTCTGCGCCAGAGTCTGTCCGACGGAAAAATTATGCCAGAGCGGATGTACACGTTCCGGAATAGATAAACCTATTGATATTGCACGCCTGCAACGTTTTATTACCGATTTTGAACAGCAGACTGCCATGCAGATTTATCAGCCCGGGAGTAAAACACGCGGGAAAGTCGCGATTATTGGCGCGGGTCCGGCAGGTTTGCAGGCAAGCGTGACGCTCACGCATTTAGGCTATGACGTCACCATTTACGAAAAACAGCCGCAGCCCGGCGGATGGCTGCGTCACGGCATCCCGGCATTTCGTCTGCCGCAAAACGTACTCGATCAGGAAATTGCCCGCATTGTAGAAATGGGCGTCAATATTAAATGTAATTGTGACGTGGGCGGGTCGCTATCGCTTGCGCAACTCAAAGCCGAATATCGCGCCGTGCTGATGACCGTCGGGATGTCCTGTGGCTCTGATTTACCGTTATTTGAGCAAGCCAGTCACGTAGAGATTGCCATTGATTTTTTACAGCGCGCCCGTCAGGCCGACGGCGATATTAGCGTTCCGCGTAGCGCATTAATTATTGGCGGCGGCGACGTAGCGATGGATGTCGCCAGTACGTTAAAAATTCTCGGCTGCCCTTCCGTCACCTGCGTGGCGCGGGAAGAATTAGCCGAATTCCCCGCCAGCGAAAAAGAATTTACCAGCACGCAGGCATTAGGCGTATCAATTATTGATGGCTTTACGCCTGTCGCCGTCAGCGGAAATAAAGTGACCTTCCACCATGTACGCCACTCAGGAGAACTGACGCTGGAAGCGGAAAATATTATTCTGGCCGTGGGGCAGCACGCGCGACTGGATGCCTTTGCGGAGATAAAAGCGCAGCATAATATTATCGACACGCACAATTATCAAACCGACGACCCGGCGATCTTTGCCGCTGGCGATATTGTTAAAGGCGATAAGACCGTCGTTTATGCGGTAAAAACCGGAAAAGAAGCCGCTCAGGCTATTCATCATTATTTAGAGGAGGCCTGCTCATGTTAACAAAAGATTTGTCTGTTACCTTTTGCGGCGTTAAGTTTCCCAATCCGTTTTGTCTTTCTTCTTCTCCGGTAGGCAATTGTTATGAGATGTGCGCCAAAGCCTATGATACCGGCTGGGGCGGGATCGTTTTTAAAACCATTGGTTTTTTTATTGCCAACGAAGTCTCTCCACGTTTTGATCACCTGACGAAAGAAGATACCGGTTTTATTGGTTTCAAAAACATGGAGCAAATTGCTGAACATCCGCTGGAAGAGAATCTGGCCGCCATTCGACGGCTAAAACAGGATTATCCGGATAAGGTGCTGATTGCTTCCATCATGGGGGAAAATGAGCAGCAGTGGCAGGAACTGGCGCGTCTGGTTGAAGAAGCCGGCGCGGATATGATTGAGTGTAACTTCTCTTGCCCGCAGATGACCTCGCACGCCATGGGAAGCGATGTAGGGCAAAGCCCGGAACTGGTTGAAAAATACTGCCGCGCCGTAAAACGCGGTTCATCTTTGCCAATGCTGGCGAAAATGACGCCGAATATTGGCGATATGTGCGAAGTCGCGCTGGCCGCCAAACGCGGCGGAGCCGACGGTATCGCCACCATCAACACCGTGAAATCCATTACTAACATCGACCTGAACCGCAAAATCGGGATGCCGGTGGTTAACGGTAAATCCAGCATCTCCGGTTATTCAGGAAAAGCGGTGAAACCCATTGCGCTGCGTTTTATCCAGCAGTTGCGAATGCACCCTGAACTGCGCGATTTCCCGATTAGCGGTATCGGCGGCATTGAAACCTGGGAAGACGCTGCCGAATTTCTGCTGCTGGGCGCGGCGACCCTACAGGTGACGACAGGCATTATGCAATACGGTTACCGCATTGTAGAAGATATGGCGAGCGGCCTCAGCCACTATCTGGCCGATCAGGGATTTGCCTCATTACAGGAGATGATCGGGCTGGCGAATGGCAATATTATCCCGGCGGAAGACCTGGATCGCAGCTATATCGTCTATCCGCGAATTAATCAGGAGAAATGCGTCGGCTGCGGACGTTGCTATATCTCCTGCTATGACGGCGGTCATCAGGCGATGGAGTGGGATGAACACAGCCGCACGCCGCATTGCAATACGGAAAAATGCGTCGGTTGTCTGCTGTGCGGTCATGTCTGCCCGGTCGCCTGTATTGATTTAGGCGAGGTCAAATTTAAAAAAGGCGAAAAAGAGCACGCGTTAACGCTGTAGCTCGCGGTATGAAGCCCGGCGCGCAGTTTCGCTGCGCCGGGTTATCTGATAAGCAAAGTAATAGGTCTGGATAACTACTTCTTACGCGCGTATTTCAGCGAGTCCAGCGCCACGGCGAAAATGATAATGCCGCCTTTGATAATGTACTGCCAGTACGGGTTTACCCCGATATAGGTCAGGCCATAGTTGATGACGGTAAAGATAATGACGCCGGTCACCACGCCGAAGACCGTCCCCACTCCGCCGCTAAACGATACGCCCCCGACCACGCACGCGGCAATCGCATCCAGTTCATACATAAAGCCGAGGTTGTTGGTGGCAGAACCAATACGCCCTGCTTCCAGTAAGCCGCCGAAGGCATAAAACACGCCGGAGAGCGCATAAATCATCAGCAGGTTCAGCGCCACGTTTACGCCAGAAACTTTCGCCGCTTCCGGGTTGCCGCCAATAGCAAAAATGTTTTTACCAAAGCGGGTTTTATTCCACAGCACCCAGACAAACGCTACCGCAATCAGAGCGTAAAAGGTGATGTATGAGAGCCGGAAACTGCCCATCGCCACAAAGCCCTGCGCAAAGGTGGAAAAGCCGCTGTCAAAGCCGGAAATGGGCGAAGCGCCGACAAAGTCATAGTAAAGAGAGTTGATCCCATAAACGATAATCATCGTGCCAAGCGTGGTAATAAACGGCGTCACATTCAGGTAAGCAATGATGATGCCGTTCACCAGGCCAATCACCGCGCCAATCGCGCAGACAATCAGGATGACCAGCGCAATCGGCATGGTCGCCATTTCCGGAAACACTTTGTTGGCGTTTTCCATTGATTGCAGTAATGTTGCCGCCACAACCGCCGCCAGCCCTACCTGACGCCCCGCCGACAGGTCTGTCCCCTGGGTGACGATGAGTCCCGCCACGCCCAGCGCGATAATAATACGTACCGAAGATTGCGTCAGAATATTACTTAAATTCAGCAAACTTAAAAAAGTCGGGTCCTGGAAAATAATAATCGCCAGCAACACTAAAAGAACGACGTAAATTCCGCCCTCTTTCAGCCATGTCAAAAAGCTTTTCTTGTTTAACGCACTCATAAGGAGCCCCTGATCTTAAAGGTGCAAAGAAGCAAGACGCAAAATTTCGTTTTGCGTTGTTGTTTTAGTATCGACAATGCCGGAAACGAGACCGTTACTCATCACCAGGATACGATCGGTAATCCCTAACAGCTCCGGCATTTCAGAAGAGATAATGATGATCCCCTTGCCTTTTTTCGCCAGTTCCGCAATAAGCTGATAAATTTCAAATTTTGCGCCGACATCAATGCCGCGGGTCGGTTCGTCCAGCATTAATATTTCCGGCTGCGTTAATAGCCAGCGACCAATGATCACCTTTTGCTGATTGCCGCCGGAAAGTGAACCAATTTGCGTGCGATGCCCCGGCGTTTTTACCCGCATGGAATCAATGACCCATTGGGTGTCGCTTTTCATCCGGGAATTATCCAGTAACCCCACTTTATTTTTATAATTACGGATATTCGAAATTAATGAGTTAAATCCGATATCCAGATAGGCATAAATTCCGGTGGAACGACGCTCTTCCGTCACCAGCGCAAAACCGTGGTTAATCGCTTCGTTCGCAGTGTGATTATTAATTTTCTTGCCATGTAAAGTGATTGTCCCGGACGACTTCTCACGAATGCCAAACAGCGTTTCGACGATATCGGTACGCTTTGCCCCAACCAGACCGGCAATGCCCAGAATTTCGCCCTTGTGCAAATCAAAGGAGACATCGCGAATGGAAGGCTGGCACAGCGAGGTCAGGTGACGAACCTCCAGAATCACGTCGCCCGGCTTATTTTCTTTATCCGGAAAGCGCTGGTTCAGGGAACGCCCGACCATCATCGCAATGATCTTATCCATATCCAGCCCTTCCAGCGGCTGGGTGGCAATCCACTGACCGTCGCGCAAAATAGTAATTTCATCGCACAATTGAAAAATTTCTTCCATTTTATGCGAGATATAAACAATACCGCAGCCGCGTTCTTTCAGCTTGCGAATAATGGTGAACAGATGATTAACCTCTTTCTCAGTTAACGATGAGGTCGGTTCATCCATAATAACGATCTTAGCGTTATAGGAAAACGCCTTCGCAATTTCGATCATCTGCATTTGCGAAACGGATAACGTTCCTACGCGCGCGCGTGGGTCAATATCGATATCCAGTTCATCAAATATCGCTTTGGTATCCTGGTACATTTTATCCTGGTCGACAAACATACCTTTGGTGGGATAACGTCCCAACCACATGTTATCCATGACCGAACGTTGCAATACCAGATTTAACTCCTGATGTACCATCGAAATCCCATTCTCCAGCGCTTCTTTCGCCGAATGGAAGTCCACTTCTTTTCCCTGAAATACAATGCTGCCGGAATCTTTTTGGTAAATACCGAAAAGACATTTTAATAATGTTGATTTGCCTGCGCCGTTTTCGCCCATTAATGCATGAATAGAGTGCGGACGAACGTTTAAGTTGACATTATCAAGCGCTTTCACGCCGGGAAATGATTTGTTAATGCCACGCATTTCCAACAAATATTCACCCGACGGCGGAGAAATCGTGCTGCCCATAATGATACCCTGTCGGCCTTTTTAATTATGACTATCCGCGCCGGATGGCAAAAGAAATACGTTATCCGGTCTGCGGCGCGTCACCCTTCCACGGTTTCAGGGCGCAACAAAATTGCGCCCACAGACGGAAAAGTTATTTTTGGGTAAATTCGCTCAGATTGTCTTTGTCCACGCCGACATAAGGCACGCGCACGATTTTGTTCTCAATCTTCCAGCTGGTGCCGTCAGCCGCGCCCTTGCCTTCGGCGAGGTTTTTCGCCAGATCGAATGTCGCTTTCGCCTGATTGTTGGCGTCATTCAGTACCGTACCGGCCATCGCGCCCGATTTCACCAGCGCCAGGGCTTCCGGTAACGCATCGACGCCAAAGACCGGAATCGACGATTTATTATGCGCTTTCAGCGCCTCTACCGCGCCCATCGCCATCGCATCGTTATTCGCGATAACCGCTTCAATCTTGTTAGCGTTCGGGCCAGACAGCCAAGCATCCATCTTATCTTTTGCCTGCGCGGTATCCCACATAGCGGTGTCTAACGCCAGTTGCTCGGTCTGAATACCTTTATCATTTAACTCTTTCACCACATACGTCGTACGGGCTTCAGCATCCGGGTGCCCCGGCTCGCCTTTCAGCAGAACATACTGAATTTTACCGTCTTTATTCAGATCCCAACCCTGATTCGCCTGCCAGTGTTTGGCAATCAAGTCGCCCTGAATCACGCCGGATTCTTTAGAGTCAGTCCCGACATAATACGCCTTGTCATAGCTGTCCAGCGCTTTGCGGGAAGGCTCTTTGTTAAAGAACACCACCGGCACATTTTGCCCGCGCGCTTTCTCAATCACCGTACCGGCGGCTGCCGGGTCGACCAGGTTAATCGCCAGAGCTTTAACCCCTTTCGCCAATAAAACGTCAATTTGATCATTCTGTTTGGATTGATCGTTTTGCGAGTCATTCATCAGTAGCTGAACATCCGGCGCGGATTTGCCATCTTTTTCAATAGCCTTACGCACCACGGACATAAAGTTATCGTCATATTTATAAATCGTCACGCCAATACGAGTATCAGCCGCGTGCGCGTGCGCGCCGAATAACAGACTTGCCATCACGGCAGAAAGGGTCAGTACCTTCTTATTCATGGTAGCTCCGGTTTTATTATGTAGGGTATAGCGTAAAAAAATGCCCGGCTGTTCAGCACGTTAACGCGTGTTACTGAACGCCGAAGCGTATTTAGAGCCTATCCCACCAGGCGTTATTGGCGCAGCCAGTTTGGACACGGACAGCGCGCAAAAACCGGAGCGTACACGTAGTACGTGAGGTTTGACTCGCTACGCTCGCCCTTCGGGCCGCCGCTAGCGGCGTTCAAAACGCTAACGCGTTTTGGCGAGCACTGCCCAGGTCCAAAATGGCAAGTAAAATAGCCCTAATGGGATAAGCTCTTATTCAACTCTTTATTTTTGTCCGGTAGTCGCGGGATATTGTGATAACGGTTTTTATAAGCGAAATACCCCAGCAAAACTGACAACTAACTGTTACACATTAGTTACAGTGCGACAAACGTTGTCATCATAGCTATCACAATGTTAATAAACTGTGAATTTACTCACAGATTGAAAACGGTTACATGCGGGGCGTAATCAGTTAGTGATCAGTACCGCATTCTGTCGCCACGCCACCGAATGGCGCCGTACCAGGGTCGGCATAAAGCAGTGCGTCGCCGTGATATCCAGCGTGCCTGCGGCCCCCTGTAACGCCAGCTCGGTCGCGATTTTCGCCATAGAAGCAATAGGATAGCGCACGGTAGTCAACTGAGGATCGGTATAACGAGCAATAGGGATATCGTCGAAACCGATGACAGACAGATGCAAGGGAATGGCGATGCCGTTATCTTTTAACGCCGTCAGCGCGCCCGCCGCCATGTTATCGTTATAGGCAAATACCGCCGTCAGCTGCAGATTGCGTCCCAGCAACTCAACCATTGCCGACTCGCCGCCCTGCATATCCGGCGTGCCGGTGCCAATCCAGCTCTCCGACGCAGCAACCCCCTGCTCTTGCAGCGCGTGTAACCACCCTTCTCTGCGCATCGCGTCATCTTCAATACGGTGGCTGGAGGCCAGGTAGCCGATGCGTTGATGTCCATTATTCAGCAACATTCGGGTCGCCATTCTGGCGCCGCTCACATTGTCGAGACAGACACAACGATGCGCATAACCCGGCACGATACGGTTAATCAGCACCATACCGGGGATCTGATCCATAAAGTCGCTCAGCTCGCGATCGGTTAAGGCTTTTGAGTGAACAATCAATGCGTTACAACGCTGACGGATCAAGACTTCAATCGCATGGCGCTCTTTTTCCGCCTCATGATAACTGTTGCCAATGAGAACATATTTCTGGTGCTGCTGCGCGACCAGATCTACGGCTTTCACCAGAGCGCCGAAAAAGGCATCGGAAACATCCATGACCACGACGCCGATGGTATCGCTCACCTGAGTGGCCAGCGCTTGCGCATTCGCATTTGGCCGATACCCCAGCAGGGTGACGGCCTGCATAACGGCGTCACGGGTGTCGGGACTGACCAACGCGCTGTTATTCAGTACGCGGGAAACGGTCGCTACAGACACGCCAGCCTGGCGCGCTACATCACGAATGGTGATCATATTCACTGCCCTGTTTGAGTTCAAAAATGCTCACAAATGCCCCGTTAGCAGGCGGCTATTTTGTCAGCACCCTGCCCAGGGCTGCGTGAGAAACATCACAGGGATGGAAACGGTTACAGCCATTTTGTTAATGAATGTGATCCAGATCGTTATCTGAGCGATCCTGACGCGCGCAACGTGAGTTGACGCCATAACCACTCGACCGGTCCCTGTCGCCAGAAACGTAGCCAGATGACGGAAAAGAGAAGGTTTATTGCCCATACCGGAACGACAAAGAACAAGAGTTCCAGTCGATTGAATTTCATAAATAAGCCAAACTGATAAAACAGTGTGGTACAGATGATCGTCTGCAGCAGATAATTGGTCAGCGCCATTCGCCCTACGCAGGCAATGGCGAGCGTCAGTCTGCATCGGCTAAGCTGCGGCCAGAAGCCAAACATCAGCGCGGCATAGCCCAGCGTTTGCAACGGCGCGCTCAGTTCGCGCGGCGCCTGCAATAAGAAGGCGCACCAGCGGTACGCCCAGTCCAGCCGCCATTGTAAAATGACCGCAGGCAGGTTGATCATTAGCCCTAACGCCACCAGCAGAACCCCGGTACGGCGATAGTGCCGCAGACTGTACTGACCTTTCAGCCAGCCGCTACGCATTAGCGCGGCGCCCAGCAGCATCATACCCGCCAGTTGCCAGCCATACTGCGCGCCGAGCGCCAGTAAACTATTCGACAGCATCTCTGCCCGGTTGCTGATAGCCTCCATGCCGCCATTCAGCTTCCAGTATTTTTCATACAATATTGCCGACGCATCCGGCGTCCAGGCGCGGCTGGTTTCGCTACTCGATACCACGCCCAGCAGCAGTAGCACGCCAATCCCGACCAGATAAAGGAGTATGCCGGTATTGAACAGGCTTTTTACCGAAGGCGCGTCGCGTACCAGTCGCCAGCAAATTAACCCGACCAGACCGTAGGCCAGCAGAATGTCGCCGTCCCAAAAGAATAACGCATGGATAAAACCTAACAGTACCAATAGCGTCAAGCGCGACTGAATCCACTGTTTACCACGCGGAAGCAGCATTTGTAGCCCCGCGCCAAACAACAACGCGAACAGCGTAAGAAACTTAGCCTGCGCCACAATATCGAGAATCGCCCAGGACCAGACGTCTTCGGGAACGATCGCGCCGTACCAGGCGGGATTGAGATAAGCCGCCTTCGGCAATCCAAAGGCGCTAATGTTAAGAAGCAGGATACCGAGGATAGCGACGCCACGTACAAAATCCAGCGTGACATTACGCTCCATCGTCTCCGCCTTAATCATGGATGATGGCGAACGGCACGCAGAAACTCCTGGCGCGTATTCTGGCTGGACTTAAACAATCCGCCCAGCGACGTCGTCGTCGTGGCGCTGGTTGCGTCACGAATACCGCGCGCTTTCACGCAGTAATGCACCGCATCAATCGATACCGCTACATTATTGGTGCCGAGCAAGGTTTGCAGCGCCGTCAGAATTTGTTGGGTCAAACGTTCCTGAACCTGCGGACGCTGGGCGAAGAATTGCACGATGCGGTTAATTTTCGACAGGCCGATCACGGAATCTTTGGGGATATACGCGACGGTCGCTTTGCCATCAATGGTCACGAAGTGATGTTCACAGGTGCTGGTCAGCGTGATATCGCGGACGGTGACCATTTCATCCACCTTCATTTTATTTTCAATGAGGGTAATTTTCGGGAAATTGGCATAGTCGAGGCCGGCGAAAATCTCGTCAACGTACATCTTAGCGATACGATGCGGCGTTTCCATCAGACTGTCATCGCTCAAATCGAGATTCAGCAACTGCATAATCTCAGTCATATGCCCTGCGATAAGACTTTTTCGCGTTTCATTATCCAGTTCATCCATAGGCGGGCGCAGCGGCGTTTCCAGCCCCCGGGCAACCAGCGCGTCATGAACCAGGGCCGCTTCTTTACTGAGTGATGGCATTAATCGTGTTCTCCTGCAGGTGTGGCGCCTCTGCCCTGCATGGGGCAAAGTTTGTCAATATTGTGACAGTGTGATTATTGTGCGTGAGGTAGCGCACATAATCCAGTATTCACGCCCATAATTGTTGAAATTGTCGCTGCCTTTCATGACATCTTTTCCGGTGCGAGAATGATGGCAGGACAAAGGGCATATTTGTTAACGCAACGTTATTTAAATGATGAAGCATGTTTATGTATTACGGAAGTGAAAGTTACTCACAACGCGGTGAATAATCTGTATTATGAAGAATCTGCATACCTTATCAGGTTCACCATAAAAGGAGCCCCCGCATGGAAATGCTCGAAGAGCACCGATGTTTTGGCGGCTGGCAGCAGCGCTGGCGTCATCATGCCGCCACGCTAAACTGCGCCATGACATTCAGCATTTTTCTTCCGCCGACTCAGGATAATGAACCGCCTCCGGTACTGTACTGGTTGTCCGGGTTGACCTGCAATGATGAGAATTTTACCACCAAAGCAGGCGCGCAGCGTATCGCAGCAGAACTGGGCATTGTATTGGTGATGCCGGATACCAGTCCACGCGGTGAACAAGTCGCCGACGATAGCGGATACGATTTAGGCCACGGCGCCGGGTTTTATCTCAATGCCACACAGCCGCCCTGGGCCAGCCATTATCGCATGTACGATTACCTGCGCGATGAGCTTCCGGCGCTTATCCAGACACAGTTTAACGTCAGCGACCGTTGCGCCATCAGCGGGCACTCGATGGGCGGCCACGGCGCATTAATCATGGCGCTGAAAAATCCGGGCAAATACACCAGCGTCTCTGCTTTTGCGCCTATCGTCAACCCCAGCCGCGTGCCGTGGGGAATCAAAGCGCTTACCGCTTATCTCGGCGAAGATGAATCAGCCTGGACTGAGTGGGATAGCTGCGAATTAATGCTGGCCAGCCAGCCGCAGGACGCCATTCCTGTGCTCATCGATCAGGGCGACAGCGATCAATTCCTCGCCGATCAGCTTCAGCCCGCCGTACTGGCGGAAGCCGCGCGGCAAACCGCCTGGCCGATGACGCTACGAATCCAGCCTGGCTACGATCATAGCTATTATTTTATTGCGTCCTTCATCGAGGACCATCTGCGCTTTCATGCCCGGTATTTACGGGACGAGCGTGAGACGTCACCAACATAATGAATTTTCCAGCGCCGCGCTGTAGTTCACCTCCTCCGACTGCGGCGCGGAAGATTTATTATTTAAATCCGCGGCCTGCTGGCGTACCTGAAGGCGGCCGCTGCCCTCTCCGCCTTCATAACTTTCGTGAAAATTACGCAGCTCGGATTCAAACAGCACCGCATCAAGATTATGCAACTTATCCAGCGCCCGCAGGAGAGAAATTAACGTATCAAGATTGAGCCCTCCCCCCTTCTCGATACGCTTGATGGTGGCAATACCAACGTGCGCGCGATCGGCAAGCTGCTGCTGGGTCATCGAAAGAGACAGACGCGTCTCCTTTAAGCGGGCGCACAACGACAGGATAATCTCGTCGTTATTCATCGTATTGTATTTCACGCTGTTACCCTCTCTTGCGCGGCTGAATTTTCCCCAGCGAACCATGATACGTTTCACGGTATTTAGCGCTCATGTCTTTACCGGTCTCGTACATCGCAGCAATGATCTCATCGAGCGAAATACAGGGTTCGCTTACGCGACTCATCGCCATCGTCGCCGCGTTTATCGCTTTCACGGCAGAGATGGCATTTCTCTCTATACAGGGAATTTGTACCTGCCCGCCCAGCGGATCGCAGGTCAATCCCAGATGATGTTCCATGGCAATTTCAGCGGCGCTCAGCGTTTGCTCCACGGATGCGCCCATCAGTTCAGCCAGGCCCGCCGCCGCCATTGAGCACGCCACGCCGACTTCCCCCTGACAGCCAACTTCAGATCCCAGAATAGAGGCGTTTTGTTTAAACAACATCGCGATAGCGGCGGCGGTCAGGAAGAAACGGGTCAGAGCACCGGGCTCCAGCGGCGTGACAAATTTATCATACCAGCAGAGCGCTGCCGGAATGATGCCGCACGCGCCATTAGTTGGCGCGGTAACAATCTGTCCGCCGCTGGCATTTTCTTCGCTTACCGCAATCGCGAAGGCATTGACCCAGTTCAGCGCGGTGAAAAAATCGCTGGCGGAGCGGTTAGCCTGTAACGTCTTATGTAACGCACAGGCGCGCCGCGGTACCTGATAGGGACCGGGTAATACCCCCTCAGTATGCAGGCCGCGATAAACCGCCTGCTGCATCACGTCCCATATTTGCGCCAGATAATTCTGCAACGTCTGTGGCGAGTGGCGGCACAGCTCATTTTTCATCATCAGCGCCGCCACGGACAGGCCATTACGTCGGCACAGCGCCAGCAACTGCGCGGCATGACTAAATTCAAAGGGCGACACTGTACGCAAAGGAAGCGATGGCGTCAGCGGCTCGCCATGTTTGCGAACTTGTCCGGCGCCGGTCGAAAACCAGGTCTCTTCATACACCGTAAAATAATCATCCCTGGCGCGAAACGTCATGGCATAAGGATGGCCTGGATGCGCCTGGTGATTGGCGATAATCTTGACTTTTATCGTGATTCCGCCCTCGTCGGAGAGCGGGAGTTCGATTTTGTTTTCATTTTCCGCACGCTTAATCACCGCCATATGCGAACGGAGATCGACATTCTCCGGCTGGTAACCCAGCAGCCCAAGATAAAGGGCGGTATCCACATTGTGGCACTTGCGGCTTAACGATAACGCGCCATACAGCTCGATTTCAATTTCCCGAATTAGCGGCAACGTCTCTTGTTCTCTGAGCAATGAAATAAAGTGACAGGCGGCGCGCATCGGCCCTACGGTACGTGAGCTGGATGGACCTATTACTATTTTGAATATATCAAGGCAACTCTCCATCGTTATATCAATCCTTTCAGTGTCATTCGCGTTCAGTAATAAATAACATCCTCGCACAGTTGGCATATCAAAAGTGATACCTTTTGTGTCTGAACTTTACCTGGTATCAAAAACAACGCTTTTTTAGCCCTTTTCTGGCTGTGATATCTGTGATAGCACAAGATTCCACGCCGCAAAAGAGTCATTATAATACCCGTAAATTAAGGGAGTTATCATATGAACATTATTTATTTTATTACTACACAGGATATCGATACGTTTCAGAAAAAATTACAGGAAACGTTATTTAATGCCGTCACCATGCCATTTCCGCTATTATTTGATAAACGTTATGCCGCGCTTATCAATACCGCTTATTTAAAGCTTACGCTGCCAGCGGAATGTCTGACGCCTGAATTTTATCGCTATTTACGCGAACTCTCATTGCAATGGCAGTTTGATTTTTTTATTAAGCCGCAGCCACTGCCTGCTAACGGTATTATCGCGTTTGATATGGACTCGACATTTATTGCGGAAGAAGGCGTGGATGAAATTGCCCGCGAGCTTGGCATGTCGACGCAAATCACCGCCATTACCCAACAGGCGATGGAGGGCAAGCTTGATTTTAACGCCAGTTTTACCCGACGTATCGGAATGTTGAAAGGCACACCGAAAGCAGTGCTGAACGCCGTATGCGATCGCATGACCCTTTCGCCAGGCCTGTTAACTATTCTGCCAGTCATCAAGGCCAAAGGATTTAAAACCGCGATTATCTCCGGGGGACTGGATATATTCACCCAGCGTCTAAAAGAACGGTATCAACTGGATTATGCCTTTTCGAATACGGTTGAAATACGCGATAACGTTCTGACGGATAACATTACCTTGCCGATTATGAACGCCGCAAACAAAAAACAGACGCTGGTTGACCTGGCTGCCCGGTTAAATATTGCCACGGGGAATATTATTGCCTGCGGTGATGGCGCCAACGATCTGCCGATGTTAGAACATGCTGGCACCGGTATTGCCTGGAAAGCGAAGCCGGTTGTACGGGAAAAAATCCACCATCAGATTAATTATCACGGTTTCGAATTGCTTCTTTTTCTTATTGAAGATGAATTATAACGCGACTCACCTCGCCGGAAGGGAATTTTAAAATGAGTATAAAAACATTTATTTTCAGCCAGCCCGATAAGCCGATTGTAAAAGAGAAAAAAGAGATAGACCAGACCTATAAAAAATTTCGTTTTGAGATTATCGCCTCGGTCTTTATCTCTTATGCCGTCTTTTATCTTACCCGTAAAAACTTCTCCGCCGCGATGCCGGCCATGCTGACGGAAACGTCGCTGACCGCAGAAGACTTCGCCATTATGTCTTCTATTTTTTACATTCTTTATGGCGCGATGAAGTTTGTCGGCGGGATGCTGGTCGATAAAATTAACCCGAAAGCCATGACCGGCCCGGTGCTGATTGGCGTGGGGATTGTAAATATTCTGTTCGGCTTTTCCGATAGCGTGGCGGCATTCTACGTACTGTACAGCCTCAACGCGATATTACAGGGCACCAGCTTTCCGCCGATGGCGAAAATTATGGCCTCGTGGTTTTCGAAAAACGAACGGGGACGCTGGTGGGCTATCGTTGAAGCGGCGCACAATATCGGCGGCAGCCTCGCGCCGCTGCTGACCAGCTTTGCTATCGCCTTTAGCGGTAGCTGGAAAATGGGGTTTTATGTTCCCGGCGCCATTTCGCTGCTGATGGGGATAGTGGCGCTATTTACCATTAAAGATCGTCCCGGTACGTTAGGTTTGCCCAACGTGGGGCAGTGGCGTAACGACCCGACGGAACTGGCCCAGGTCAAGGCCAGCCCGGTCAACCTGAGCTTCTGGCAGATTTTTGTGAAATATATCCTGACCAATCCACTGGTATGGATCATTATTATCGGCGATATGTCGGTTTATATTGCGCGCACCATCCTTAACGACTGGCCGCAGATTTACTATTCGCAGGTTCACGGCTGGAGCCTGATAAAAGCGAACTCAATTATTTCCTGGTTTGAGGCGGGCGGACTGGCAGGTGGGTTGCTGGCAGGCTACTTGTCTGACTTTATGTTCAAAAGTAACCGCTGGATGACCGGATTAATCTTCGCGTTAGCGCTGTGCATATGCATCGTGCTGGTGCCGCTGGTTCAGGATACCTCTTACACCCTCACCGCGATTCTGTTCACCATCATGGGCTTCGCCTTATACGGACCGCATATGCTTTTTGCCGTCGGCTGTCTGGATGTGACCCATAAGGATGCGGCAGGATCGATTACCGGCTTTCGGGGATTGTTCAGCTATGTCGGCGCGGCAATGGCCGGTGTGCCGGTAATTATGGTGAAAAATAGCTGGGCGTGGTCGGGCGTTTATATCTATGCGTTAATCGCCATTCTGCTAACGACTCTGTCGCTGGCGCTGCTCTCCAGGCTGCATCGGTTATAACATTCTGGCGACAGCGGCAAAACGCGGCTGTCGCCAGTCTCTGTCAGAAACGGTAATCCACCGCCATAAAGTAACGACGTCCGTCTTCGGTATAACCGTAGTCGTCGCGTTTGAGATCTTTATCGCCCACGTTCAGAACGCCCGCACGCAGTTTAACGTTTTTCGTCGCCTGCCATGCCGCGCCGGTATCCCAGACCACGTACCCGCCCGGCGTTTTCGCCGTTGCGCTGTCGGCCCGCTTACGCCCGGTATAATTCCCTGATACGTAGAATGACCAGTCTTCGAGCTGCGCCGGTTTCCAGTCCAGCGTACCGTTCGCGGTGTGGAACGGCAGATCGGAAAGCGGCTTGTTCCCGCCATTACTGACGTCGCGTCCGTCGTTATAGGTGTAATTCAACGACAGTTTCCACGCCTCGTTAAACGGAACTTTCAACTCGGTTTCCACGCCCTGAATACGTGCTTTATTCACGTTGTAATAACGGAAGACCGGAACGCGCTGTCCCCGACTGTTGGTTTCGAAACCGACAAAGTTGGAATAGCCGGGCGCGGCGTTAACGTCAGGGGTACGGCTAATGCTGATGCGATTGTCCACATCGTTACGGAACGTGGTAACGCTCGCTTCCACGCCCTCCAGTATGCCTTCTTCGCCCCGGTAATAAAGGCCGAGCTCCCAGCTTTCACTGGTTTCAGGTTTCAGATCCGGGCTACCGATAATGCGGCATCCGCCACGGCAGGAGTTGGTCGCCCAGTCCGGACTTAATTGCAATAGCGACGGCGCTTTAAAGGCCGTGGCCCACCCACCTTTCACCGTCAGGGTATCCGTTGCGTTATAGACCAGATAAGCACGCGGGCTCCAGTGATCGCCATAGGTTTCATGGTCATCCATACGAATACCGGTGGTCAGCGCCAGCGGTTCGAAGATGCGCCACTCATCTTCAAGGAACAGAGCATACTGGCTGGCGGAGGTTTTAGTACTGGAACCGCCGGTCAGGTTCACCGCATCGCTCAGTTTATCGTGACGCCATTCGCCGCCGAAGGTGAGGAACTGGTTGACAGACGCTAACGGCAGAACGTATTTCCCGTCAATCGAATTGCTTTCTGACGTGATAGGGCTACTGTTGCCGGGGTTTTTGTTTTCCACTTTTTCGCCGTAGAACTTGAGCTCGCTGTTGCCGAGATCCCAACGTCCGTTATGGCTCAACGCGTAGTTTTGCCGTTCCAGACGATTTTTATCCAGCGAGTCGGAGTCCCGGTCCTGGCGATCAAAACCATAGCCTGCGGTAACGTCATGATTTTCGTTTGGTGTCCAGGCAAACTCGACGTTTCCATCCCGGCTGGTAAATCCTTCAATGCGCGGCGTTTCACCCGTAGCGGTGGTGGCGGAGCTCTGCTGCTCGTCTTTTTCGCGTTTCGCCAGACTACCGTAGGCTTTCATTCCCAGCACGCCGTCGATCAGCGGACCGCTGGTAAAGAACTGACCGTTATAGGTATCGCCACGGTCGCGATGTTCCTGAATAGTGGAGTCAACCGTGACGCTGCCGTGCCATTTCTGACCAATTTTTTTGGTGATAATGTTGACCACGCCGCCCAGCGCATCGGAGCCATACAGCGAGGACATGGGGCCACGCACCACTTCAATGCGTTCGATAGCGTCAACCGGTATCCAGTTCAGATCAAAATCATTATGGCGGAAGACCGCGTTACGGGAGTTAACGCGCTTACCGTCGATCAGGATCAGCGTATAACTGCTGTCCAGACCACGAATACTCACGCCTTTACGGTTATCCCCTTCGTTAGTGAGCTGTACGCCCGGCACCTCTTTCAGGACATCTTTCAGGTTTTGCACGGGCCTGCGCTGTAAATCTTGCTGGGTAATGACGCTGATACTTGCTGGCGCATCTTTCAGATTTTGTTCGATGGCGGACGCGGTAACGACCATGGTTTCACCATCATCCGTTGCCGCGGCAACCGGCCAGGCCAACGTAACTGCGGACATACAAAGCCCTACCCGAACGAAAGGGTTAAACCTAAACATTCCATTTCTCCATGAGGTAAATACGACAAAAAAAATCGGTTATCGCTCACAACGCATTACGTTTCGCCTGCGATAACGGTTATCACGGCGAACTCTTTTTATGCAGGCGAGTCGGGCTCATGAGTGACGGTCGCGCCCGAATCTTCATCCTTTCTGATTTCGAGCGTAACGATAAAGCAAACGATAATAATTATCAATTTAATTGTTAATAATTATGTCATTTGAACCAATCATAAAGAAAAAACAAAAAACCCTCTCGAATGAGAGGGTTAGAAGGGTCAGGTTCAGGCAGTCCGTGCCGGATGGCGGCATAAAGCCTATCCGGCCTATGACGAGAATACCGCGTTACTTTTTAACGCGTTCCGGGAAGTGCATTTCGCTATAGCGCACGAAATGCGTACCTTTTATCAGCTTGTAGCCGAACCAGATAAGCAGGAACAGCGGAATACCGATATAGGTCGCCGCGACGCCGCCCCAGTCGATGGTATCTTTCAGGAACGCTTCATAGTTCTGCCCCAACGTAATAATCAGGCACAGTACAAAGGCGAAAATCGGCCCCAGCGGGAAGAACCCGGAACGGTACGGCAAATCATTCACATCATACCCTTGTATCACGTAACCGCGACGGAAGCGATAATGGCTAATGGCAATCCCCAGCCAGGCGATGAAGCCCGTCATACCGGAGGTGTTCAACAGCCACAGATAGACCGTCTGGTTGCCGAACATTGAGGTCAAAAAGCAAAGACCGGCAATCACGGTGGTGGCATAAAGCGCATTGCGCGGTACGCCGCCGCGGGACAATTTCGCAAAAATACGCGGGGCCTTACCGTCACAGGCCAGGGTGTAGAGCATACGGGTCGAGGCATACATCCCGGAGTTACCCGCAGACAGTACCGCCGTCAGGATAACCGCATTCATTATCGCCGCCGCAGACAACAAGCCCGCATGCTGGAACACTAAGGTAAACGGACTGACGCTAATGTCTTTGACGTCGTTACGCAGCAGGTTTGGATCGGTATAAGGAATGATCAGGCTGATAATCAAAATCGCGAAAACATAAAACAGCAGAATACGCCAGAACACCTGACGCACCGCGCGCGGAATATTCTTCTCCGGGTTTTCAGATTCCCCGGCGGCAATACCAATCAGCTCAGTTCCCTGGAAAGAGAAGCCCACGATCATCGCGACGCCAATCATTGCCGCAAAACCGCCAGCAAAAGGCGCATCGCCCGTCGTCCAGTTGCTCCAGCCGACCGGCTCGACACCTTTAAAGATACCGATAATCATCGCTACGCCAACGATGATGAAGATAATAACGGTCGCGACTTTAATTAACGAGAACCAGTACTCCGCCTCGCCAAAACCGCGTACAGAAATGTAGTTCAGCAAGAAAATGACGCAGAGGAATAGCGCGCTCCAGATCCAGCCCGGCGTGTCCGGGAACCACCAGCCCATCACCAACTGCGCGGCAACCAGGTCAACAGCGATAGTCACCGCCCAGTTGTACCAGTAGTTCCAGCCCAGCGCGAAACCAAAGCCTTCTTCCACATAGTTCTGACCATATGTCGCAAACGAGCCAGATACCGGCATATAGGCCGCCAGCTCGCCAAGACTGGTCATCAGGAAGTAGACCATCAAACCAATCAGAATATAAGAAAACAGCGCGCCGCCTGGCCCCGCCTGAGAAATTGTCGCACCAGATGCAACGAAAAGACCTGTCCCGATGGAGCCGCCAATGGCAATCATCGTCAGGTGACGCGCCTTTAATTCGCGACGTAGCGCGGGCGCTTCTGTGGTTTTAGTTTTGGAACCCATGTGAAAATGCTATCCATCCAAAAAATGAGGCGCGATTGTAACAGACGAAATACTATCCTTCCGACACAAATGCGCGGTTATAAGAGACCTTCATGACCGGCCACGGATTATAAGTAAAGCAGAGAATAACGTATACGTAAGCGGATACTAAAAATGGCGATGCCGCCCGGGCAGCCCTCCTCTTCACCTTTATTCACAGTAACTCAAAAAACGCTGCAACGCGTTAGAAAGATGTTTCTGCCGATGATGAACACGCCACAACGTGCGCACAAGGCGCGGTAACGGCACCGCGACTTCGCCCAGGGTTCCCGCCTGGAGTTGTTCAGCAATCACCCGGCGCGATAAACAACTTATCCCCAGTCCATGACGCACCGCATGTTTGATCGCCTCTGAATTCCCCAACTCCATCGCCATATGAAAGCGCGGCAAATGCGACAACAGCAAATAATCGACAATTTCCCGCGTACCGGAACCGCGCTCGCGTAAAATCCATGGGGATGCCGCAAGCTGTTCCAGCGTCACCGGCCCCTGCGTCAGCGGCGAGGACGGCGCGGCAAAGACCACCAGCTCATCTTCCAGCCACGGCTCAGAGATAATCTCTGTACTGTGACACGGCCCTTCAATCAGGCCGATATCAACCCGAAAATCCAGCACCGCGTTAATCACGTCCTGGCTGTTTCCCACGCTGAGTTCCAGCGGCAAGGCCGGATAATGCTGGCGATAGCGGGCAATCATGGCGGGTAAAATGTAATTGCCGATGGTGCTACTGGCATAAACCCGTATCGCGCCGTTATCCTCACGAAATAGCTGCTCAATTTCTACCGCTTGCTCCAGCAATGCCAGCGCGCGCGGGTATAACAAGCGCCCATGTTCGTTGACCACCAGCCGTTTCCCCACCCGATCAAACAACTGTACGCCGAGCTGACCTTCCAGATCGGTGAGCGCGGCGCTAACGGCGGACTGCGATAATGACAGCATGACCGACGCCTGGGTTGTTGAACCGCTTTTCAGTACTTCAGCAAACACTTCAAGTTGTCGTAGCGTAATATGCATAGCCGTATCCCACCGATAGCGTTTCACTTACCACTTATAAAGATTAATTATAAATATATAATCAATTTTATTTTTAAACCAGATCACCGTAACCTTATTGTCCATATACAGGAGAAGGTTATGACAGAACTCACCTTGCAGAATCATCGTCGTACAATGTGGCATTTTATACCGGGGCTCGCTCTGAGCGCCGTCATTACAGGAGTCGCCCTGTGGGGCGGCGCTATCCCTGCCGTTGCAGGCGCGGGGTTCAGCGCTCTGACCCTGGCTATCCTGCTGGGTATGGTTATCGGGAATACCGTCTATCCACAAATATGGAAACAATGCGACGGCGGCGTGCTGTTTGCAAAACAACATCTGCTGCGTTTAGGGATTATCCTTTACGGCTTCCGCCTTACCTTTTCACAAATCGCCGACGTGGGCATTAGCGGTATTGTGATTGACGTATTAACGCTTTCCAGCACGTTCATGCTGGCCTGCTTCTTAGGCCAAAAAGTCTTTGGTCTGGACAGGCATACCAGCTGGCTGATTGGCGCCGGTAGCAGTATCTGCGGCGCGGCGGCGGTACTGGCGACAGAACCGGTGGTAAAAGCGGAAGCCAGTAAGGTTACTGTAGCCGTCGCGACTGTCGTTATTTTCGGCACCATCGCTATTTTCCTTTACCCGGCAATGTATCCGCTGCTGGCGCACTGGTTCAGCCCGGAAACTTACGGCATCTATATCGGCTCAACCATGCATGAAGTCGCGCAAGTGGTCGCAGCGGGTCATGCCGTTAGCCCGGATGCGGAAAATGCGGCAGTTATCGCTAAGATGCTGCGTGTCATGATGCTGGCGCCGTTCCTGATCATTCTGGCGGCGCGCGTTAAACAGCTTTCACCGGCGACCGGCGCGGAAAAAAGCAAAATTACCATTCCGTGGTTTGCTATTTTCTTCATCGTAGTGGCGATCTTCAACTCTTTCCACCTGCTGCCGAAAGCCGTGGTGGATATGCTGGTGACGCTGGACACGGTACTGCTGGCGATGGCAATGGCGGCGTTGGGTCTGACCACTCACGTTAGCGCATTGAAAAAAGCGGGGGCGAAACCGCTGCTGATGGCGCTGGCATTATTCGCCTGGCTGATTATTGGCGGTGGCGCCATTAACGTCCTAATCCATAGCCTTATCGCATAAATTATTACGTTTCACGCCTGTTAACCCGTTATCATAGCGTTCGTAATGAACCGTTAGCGGGTTTAACAGGAGTCTTTTATGAAATACATCGGAGCGCACGTCAGCGCTGCTGGCGGTCTGGCTAACGCCCCTGCCCGCGCGGCTGAAATTGGCGCAACGGCCTTTGCGCTTTTCACAAAAAACCAGCGTCAGTGGCGTGCCGCCCCCCTTACTCCCCAGGTCATTGATGACTTTAAAATCGCCTGTGAAAAGTATCATTTCTCGGCGGCGCAAATCCTTCCCCACGATAGTTACCTGATTAATCTGGGCCATCCGGTCAGTGAAGCGCTGGAAAAATCACGCGATGCCTTTCTCGATGAAATGCAGCGCTGTGAACAACTCGGCTTAACCTTGCTTAATTTTCATCCCGGTAGCCATCTGATGCAGATTGCACAGGAGGATTGCCTGGCGCGGATCGCGGAATCCATCAATATTGCCCTCGCGCAGACCGAGGGCGTTACGGCGGTTATCGAAAATACAGCCGGTCAGGGCAGTAATCTGGGGTTTGAGTTTGAACAGTTAGCCGCCATCATCGACGGCGTGGAAGATAAGTCGCGCGTTGGCGTCTGTATCGATACCTGCCATGCCTTTGCCGCCGGATACGATCTGCGTACGCCAGAGGCGTGCGAAAAAACGTTCGCCGGATTCGGGAAAATTGTCGGATTTCAGTATTTGCGCGGAATGCACCTTAACGACGCCAAAAGCGCCTTCGGTAGCCGCGTTGACCGCCATCACAGTCTGGGTGAAGGCAATATCGGCCACGATGCGTTTCGTTGGATTATGCAGGATGCGCGTTTTGACGGTATTCCGCTGATACTGGAGACCATCAATCCTGATATCTGGGCGGAAGAGATTGCGTGGTTAAAAGCCCAGCAAATTGCCGAAGCGGTGGCCTGACGCTCAATGTTCTTCAGGTAATAAAAAAGGCAGAGCGCGCTCTGCCTTTTTTAGCGTGTTTCTCTTATGCCGCTTTTGCCGCGACTTCCGTCTCCGGACGTTTCAGGACGGCATAAGCCAGCCCTGCCACCAGCGTACCGGCCACAATTGCCAGCAGGTATCCCAATACCGGCGTAATTGCGCCTGGGATAAGCAGAACAAACAGACCGCCATGCGGCGCCATCAATTTTGCGCCTACCGCCATAGAAATAGCCCCGGTCAACGCGCCGCCAACGATACAGCACGGCAGTACACGCATCGGGTCGCGTGCCGCAAACGGAATAGCGCCTTCAGTGATAAAGCACAGCCCCAGCACCAACGCCGCTTTACCGCCTTCCTGCTGCGCTTTGTCGAACTTACGACGCGCCACCATCGTTGCCAGACCCAGCGCTAACGGCGGTACCATACCTGCGGCCATGATCGCCGCCATCGGCGCGTAAGTTTGCGTACTCAGCAGACCAACGCCAAACGCATACGCCGCTTTGTTCACCGGGCCGCCCATGTCGGTACACATCATCCCGCCGAGAATCGCGCCCAGCAGCACCGCGTTTGCGGTCCCCATGGTTTGCAGCCAGTGGGTGAGCCCTTCCAGAATCCCGGCAACCGGTTTACCGATCAGGTAAATCATCGCCAGCCCCACCACCAGACTGGAAATTAACGGGATGATCAGGATTGGCTTCAGCGCTTCCATACTTTGCGGAAGTTTCAGTTTGGTACTGATAAGCTTCGCCATATACCCGGCAAGGAAGCCGGCAATGATCCCGCCGATAAAACCGGAACCGGTGCTAACCGCCAGCATACCGCCAATCAGACCTGGCGTAAGGCCTGGGCGATCCGCGATGGAGAAAGCGATATAACCCGCCAGTACCGGCACCATCAGCGCAAACGCCGAACCGCCGCCAATCTGCATCAGCGCCGCCGCCAGCGTGTCCGGCACCTTAAAGGCTTCAATACCAAAAGCGAAGGAAAGCGCAATACACAGTCCCCCGGCAACCACCATAGGCAGCATGTAAGAAACGCCCGTCAACAGATGCCGGTATGCGCCAGCGCTCTCTTTCTTCCCTTCGGTCGCCGCTTGCGATGCCTTACCCGCCGGTTGATACGGCGTCGCTTCCGCTACGGCTTTATCCAGCTCCTGCGCCGTCTTTTTCAGCGCCAGGCCGGTCGACGTGCGGTACATCGGGAGACCAGCAAACTTCGCCAGATCCACTTCGATATCCGCCGCCACAATCACTAAATCCGCTTCCGCCACCTCTTCCGGGGTGATGGCATTGCCGGCCCCCACGGAGCCGCGCGTTTCGACTTTTACCCACCAGCCGCGTTTTTTCGCTTCTGTTTCAATGGCTTCAGCCGCCATAAAAGTATGAGCGACGCCGGTCGGGCAGGCCGTTACCGCGACCACGCGTTTCGGACCGCCGCTCGCCGCAGGAGCAGCCGCAGCAGGGGCGCTGTAAAGGGTCGCATGGCTTTTGGCTTCACTCAGAAACAGTTCCGGATGCGCGACGGCGCGACCAATATCCCCCAGCCAAACCTTTTTGCCGTTCAGAGCATTGTCGTTCGGCAGAGATTCGCCCAGTACGATCGCCAGCTCAGCATCATTCGGATTGTCGATAATTTCCAGATTTGCTTTATGCGCCGCCGCTCCAAGCAGGGTTTTCGCCATGTAAGCGCGAGCCTGGCCGAGATTAGCGTCAATTATCAGCAGCGTTTTCATTATGCCTCTCCTGCTGTCAGTTAAACGGTTGTAAGTCGACACGCGCCATCATTGCGGCCAACTGAGGACGATCGGTAATACCCACATTGCTCTGGCTGACCGCCAGCGCGGCAACCGCCGTCGCCAGACGCAGCGTATGTTCGCTGGACTCGCGCATCAGCAGGCCGTAAATCAATCCGCCAACCATAGAATCGCCTGCGCCGACGGTACTTACCACGTCAACCGCCGGTGGTTTAGCGATCCATTCTCCTGAGGCGTTAACCCACAGCGCGCCTTCCGCCCCCAGCGAAATCACCACATGGGCGATACCCTGTTCGCGTAACGCGTGCGCCGCATCAATTACATCTTTCATTTCCGGGAGCTTACGACCCGCCCAAATTTCCAGTTCGCGGCGATTCGGTTTCACCAGCCACGGCGCAGCTTTAAGACCGGCGACTAACGCTTCACGGCTACTATCAAAGATAATGCATGGACACTGGCTGCGCAGACGCGTCATCCAGTCGGTGAACGCTTCCGGACTCACGCCAGCCGGTAAGCTACCGCTGACGCAGACCATATCGAACTGGCCCAGCCAGCTCAGGGAGTCGTTAACAAAGCGTTCCCAGTCTGCGGGGGTCACGTCAAAGCCGGAAAAGTTGAAGTCGGTCACTTCGCCATCTTTTTCCGTCAGCTTCACGTTGATGCGGGTCCGGCCCTGAACCACCTGAAAGCGGTTAGCGATGCCCAGTTCGCTGAACAATTGCTGAAAACCGTCCTGGTTATCTTTACCGAGAAAACCGCCGACGGTGACGTCGATGCCTAAGTCTTTCAGCACTTTGGCAACGTTAATGCCTTTGCCCGCCGCGTGCAGACCCGTGGTTTTCACCAGGTTCACTTCGCCGCGTTCGATTTCAGGGCAAAACCCAACCAGATCGTAAGCCGGATTAAGGGTAATGGTGGCAACACGCCTGCTCATTATGCGCCCTCCCCGAGACCGGCGGCGATCGCATCGCCAATCGCTTTCAGCGCCTGTTCAGCATCTTCACCCTGCGCGGTAAAGCGCAGACGATGGCCTTTCTTCACGCCTAACGCCACCACTTTCATCAGACTACGTCCGTTTGCCGGTTTGCCGGTTCCATCAAGGTTTGTCACGGTAATTTCACTGTTAAATTGTTTAATCGTATTCACCAGCATGGTGCCCGGACGGGCATGGAGACCATGCTCATTACGCACTACAAATTCTGCGCTCAGTACGTCATCCGTCAGCGCATCATCACTGGTCAGCAACGCCAGCAGCGTCGCGGCGTCGGCGCTCAGCAGACGATCGGCTTTATTGTTCAGCAACAGGTCGCCGAGGCGTTTTAGCACGGCAATCGGCTGCTCGTCAGTCATCGCAACAGTGACTAATAAGGCTGCTTTTTCACCCTCTACGTCAAACGCCTGGGTCGCACGGCTTACCGCAACAGCGCTGCGCAAATTGCCTTCCGCGCTGTCGTTCAGCCAGATGCCTTGTCCCAGATTCATCGGACTATCGTTAATCGTTTTTGCGACGAACGCCGCATCAACCGCTCCCGCCTCTTTCAGACGCGCCGCATTTAGCGCCTGCAATGTGACCAGCGAGCTGGCGATGACATCCAACGTCATCGTCTCGTTATCAAGTTTTAATTGTTCACTTTGCTTCTCGCCCATCAGCAATGCACGCAGCTCTTCCGCCGTTGTCGCGGATTTCAGCTGTTCAGCCACGGAGTCATCGCTCAGCACATGCGTCAGCTGACGCAGCAGGCCGAGGTGTTCGTCCGAACTGGCGGCAATACCAATCGCCACGTAGGCGACCTGGCCTTCTCCCCAGGTAACGCCCTGCGGAAATTGAAAGACCTGGACGCCGGTTTTCAGCACCTGATCGCGCGTGTCTGTTGTGCCATGGGGAATCGCAATACCATTGCCAAGAAAGGTCGAGGTTTGCTGTTCGCGCGCCAGCATACCGTCAACATAGCCGCCCGCCACATTCCCCGCCTGCGCTAACGCGGCGGCGATTTGCCGAATGGCCTCTTCTTTATTTCCGGCCTGCTCGCCCGGATGAATGTCCTGAACCGATAACTGGAACATGTGTCTCCTCTCCTGCTGAATTGAAACGATTCAGCCACTATGAGAAAAAAAGCGCCAATCTGAGTTATCAAAAAAACCAGATCGCGCTGAAACGTTTCAAGAAGTCTGGATCTTTCTGCTTCAGCACGCAAGAAAAGTTACCGGTTTTGTAGCAATTTTTTGAGGTGAAGCACATTTTTTCTCCAACAGACCCTCAATAGCTGACGCATAAAAGGCTTCAGCTTTTTTCTTTCAGCTTGCGTCAGCACGCCCTGGTAACAAACTGGAATGCTATTTTGATTTTTCGTGTCGATTTTGATTCAGACGCCTGTTTATTTTCTGACGGGCAGCGTAAACTCCGCCTCTCTTCACACCACTGATATAGAAACATGCACAACAGTCCCGCCGCCGCTGCGCCCAAATCGTTTGACCTGACGTCTACCGCCTTTTTGATCGTCGCTTTTCTCACCGGTATTGCCGGTGCGTTACAGACGCCGACGCTCAGTATTTTTCTGACGGATGAGGTTCACGCCCGTCCCGGCATGGTGGGATTCTTTTTTACCGGCAGCGCGGTTATCGGCATTATCGTGAGCCAGTTTCTGGCGGGTCGCTCAGATAAAAAAGGCGATCGCAAAAAACTGATCGTTTTCTGTTGCGTGCTGGGCATGTTGGCCTGCGTGTTGTTTGCCTGGAACCGCAACTACTTTATTTTGCTGTTCATTGGCGTCTTTCTCAGTAGCTTCGGCTCTACCGCCAACCCGCAGATGTTTGCGCTGGCCCGAGAACATGCCGATCGTACAGGTCGTGAAGCGGTGATGTTCAGCTCAATCCTCCGCGCCCAGGTCTCGTTGGCCTGGGTCATTGGGCCGCCGCTGGCCTATGCGCTGGCGATGGGTTTTAGCTTTACGGTGATGTATTTGAGCGCGGCGGTAGCTTTTATCGTCTGCGGCGTCATGGTGTGGTTCTTTTTACCGTCAATGCGCAAAGATGCGCCGCTGGCAACCGGCACGCTGGAAGCACCGCGTCGTAATCGCCGCGATACGCTGTTGCTGTTTGTCATCTGTACGTTAATGTGGGGAACTAACAGCCTGTATATCATTAATATGCCGCTGTTTATCATCAATGAGCTGCATCTTCCGGAAAAACTTGCAGGCGTGATGATGGGCACCGCCGCCGGGCTGGAGATTCCCACAATGCTGATTGCAGGTTACTTCGCCAAACGGTTGGGAAAACGCCTGTTAATGTGCATCGCCGTTGTCGCCGGACTGTGCTTTTATGCGGGTATGTTGCTGGCGCACGCGCCGGCAACGTTGCTCGGCTTGCAGTTGCTGAACGCGATTTACATCGGCATTCTTGGCGGGATTGGCATGCTCTATTTTCAGGATCTCATGCCAGGCCAGGCGGGTTCAGCCACCACGCTGTATACCAATACCATTCGCGTCGGCTGGATCATTGCCGGTTCGTTGGCGGGAATCGCCGCAGAAATCTGGAATTACCATGCGGTCTTCTGGTTTGCGTTAGTCATGATTGTCGCCACCATGTTCTGCCTGGCGCGTATTAAAGATGTTTAACTTGCAAGCCTGATACTTTTACTCTTCGACACATTTCAGCGCAGAGTTTATCTCTGCGCAATGTTCATGCGCGGTCATTCATTGTCTTTTTCTCAATACGATATTCTGTTAGCGCCCTCGTACATAAAAGACCGGTTATTGAGAAAATTACGCCCATCAGCCCGCAAAGGACCAGCACCAGCCGCATCTTATATTTTGGTGTAACAGCAACATCTATCACTTCAATGTTAGCATTATTTTTAACCGCCTCCGACAACAATGATAGCTTTGCATATGTTTCCGTTTGTAACATATTTTTATGCACGCTATAACGTTTAATGTCACCGTCATCGATATACCATGCTGCCATTTTATCGACACTATTTTTCAGGGTGGAAATAATATTATTGACACTTTCTTCCCTCCCCTGCGCCTTAAAAATGACAAGCTGTTTTTTCGCGTCAAAACTTATTTTATTTTTATAGTCCGTAGGCAAGAAACGGCTAAACTGGTTAAGGATAACCGTTGTTTTACATTGAATATCATTAGTATAGCCACATAACGCATAGGTAGCAGGCGTATCCAGATTAGGTTTGATTGTCATACTCACAACCTTTGTATCATGCTGCACGCTCACAAAAACATAGCCAATGGCAACAAAAATAAAGGTAGCGATCATGATACTTAGCCATTTTCTTATAAGGAATAAGGAAACGTCGACTAAATCAATTTCACTATTTTCTCCCCGCATTTCACATCCCTTTTAAAACGCTAATAGTCAACCCGAATACTGAAATAACAAAAAGCAACACCAGCGTAAAAATAAACGCCCTGGCTGCGAACGTATATTTCTTCATAAGATAAAACCCACACATAAGAATTCGAGTATTTTAAAGGAAAATAACAATACATTCACACTGGTTATATCGATCGGTAAATACATCAATGATAGATATAAACTATCAAATTCATGATATCGATCGTTATAAATAATTAAAATCGATCAAAATTCCTCTTTTTAATAGATAAAAACTATCATATAAATAAAATTGATCGTTTTTGTTTTATGTGACGGTTCATTCGGTACACGTTCAGGCACCAACGGGGTTGAGCGGCGACATCTACCGCTTCAGAAGCCACGAAATAAGGGAATCATGTATTACGCTATTTAATGGTAAAAGGAGGTAATTTGAGGCGCAGCTTTTGCAGACTATTTCGGGATATAACGTAAGCCCCTGCACATTTATCAAAAACGGCTTAGCTCATGGTAAGGTTTTCTGTTCGAGTTCCAGCAAATAAATAATGGCCTCTTCCCGGGTCGTTAAACACATGTCCCCTGCCGGTTGCAAACCAGAGCACACTTTTGGGCGTAAAGGCGAGCCAAAGATAAGGCACAAGTTATCTTCCGAAAGCTGCACGCATCTGGTATTCATCGGCTTGCCATTCGGCATTCCGGGTATCGGCGACGAAATTGAAGGCGCAATACAGCAAGCGCCACAACCGCTACGACAGTCCATGCTCAGCCCTCTATTTATAACCAAATGAAAGATAACAGAATTTGTCCAAAGAAAAATCCAGATTTAAAATGTAGACGTCATCATGATCAGGCCTGCCCTCAGACATTCCGAAGACAAGGCTGGAAACAGAAGGGACAACACAGCACACTTCCCCCCTCCGGGCGACATGCCATCGCGTATTCTCGTTGAACGCGGAACGGAAAGCGGGCGAACAGTATCACCTTTTTTGCACCAGCAAAAGTGACAATTCCACTTGCCTGGACGGCCCGGCGCGAGTAGTTTTACGCGATATTTTAGATAATCTCTACAACAGGATCTCCTCGATGCCAAGAGCGAACGAAATCAAAAAAGGTATGGTACTGAACTACAACGGCAAATTGCTGATTGTGAAAGATATCGACATTCAGTCACCTACCGCCCGTGGCGCCGCCACACTGTATAAAATGCGTTTTTCCGATGTCCGCACCGGTCTGAAAGTGGAAGAACGTTTCAAAGGCGACGATATCGTTGATACCGTCACCCTGAGCCGTCGCGGCGTTGACTTTTCTTATGTCGATGGCAACGAATATGTGTTCATGGATAAAGAAGACTATACGCCGTATACCTTCACCAAAGATCAGATTGAAGAAGAGTTGCTGTTTATGCCTGAAGGCGGAATGCCGGATATGCAGGTTCTGACCTGGGACGGCCAACTGCTGGCGCTAGAGCTTCCGCAGACCGTGGATCTGGAAATCGTCGAAACCGCGCCGGGTATTAAAGGGGCGTCCGCCAGCGCACGTAACAAACCCGCGACATTAAGCACCGGTCTGGTGATTCAGGTTCCCGAATACCTGAGCGCAGGTGAGAAAATCCGCATTCATATCGAAGAGCGCCGTTATATGGGGCGCGCGGATTAAGTTTCGCATTTTTCGGCTGCGCCCCAGGGCGCAGTCTGACCCTTTTCTTTATTGATTGTTCTGCACCAGGCAAGAGAAACGTTAAAAATTTAACATTTTCTGCTCTTAAGATGGCAGAAGCACGACTTCGTCAACTCAGCGCTTCTCTTTTTCACGTTTATTCGCCAGGATTATTAAAAGTTGTTATGTTGTATCAATATTCTGGAGCTGACGTGACCAAAACCAATCTTATTACTGGATTTCTCGGTAGCGGAAAAACCACCTCTATCCTTCATTTATTAGCCCATAAAGATCCGGCTGAAAAGTGGGCCGTCCTGGTCAATGAATTTGGCGAAGTGGGTATTGACGGCGCGCTGCTTGCCGACAGCGGCGCACTGCTAAAAGAGATCCCCGGCGGCTGCATGTGCTGCGTCAACGGATTGCCTATGCAGGTGGGGCTCAACACGCTGCTGCGCCAGGGTAAACCTGACCGGTTGCTGATTGAACCAACCGGACTGGGGCACCCAAAACAGATCCTGGATTTATTAACTGCGCCGGTTTATGAGCCGTGGATTGATTTACGCGCCACGCTCTGCATCCTGGACCCTCGTCTGCTACTGGACCAACAGAGTGTCGCCAATGAAAATTTCCGCGATCAGCTCGCCTCAGCCGATATTATCATCGCCAATAAGACCGATCGCGCCACGGCGCAGAGCGATGCCGCCCTGCAACAGTGGTGGCGACAGTACGGCGGCGATCGTCAACTGATTCATGCCGAACATGGACAGATAGACGGTAAGCTTCTGGATTTACCGCGACAAAATCTGGCGGAACTGCCGGCCAGCGCCGCGCATTCTCACACTCATGCCAGTAAAAAAGGACTCGCCGCGCTAAATCTGCCCGCCCAGCAGCGCTGGCGACGCAGCCTCAATAGCGGACAAGGTCATCAGGCCTGCGGCTGGATTTTCGATGCCGATACCGTGTTTGACACCATTGGCCTCCTCGAATGGGCTCGTCTGGCGCCGGTGGGCCGGGTGAAAGGCGTTATGCGCATACAAGAGGGGCTGGTACGCATCAATCGCCAGGGCGATGACCTGCACATCGAAACACAGAGTGTCGCGCCGCCGGACAGCCGGGTTGAACTTATCTCAAACACAGAAACCGACTGGAATACGTTACAGACGGCCTTGTTGAAGCTTCGTTTAGCGACGCACGCGTAAGGTTGCCACCGTTTAAAAACTATGGCGAAATGACGATGAAAACCCGCTATTCCTTGATAATTCTGCTTAATGCCGCCGGTCTGGCGCTGTTTTTGTCATGGTATCTTCCCGTCAATCACGGTTTCTGGTTCATCATTGATTCCGGCATATTCCACTTCTTTAACCAGAAACTGGTGGAAAGCCACGCGTTCCTCTGGTGGGTCGCTATTACCAATAATCGGGCGTTTGACGGCTGTTCGCTGCTGGCGATGGGCGGACTGATGCTCAGTTTCTGGCTAAAAGAAGACGCGTCGGGTCGGCGGCGCATTGTGATAATCGGATTGGTCATGCTGCTAACAGCGGTGGTGCTTAACCAACTCGGTCAGGCGCTGATCCCCGTCAAGCGCGCCAGCCCAACGCTCTCTTTTGAGCATATTTATCGCGTCAGCGAGTTGCTGCACATCCCGACAAAAGACGCGTCAAAAGACAGTTTCCCAGGCGATCACGGTATGATGCTGCTGATATTTTCCGCCTTTATGCTGCGTTATTTCGGCAAAAAGGCGGGGATTATCGCCCTTATTATATTTGTGGTTTTCGCGTTTCCGCGCGTTATGATTGGCGCTCACTGGTTCACCGATATTGTGGTCGGGTCACTCACGGTTATTTTGATTGGCCTCCCCTGGTGGCTGATGACCCCGCTCAGCGACCGGGCGATAGCGCTTTTTGAGAATTATCTCCCGGGTGGAAATAAACAAATTTTAAACAAATAACCCATGCAATTAACATTACCTTCAGCGATAGTTTTACATCGTTGAAGGTAATTTATGATGATATTCCCCCAGCCCATCATTTTTCGGTCATATTATTCCTCTGCAAAATGAACAGGTTGCACGATTTTTAAACGATTTGCGCTTAATTTGACCCGTGCTGATAGTTCACTTTTCGTATCATAAATTCTTATAAAAAATCACGCGAAATCGCTCGCAATGACAGCAACAATCGGGTAATCTCAAACTCGTTTTGCCTCGCCAGATAATTATTCTCATTGCGAATAAATTTGTGCGTTCCGCCACAGATTTGTGCACAAAGAATTGTCTCAAGCTGTGCAGGTAATTAGTCTCATCACGTTTGGCATTTTTATAACGATATTTATCGTTAAGGACTTCAAGGGAAAACAAACAACATGGTCAAATCTCAACCGATTTTGAGATATATTTTGCGCGGGATTCCTGCGATTGCAGTTGCGGTTCTGCTTTCTGCTTGTAGCACAACCACCAATACCGCAAAGAATATGCATTCTGAGACGCATGCTGTGGGCAATAGCGATAGCTCTTCACTGCAAGCCTCTCAGGATGAATTTGAAAATATGGTGCGTAACCTCGACGTTAAGTCGCGGATTATGGATCAGTATGCTGACTGGAAAGGCGTGCGTTACCGCCTTGGCGGCAGCACTAAAAAAGGCGTCGACTGTTCCAGCTTTGTACAGCGCACCTTCCGTGAACAGTTTGGTTTAGAGCTTCCGCGTTCAACCTATGAACAGCAGGAAATGGGCAAAGCGGTTTCACGCAATAACCTGCGTACGGGCGATCTGGTTCTGTTCCGCGCCGGTTCCACTGGTCGTCATGTCGGTATTTATATCGGCAATAACCAGTTTGTCCATGCGTCTACCAGTAGCGGCGTCATTATCTCCAGTATGAACGAACCGTACTGGAAAAAACGCTACAATGAAGCGCGTCGAGTTCTGAGCCGCAGTTAATCTTCATCAGGCAGCACCTCCCTTGGCTTACCTGATGAGACGACATAAAAAGCACTGCTTCGGCAGTGCTTTTGCTTATTATCCCTTCTGAACCCGTTTTACCGAATAGCGACGTGTCGCCTCTTATCCAGCCTACAACACACGAACATAGGCCTGATAAACATAGCGCCATCAGACATTCAGGTCGTTTCCGCCAACGACTACTGCGACAATACGCTTTCCTGCGCATCACAGAAAAGCATGACTATCCGGGGTAATCCAGGCTATAGTCTTATAAATCAACCAGTTTAACCGGCATCCGCCTTTTCAGGTCACACCAGGAATTATGCTTACACGCGACTCCTCTTCCGGTCGGAAAATCCTGCTTACCTGTATCATTACGGGGATGGCGGCAGCATTACTTATTGGTAGCCTGCAATTTTTCCTGTCGTGGCATAAACGGGATGTTAAATACAATACGCTCCTTTCTGATGTACAACATTACCTGGCCAGCTATTTCGCCGACCTGAAAGCCACCACCGATATTCTTCAGCCGTTGACGATCAACACCTGTCAGCAGGTTGGCGCAGAACTCACCTCAAGAGCCGCTTTTAGCCTTAATGTCCGCGCCTTCTTATTGATTAAAGATAAAAAAGTGTTCTGCTCTTCCGCCACTGGCGCCATGAATATGCCGCTTCAGCAACTGGTACCGGATATAGATATCCGCAAAGACGTTGCTATGGCGATTCTGCCCGGCACGCCAATGATGCCCAACAAACCGACAATGGTGATTTGGTATCGAAACCCATTATTAAATGACAGCGGCGTATTCACATCGCTGAATATTAACCTGACGCCCTACTTACTCTATACCACGCGCCAGGACGATTTTAACGGCATCGCGCTGATTGTCGGCAATACCGCGCTGTCGACCTTTTCTTCGCGTCTGCTGACCGTCGCGGAGCTGCCGGGCACGCCATCACGACAGGCAACTATCAACGGCCTGCCGCTTAAAATACAGCTTTATGCCGATAGCTGGACCTACAATGACTTATGGTATGCGTTGATGCTGGGCTGCATTAGCGGCATCGTAGCGGGGTTTATCTGTTACTTTATCTATGCCCTCCGGACACGACCGGGCAAAGAGATTTTAACGGCGATCAAACACGAGCAGTTTTATGTGGTTTATCAGCCCGTCGTCGATACTCGTACGCTGAGCGTCACCGGGCTTGAAGTCTTACTGCGCTGGCGTCACCCTACGGCAGGCGAGATTCCGCCGGATGCCTTTATCCACTATGCCGAAGCGCAGCAACTTATCGTACCGTTAACGCAGCATCTGTTCGAGCTGATCGCCCGCGATGCACCCACGCTACAGAAGGTGATGCCCGTCGGTGCCAAATTTGGCATTAACATCGCGCCGGAACATCTGCACAGCGACAGTTTTAAAGAGGATATGCACCGGCTCAGGGACGCCCTGCCCGCGCACCATTTTCATATCGTGCTGGAAATCACTGAACGCGATATGCTCCAGCAGTATGAAGCGGCCAAACTGTTCGAATGGCTGCATTCCGCCGGGTTTGAAATCGCTATAGATGATTTCGGTACAGGCCATAGCGCCCTGATTTATCTGGAGCGATTTACTTTAGATTATCTGAAAATCGATCGCGGCTTTATCCAGGCGATCGGCACGGAAACCGTCACGTCTCCGGTTCTGGATACCGTGCTGACGCTCTCCAGACGCCTGAATATGCTGACGGTGGCCGAGGGCGTTGAAACGCCGGAGCAGGCCCGTTGGCTACGCGATCACGGTGTTAATTACTTGCAGGGGTACTGGATTAGTCGTCCTTTACCCCTAAAAGATTTCGTGCTGTGGATGTCGGCGCCTTCCGTGCCTGAATGGTAGTCCCCTTACGGTTTTAACGGATTCACATCAGACGCAACGTCACTTATTATTCAGCGAAACGCCTGCCGGTTTGCAGCGGGCAATACGATAAGGAAACCGCCTTCAGATGATTGCGCGCGTAATGCTTCTGCTTGTCGCACTGGTTAGCGCTGGCGCCCAGGCCCAGGAAATCAAAGAAAGCTACGCTTTCGCCGTACTCGGCGAACCTAAGTATGCTTTTAACTTTGATCACTTTGATTATGTGAATCCTGCTGCGCCGAAAGGCGGTCAGATGACGCTTTCCGCCATTGGTACGTTCGATAATTTCAATCGCTATTCGCTGCGCGGCAATCCCGGCGTACGTACCGAAGCCCTTTACGATACGCTTTTTACCACCTCGGATGATGAACCCGGAAGCTATTACCCGCTGATTGCCGACCATGCCCGCTATGCCGCCGACTATTCCTGGGTGGAAATCTCGATTAATCCCCGCGCTCGTTTTCACGATGGCACGCCCATTACCGCCCGCGATGTAGCCTTTACCTTTCATAAGTTTATGACCGAAGGCGTACCGCAGTTCCGTCTGGTCTATAAAGGTACTACCGTGAAGGCGATTGCGCCTTTAACCGTGCGAATTGAGCTGGCGAAGCCTGGTAAAGAAGACATGCTTAGTCTGTTTTCACTACCGATCATGCCCGAAAAATTCTGGAAAAATCACAAACTCAGCGATCCACTTTCAACGCCGCCCTTAGCCAGCGGGCCATACCGGATTACTCAGTGGAAAATGGGCCAGTACATTGTCTATTCACGCGTCAAAAACTACTGGGCGGCTAATCTGCCGGTCAATCGTGGACGTTTTAACCTCGACACTATCCGCTACGATTACTACCTTGATGACAATGTCGCTTTCGAGGCGTTTAAAGCGGGCGCATTTGATCTACGGCTGGAAAACGACGCTAAAAACTGGGCAACGCGCTATATCGGTAAAAATTTCGATAATCATTACATCATTAAAGAAGAGCAGAAAAACGAGTCGGCGCAGGACACACGCTGGCTGGCCTTTAATATTCAGCGCCCGGTATTTAAAGACCGGCGGGTACGTGAAGCTGTCACCCTGGCCTTCGATTTTGAGTGGATGAATAAAGCGCTGTTCTATAATGTCTGGAGCCGAACCAACAGTTACTTCCAGAATACCGAGTACGCCGCCAGAAATTACCCTGACGCCGATGAGCTGGTATTACTCGCGCCGATGAAAAAAGATCTTCCTCCTGAAGTCTTCACCCAGATCTATCAGCCGCCGGTCTCTAACGGCGACGGCTACGATCGCGAAAATCTTCTTAAAGCTGACGCCTTGTTGACGCAGGCCGGATGGGTGATCAACGGACAGCAACGGGTCAATAGCGTCACCGGTAAGCCTCTGACGTTTGAACTTCTCCTTCCTGCCAGCAGTAATAGCCAGTGGGTTCTGCCCTTCCAGCATAATCTTCAGCGTCTGGGCATTACGATGACTATCCGTCAGGTTGATAATTCTCAACTCACCAACCGGATGCGTAGCCGCGACTATGACATGATGCCGAGGCTATGGCGGGCGATGCCCTGGCCCAGCTCCGATCTACAAATCTCATGGGCGTCGGAATACATTGACTCCAGTTATAACGCTCCCGGCGTACAAAGCCCGGTGGTGGATAAACTGATCGCGCAAATTATCGCAGCGCAGGGTGATAAAGCGAAACTGGTGCCGCTGGGACGGGCGCTGGATCGCGTGCTGACCTGGAACTATTACATGCTGCCGATGTGGTATATGGCGCAAGACAGGCTCGCCTGGTGGGATAAATTCTCCCATCCGGCGATTCGCCCGGTATATACCATCGGGTTAGATACCTGGTGGTATGATGTCAACAAAGCCGCCAAACTACCGGCAGCCAGGAGGTAGTAAGAATCAATGGGCGCCTATCTTATCCGCCGTCTGTTACTGGTGATCCCCACGCTATGGGCCATTATTACCATTAACTTTTTTATCGTGCAGATCGCTCCCGGCGGCCCTGTCGATCAGGCTATTGCCGCGATTGAATTTGGCCAGGGCGGCGCGTTGCCCGGCGCCAGCGGCGAAGGCGTTCGCGCCAGTCATGCGCAAACCGGCGTCGGCAATATCAGCGACAGCCATTATCGCGGCGGCCGGGGACTCGATCCGGAGGTGATCGCGGAGATCACCCATCGCTACGGCTTCGACAAACCGCTGCATGAGCGTTATTTCAAGATGCTACGGGACTATCTCTCTTTTGACTTCGGCGACAGTCTGTTTCGCAGCGCATCCGTACTAACGCTGATCAAAGATAGCCTTCCCGTCTCCATTACCCTGGGATTATGGAGCACGCTGATTATTTATCTGGTGTCTATCCCGCTGGGGATCCGCAAAGCCGTCCATAACGGCAGTCGCTTTGATGTGTGGAGCAGCGCGTTTATCATTATCGGTTATGCGATCCCCGCCTTTCTGTTCGCTATTTTATTAATCGTCTTTTTTGCCGGCGGCAGCTACTACGATATCTTTCCGCTACGTGGCCTGGTCTCCGCCAACTTTGACACATTACCGTGGTACCAAAAAATCACCGATTATTTGTGGCATATTACGCTACCGGTGTTGGCGACCGTCATCGGCGGTTTTGCTGCCCTGACGATGCTGACGAAAAATTCGTTTCTCGACGAGGTGCGTAAACAGTATGTCGTTACCGCTCGCGCTAAAGGCGTGAGTGAAAAAAACATTCTCTGGAAACATGTTTTTCGTAACGCCATGCTGCTGGTGATCGCCGGGTTTCCCGCCACTTTTATCAGTATGTTTTTCACCGGCTCGTTGCTAATTGAAGTCATGTTCTCGCTCAACGGCCTGGGGCTGCTGGGTTATGAAGCAACTGTTTCGCGCGACTATCCGGTGATGTTCGGCACGCTTTATATCTTTACCCTGATTGGCTTATTACTGAATATCCTGAGCGATATCAGCTATACGCTGGTCGATCCACGCATTGATTTTGAGGGACGATAATGCCGCGATTAAGCCCGGTCAATCAGGCCCGCTGGGCGCGTTTCCGCCATAATCGCCGGGGCTACTGGTCACTATGGATTTTCCTGGTCGTGTTCAGCCTGAGCTTATGCGCGGAACTGATTGCTAACGATAAGCCATTGCTGGTGCGCTATGAAGGCCAGTGGTATTTTCCGCTGGTAAAAAATTACAGCGAGCGCGATTTCGGCGGCCCGCTGGCGACAACGGCAGACTATCAGGACCCATGGCTACAACGGCAGCTTGAGAATCGGGGCTGGGTGTTGTGGGCCCCCGTACGCTTTGGCGCCAATACCATTAATTTTGCCACCACGCAGCCTTTCCCCTCCCCGCCTTCGGCGAAAAACTGGCTGGGCACCGATGCGAATGGCGGCGACGTTTTCGCCCGCATCCTGTACGGCACCCGCATTTCTATTTTATTCGGTCTGATGTTAACGATTTGCTCCAGCGTCATGGGCGTACTGGCGGGCGCGCTACAGGGCTATTATGGCGGCAAAGTCGATTTATGGGGGCAACGTCTCATTGAAGTCTGGTCGGGAATGCCGACCCTGTTTCTGATTATTTTACTTTCCAGCGTAGTGCAGCCTAACTTCTGGTGGTTGCTGGCCATAACCGTACTGTTTGGCTGGATGAGTCTGGTGGGCGTGGTGCGCGCCGAGTTTTTACGGACCCGCAATTTTGACTATATCCGCGCCGCGCAGGCGCTTGGCGTCAGCGATCGTGACATTATCCTGCGCCATATGTTGCCTAATGCGATGGTCGCTACCCTGACATTTTTACCGTTCATTTTATGTAGCTCCATCACCACTCTGACGTCGCTGGATTTTCTGGGATTTGGTCTGCCGCTTGGCTCCCCTTCTCTCGGCGAACTTCTTTTACAGGGGAAAAACAACTTACAGGCTCCCTGGCTGGGGATCGCCGCCTTTCTGTCTGTCGCCATTCTGCTATCGCTGCTGATTTTTATCGGCGAAGCGGTACGCGACGCCTTTGATCCTGCTAAGGCGGTATAAGATGACATCTCCATTGCTTGCGATTGAAAATTTATCGGTAGGTTTCCGTCAGCAACAGCACGTGCGCCCTGTCGTTAACGCCATTTCGTTACAGGTGAACGCCGGGGAAACGCTGGCGCTGGTCGGCGAGTCCGGGTCAGGAAAAAGTGTGACGGCGCTTTCCATTCTGCGTCTTTTGCCTACCCCTCCCGCCGTCTACCTCTCCGGCGATATTCGCTTTCACGGCGAATCATTGCTTCATGCCAGCGAGCAGACGCTACGCGGCGTGCGCGGCAATAAAATCGCCATGATTTTTCAGGAACCGATGGTTTCACTTAACCCGCTGCATACGCTGGAAAAACAGCTCTATGAAGTGCTGTCGCTCCATCGGGGAATGCGTCGGGAGGCGGCAAGGGCGGAGATGATCGGTTGTCTGGATCGGGTCGGTATCCGCCAGGCGAGCCAGCGTCTGCGCGATTATCCGCATCAGCTTTCCGGCGGCGAACGCCAGCGCGTCATGATAGCCATGGCGCTGTTAACACGGCCGGAATTACTGATCGCCGATGAGCCGACCACCGCCCTCGACGTCTCCGTACAGGCGCAGATTTTATCTCTACTGCGGGAACTCCAGCGCGAGCTCAATATGGGATTGCTGTTTATCACTCATAACCTCAGCATTGTAAAAAAACTGGCGGATTCGGTGGCGGTAATGCAACACGGCAAGTGCGTAGAGAACCAACGCGCCGACACGCTGCTCTCCGCGCCGACCCATCCGTACACGCAAAAACTACTCAACAGCGAACCCACAGGCGATCCGGTTCCGCTCCCCGCCAGGCAGACGCCGTTGCTGGAAGTGGACAGGCTGCGCGTCGCCTTCCCGATCCGCAAAGGCATTCTGAAGCGCGTCGTGGATCATAATGTGGTGGTTAACAATATCAGTTTCACCCTGCATCCAGGTGAAACGCTGGGTCTGGTCGGCGAGTCAGGATCGGGAAAAAGCACCACCGGTCTGGCGCTGTTACGGCTTATCCGCTCCGAAGGCCGCATCGTGTTTGACGGTCAATCGCTGGATACGTTAAACCGCCGCCAGCTTTTACCTGTTCGCCACCGTATCCAGGTCGTATTCCAGGACCCGAACTCATCGCTAAACCCGCGTTTAAACGTGTTGCAAATTATCGAAGAAGGCCTGCGCGTCCACCAGCCTACGCTTTCAGGCGCGCAGCGCGAACAGCAGGTGAAAGCGGTCATGATGGAAGTCGGCCTGGACCCGGAAACGCGGCATCGTTACCCCGCTGAGTTTTCCGGCGGCCAGCGTCAACGTATCGCCGTCGCCAGGGCGCTGATTTTAAAACCGTCGCTTATTATTCTGGATGAACCGACCTCATCGCTGGATAAAACCGTTCAGGCGCAGATTCTTGCCCTCCTGAAATCGCTCCAGCAAAAGCACCGTCTGGCCTATATCTTCATTAGCCACGATCTGCATGTAGTACGCGCGCTGTGCCATCAGGTTATCGTGCTGCGACAGGGGGAGGTGGTTGAACAGGGGCAATGCGAGCGCGTGTTTACCGCACCGCAACAGGCCTATACGCGTCAGCTACTCGCGTTAAGCTGACGCCTAAAAAGGATTATTGTTAGAAAAAGGTTCCGCTATCGCCACGCCGAAATTTTTCAGCCGACAGGTAGCGGCAAACTCATCCTGACGATTAACGAACAGGCACGGTTCCCCTTCGCACTCCAGCACGGAGCAAGGAACTTCAATATCGCTTAGCGCCTGGCTGAGCTTATGCATCACTGACCACGCGCTATCGCCTGCCGGACTCAACAGTTTAAGCGCCACCAGACTATTCTCGGTGCTCTGCCCGTTTTGCGGAATCGGTTCAACCTTTGACCCCGCAAAACCCGCCGACCAGCGATAGTTTTGCGGCAGACGGTGAACAATTGAGAGCTGTAATGTATTCACTTTCTTTCCCCGGAAGCACAATTACTTCACAATTTACTTACATTTATATTAACACATCATTGACAACCCGTCCTTAAACAGATTGCTAACGCCCTTCTCTCCGTCAGTGGCTCTACAGCAAGCGGGAGTTAAAATAGTTTTACCGACGCGGAGATAGCGGCGGGCTATATGTACCCGTTTCTGCGATCTAACTCAACCTTTTTAACTACAATGATGTGACTTTTTACATAAATGGATTTTACATAAAATAAACATAAAGGAGGAAAATGATGAATTGGTAATTGATATACATCAACTATGAAAGCCGTTTGGCTTTGCCATCGTGTAGCGGATAGCGTCCCCCAACGCCGCCTGCGCATTCTTCGGCGCCATTGAGGGACAGCGCGCCCGTCACCGTTTTTTGGGACGGCTGGCGTAGAGATAAAACAGAATGGAACAGGCGGCGCAAAGCGCAATCGACCAGATCATCGGCCACGCACTGGTAAAGGTAGCCAGCGACAGCAACGCGCCGACGATAGCGCCAATACCAAAGCGGAAAGTGCCCGCCAACGAAGACGCCGTTCCGGCCATATGCGGAAACTCATCCAAAATGACCGCCATCGCATTGGACGAAACCATCGACACACAGCCGACAAACGCCGCAACGCCGACCACCAGCGCCCAGAATCCAATGCCCATCAGCGCGCTGAAAACCATCCACACCGCCATCGCAAACTGAATCCATAGCCCGGCCCGAAACATGTTTAGCGCCCCTACCCGTCTGACAAAACGGCTGTTGATAATCGTCATCACAAACAGAAATACGATGTTCAACGCGAAGTAGTAGCCGAAATCCTGCGGCGGAACATGATTAATTTCGATATAAACAAACGGCCCCGCGCTCAAAAAAGAGAACATACCGGCAAAACTAAACCCGCTCGCCAGCATATAGCTCAGTACGCGTTTGTGGCGAAACAACGCGGCAAAGTTACCTATTGTGGTACGAATATGAAAAGGCTGACGCCGCTCAACGGGCAGCGTCTCTTTAATCAGAGCAAAGATCATGACTGACGCCAGAATCGCCGCAATGGCCAGTATCCAGAAGATATAGTGCCAGCTTAACCATACCAACACCCAGCCGCCGACAATGGGCGCCATTAACGGCGCTATCGTAGTGACCAGCATGACAAATGACATCATGCGCGAAAACTCTTCCTTTGGATAAATATCCCGCATCAGCGCATTGATGACGACGCTTGCCGCCGCGGCCGCCAAACCGTGAAAGAAACGCATCACGATCAGTTGATCGATAGTCTGCGCCAACGCACAGGCGACCGCCGCAGCAGCAAATACCAGCGTCCCGCCCAGGATGACCGGCTTACGCCCGAGGCTATCCGCCATCGGTCCATAGATAAGCTGCCCCAGCGCAAACCCCAGAATATAGGTGCTGAGCGTCATCTGCGCGCTACCGGCAGGCACGCCGAATTGCGCAGAAATCACCGGCAGCGCTGGAAGATACATATCAATCGACAGCGGCATTAACATGGCCAACAGGCCAAGGATAAAGACAATGGCAAAGGAAGAGTGCTGCCGGGTGGTCACATCGAACTCCTGAATTTAACGAGATAGTTAGCCGACGCTGGCGATTTCTTCTTCAGTCAACGGGCGGTACTCGCCGGGAGCCAGATTCTCATCCAGCGTAATGGCGCCAATCCGTTCGCGGTGCAGTTCCACAACGCGATTGCCTACTGCGGCAAACATCCGCTTCACCTGATGATAACGGCCTTCGCTGATGGTCAGACGGACCTGCACAGGCGTTATCACCTCCAGCGTAGCGGGTTTAGTGAGATCTTTTTCATTATGCAACTGCACGCCTTTCGCAAATTGCGCTGCCGTATCGTCGGCCACCGGCGACTCCAGGGTCACCAGATAGGTTTTTTCACAGTGATGGCGCGGCGACGTAATGCGGTGCGACCACTGACCGTCATCTGTCATTAACACCAGACCGGTAGTATCGATATCCAGACGTCCTGCGGCATGCAGCTTATACGCCACCGGCTCATCCAGGAAATACAGTACCGTTGGATGATCGGGATCATCGGTTGAACAAACGTATCCCTGCGGCTTGTTAAGCATAAAATAGCGTGGCCCGTGTTGCTGCGCTAAGGGATTGCCGTCATACGCAACCGCATGTTCCGGGAGCAGTTTGAAGGCCGCATTTTTAATGATGTCGCCATCGACGGTAACGCGGTTACCACGAATTTCACGCCCGGCAATAGCGCGGCTGACGCCAAGCTGCTGAGCGATAAATTTATCAAGTCGCATGTGTGTGATTTAGCCTGTAATAATACGGAAATCGGGCATTCTACCCGAAAAAAGGGAATTGCTATCCGCTCAGTATAGCGGGCTAACTATATCCCTCAAGGGAAATGATTCATGGCATACTATTCCCGGAACCGTTTAACGTAGTGAGACCATGATTTTTACACTCCGCCCCTACCAGCAAGAAGCCGTAGACGCCACGCTCAGCCACTTTCGCCGCCACCGTACGCCCGCCGTGATTGTTCTGCCGACCGGCGCAGGTAAAAGCCTGGTGATCGCCGAACTGGCGCGCGTCGCCCGCGGACGGGTACTGGTGCTGGCGCATGTGAAAGAGCTGGTCGCGCAGAACCACGCCAAATATTGCGCGCTGGGGCTGGAAGCGGATATTTTCGCCGCCGGACTCAAACGTAAAGAGAGTCAGGGCAAAGTCGTGTTCGGCAGCGTACAGTCGGTGGCGCGTAATCTTGACGCCTTCCAGGAGGAGTTTTCGCTGTTGATTGTCGATGAATGCCACCGCATCGGTGACGATGAAGACAGTCAGTATCAGCAAATCCTCACTTACCTGAGTAAAGTTAATCCTCACTTACGTCTGCTTGGACTCACCGCCACGCCTTTCCGCCTCGGAAAAGGCTGGATTTATCAATTTCATTATCACGGTATGGTGCGCGGCAACGACAACGCTCTGTTTCGCGACTGTATTTATGAACTGCCGCTGCGCTATATGATTAAACACGGCTATCTGACGCCGCCTGAGCGGCTTGATATGCCAGTGGTCCAATACGATTTCAGCCGCCTGCAGGCCCAAAGCAATGGGCTGTTCAGCGAAACCGACCTGAACCGCGAGCTGAAAAAGCAGCAGCGGATTACGCCGCACATCATCAGCCAGATTATGGAATTTGCGCAAACGCGCAAAGGCGTGATGATTTTCGCCGCCACGGTCGAACATGCGAAAGAGATTGTCGGTCTGCTTCCGGCGGACGACGCGGCGCTGATTACCGGCGATACGCCAGGGCCCGAGCGCGACGCGCTGATTGATAATTTCAAGGCGCAGCGTTTTCGCTATCTGGTTAACGTCTCGGTGCTGACCACCGGCTTTGACGCCCCACACGTTGATCTCATCGCGATTCTACGTCCCACCGAGTCAGTTAGTCTTTACCAACAAATTGTCGGGCGTGGTCTGCGCCTTGCGCCGGGAAAGACCGATTGCCTGATTCTTGATTACGCTGGCAACCCGCACGACCTGTATGCCCCGGAGGTCGGTAGCCCGAAGGGAAAAAGCGATAACGTCCCTGTCCAGGTATTTTGCCCGGCCTGCGGCTTTGCCAACACCTTCTGGGGGAAAACCACTGCCGACGGCACGCTGATTGAACACTTTGGCCGTCGCTGCCAGGGCTGGTTTGACGATGATGACGGCCATCGCGAGCAGTGCGATTTTCGCTTTCGCTTCAAAAACTGCCCGCAGTGTAATGCCGAAAACGATATTGCCGCCCGACGCTGCCGGGAATGTGACGCCATTCTGGTCGACCCGGACGATATGTTAAAAGCGGCGCTCAGGCTCAAGGATGCGTTAGTCCTGCGCTGTAGCGGAATGACGATGCAGCATGGGCAGGATGAGAAAGGCGAATGGCTGAAAATCACTTACTATGACGAGGACGGCGCGGATGTCAGTGAGCGCTTCCGCTTGTACACGCCCGCCCAGCGTACCGCTTTCGAACAGCTATTTATTCGCCCGCATACGCGCACGCCCGGCGTTCCTTTACGCTGGATCACGGCGGCGGATATTGTCGCGCAGCAGGCGCTGTTGCGGCATCCCGATTTTGTGGTCGCGCGGATGAAAGGCCAGTACTGGCAGGTGCGTGAAAAAGTGTTCGACTATGAAGGCCGCTTCCGCCGGGCGCACGAATTACGTGGTTAATTGTACTTTTCATTGATGTAACGGCGATTTGAGTATAGAATCCCGCCCGCCTTTGCATACGCAAAGCAGATCACTTACCTGTTGCTGGGTCGCCTGTAGCAGGAATTATTAAAGAGAGATTTAAATGTTTACTATCAACGCAGAAGTACGTAAAGAGCAGGGTAAGGGTGCGAGCCGCCGCCTGCGCGCCGCTAACAAGTTCCCGGCAATCATCTACGGCGGTTCTGAAGCCCCGATTGCTATCGAACTGGACCACGACCAGGTGATGAACATGCAAGCTAAAGCTGAATTCTACAGCGAAGTTCTGACCCTCGTTGTTGACGGTAAAGAAGTAAAAGTTAAAGCTCAGGCTGTACAGCGTCACGCTTACAAACCGAAGCTGACTCACATCGACTTCGTTCGCGCGTAATCGCCTGGAAGTTGAAGAAAAACCCCGCCCCGGCGGGGTTTTTTTATGCGTTTAATTGAATTTGACGACATGCAGAGCAACGAGAACCCACTTTGCTTTTCTGCTTTCTTACACCTCGCCACATTCAATTAGCGCCTCCCCTAATCGAGGATCTGTAGTTTCCGCCGCGGTATTCATACCTTTAAGCCGATTGAATAATGCCCGTTGACGAACGCTGGCACTTTCCGGTTTCCATGGCAAAATTCGTATTGGTATAGTTTGCCCGTCATTCAACGCATCAAATACCTTTTCATTGGTCAGTAAGTCGCCGCAGCTCCATGTCTTGCTATCAAACTGAAAATCAAATAAGACATGGAGCTCCAGTTCATCTACACGCACTTGACGCTTTGCATTATCGATGCGTATTTCCACCTTCTCTTTATGCGTCAAAGTTGCATCAAGATTGAGTCCATACCGTTTCAACTGCCCCTTGTCGTAATAGTAACGTATGCTGGACCAGGTTGATTTAAAAGCAAATCCAGTAATGAATAAACCACTTAACAAGAACAGTGGGCATATGAACAAGCTCAGTAACCAGTTGGCACCATAAGTATAAAACAGTACCAACGAGAGAACGGTGAACACCATGCCGAGCACCAACATCATCAAAAATGCGACAATGTGCGCATACAAAACCTGCCGAAATAAACTGAAATTAACAGGCGGCTTCTGTCGTATTCCTTTACTCACTACGGCGTCCTTTTATGTCGTATGCCTTTATTTCCCGCCCGACGTGCGTCGCTGCAACTGGTCGCGCAGATTCGGCGGCGTCCCTTTGATAGTCAGGGTATCGGTCGCCGGGTCCCAGAAAATCCGCTCGCCCAGCAGCATCGCATCAAAGTTAATCGTTAACCCGCCGCCGCTGCCGGCATATTTGGTTAGCTGGCGCAGCGTACTGCGATCCGCCGGAAAGCTCTCTTCCAGCTCATAGCCTTTTTCGGCGGTAAATTCGCTGAAGCTGACTTCACTGACGCCGGAAAGCTCTTTAGATAGGGACTCCAGCTCAATCTCTTCCCCGGCTTGTAATTGCTCGTTGCAGTAGCTGTACACCTGCTGGCGCACGTTCTGACGTTCTGCTTTATCCAACTGCGCTTCTGCGGTGAAATCATCCACTGCCTGCAACAGGCCGCGATTCTGCGCTTTGGCGTTCAACCCTTCGCTGGCGCCGAGGAAATCCATAAAGAAGTCAGCGACCTTGCGCCCTACCCGACCTTTCAGGAACGTCAGATAGCGGGTCGATTGCGGATTAGTTTCCCACTCGGTAAGATCGATACGCGCCACGATATCCGCATGGTTGATATCAAGATAATGCGTCGGGTTAATGTCCAGATTTTCATTGACCCGCATACTGCTCAGGTTGTTCAGTACCGTAACCAGCAGATACTCCACCGCCAGGTAACGATAATGGCAGAACAATACAATGCCGCCGTCCGCAAAGGGATATTTCGCCAGTTCGTCACGCAGGCGTCCGGTCGCCGCCCGGCTAAAGGCAAGAAAATCTTCTTCCCCCTGACGTTGCAACCGCAGCGCTTGCGCCAGTTCACTCTCTTCATTAAACAGGCCATACGCCTTATTCTTGGCGCTATAGACCCGATGCAGTTCAGCCACCATCTCGACAACGGTGGTTGTCGGCTCCAGCAATGAATCGCGCAAGACCAGCTCAAGATTTTGCTCATCGCGCTTGATAAGCTGGTGCAGGGCAATCTGGTTGATATCCAGACTCATGATAAACTCTCCTTTAAGACCGGGCGGTATTCAACCACCGCCTGCCGGAAGACGCAAGCAATCGCCCTGTCATTTCAGGCGTTATCCGTAACGCGAATGATTTAGGGGATAAAAATGCAGAAAAAAAACTGTTGCTACGGTAATATGTTGCCCTTTCATGAACAAACAGATTTTGATTTATGCCACAACTCTCCCGCTATAGTGATGAACATGTTGAACAACTGCTGAGCGAACTGCTCAGTGTACTGGAAAAACATAAGGCGCCGACCGATCTTTCCCTGATGGTGCTGGGAAATATGGTCACCAACCTTATCAACACCAGCGTTGCGCCGGCTCAACGCCAGGCGATTGCGAACTCTTTTGCCCGCGCCTTGCAGTCTTCGATTAGCGAAGACAACGCGCACTAAAAAGCCGACTCCGGAGAAACAAGCGACAGGTATGGTAACTCATCGTCAGCGCTACCGTGAAAAAGTCTCCCAGATGGTTAGCTGGGGGCACTGGTTCGCTCTGTTCAATATACTGTTGGCTACGTTGCTCGGCAGCCGTTACCTGTTTGTCGCCGACTGGCCGACAACGCTTGCGGGTCGCATATACTCCTACCTGAGCATTGTCGGGCACTTTAGCTTTCTGGTGTTCGCCACCTATTTGCTTATTCTTTTTCCGCTCACGTTTATCGTGATGTCCCAGCGGCTGATGCGGTTTTTATCAGCCATTCTGGCGACCGCGGGTATGACGTTGTTGCTTATCGACAGCGAAGTCTTTACCCGTTTTCACCTGCATCTTAATCCCATTGTCTGGGAGCTGGTCATCAACCCTGACCAGAACGAAATGGCGCGCGACTGGCAGCTTATGTTTATTAGCGTGCCGGTTATCTTATTGATTGAGATGCTATTTGCGACATGGAGTTGGCAAAAGCTGCGCAGTCTCACGCGCCGTCGCCATTTCGCAAGGCCGCTTGCGGCATTCTTTTTCGTCTCCTTTATCGCATCGCATCTTATCTACATCTGGGCAGACGCTAATTTTTACCGGCCGATTACCATGCAGCGGGCAAACCTGCCGCTCTCTTATCCGATGACGGCGCGACGTTTTCTTGAAAAACACGGTCTGCTGGATGCGCAGGAATATCAGCGCCGTCTGGTAGAGCAAGGCAATCCGGAAGCGGTCTCCGTACAGTACCCGCTCAGCAATTTGCACTATCGCGATATGGGCACCGGTCAGAATGTGCTGCTCATTACCGTAGACGGCCTGAACTATTCTCGCTTTGAGAAGCAGATGCCGGAGCTGGCTACATTTGCCGAGCAAAACATCGACTTCACCCGTCATATGAGTTCAGGGAATACCACTGATAACGGTATTTTCGGCCTGTTCTATGGCATATCGCCAGGCTATATGGATGGCGTGTTATCCACCAGAACCCCTGCGGCGCTCATTACCGCGTTGAATCAGCAAGGCTACCAACTGGGACTGTTTTCTTCGGATGGCTTCGCCAGCCCGCTTTACCGTCAGGCATTACTGTCCGATTTCTCGATGCCGACAGCGCAGACGCAGTCTGATGCGCAAACGGCCAGCCAGTGGATAGACTGGCTTGGACGCTACGCACAGGAAGATAACCGCTGGTTCTCATGGGTATCGTTTAACGGTACTAACATTGATGACAGTAATCAGAAGAATTTTGTTAAGCGTTACGCCAGCGCCGCAAGCGACGTGGATGCGCAAATCAATCGGGTTCTGAACGCGCTGCGAGAGGCCGGTAAATTCGACAATACCGTCGTGATCATTACCGCAGGACGCGGAATACCGTTGACGCCGGAAGAAAATCGCTTCGACTGGTCGCAAGGTCATCTGCAAGTACCGCTGGTGATCCACTGGCCGGGGACGCCTGCGCAGCGTATTAATGTGCTTACCGATCATACCGATGTGATGACCACGTTGATGCAACGCCTGTTACATGTCAGCACGCCAGCGAACGAATATTCACAGGGCCAGGACATCTTTACCGTTCCACGTCGTCATAACTGGGTAACGGCGGCAGACGGCAGTACGCTGGCAATCACGACGCCGCAAATGACCCTGGTGCTCAATAATAACGGTCATTATCAGACCTATGACTTACACGGCGAGAAGATCAAAGATCAGAAGCCGCAGCTCAGTCTGCTGCTGCAAGTGCTAACAGAAGAGAAACGTTTTATCGCTAACTGATTAATTATAAATCAGTTAGCACCGTTTCCCCTTGCATTCGCGTTGGAAAGAGGTAGTATTAGCACCCACAAGTCGGCACGTAGCGCAGCCTGGTAGCGCACCGTCATGGGGTGTCGGGGGTCGGAGGTTCAAATCCTCTCGTGCCGACCAAAATTCCCCTTAAAAACCAGCCTCTCAGGGCTGGTTTTTTTATGCCTACAATTAAAAAGTTAGCTGATGCCAGAGACGTTATTTTGCATGAACTGATTTTGCATAAACTGATCGGACACCTTTCCCGTGCAGTGGTCAACGTAAAGTCAATGCAGGCAAATAACGTAAACCATGTTTGCACTAAAACAGAAAAAGCGCATCTACACCCTATGCTGGAAGAAATGTTTGCAGTGGCAGGTAAATGAGTAAGCAATCTGTCGCAGCAATAATAAAACGTTCTGGTAAGGTAAACGGCCTACCACTTCTTTGTCACTAACAATTAGCCTCCCTGTCGCCATAGGGCCGATAACGATCGGCTAGTCACCGTACGTTTTTGTAGACAACGTACGGTAATGAATTACTCCTTCAGCCAGCAACTCGCTAATTGTTATTCAACTTCAGAAATTATAACTAATTGAAGCACCTACAAAATTATGCCCTGAATTTTTATCCGTGAGTGATCCATTCGAGAAATGCCGGATATAAGCTTCTGTAGAAAAAGCCCCAAAGTTCCAGCCAAGAAACGCTTTTTCTCCAAAGGTAAATGCAGAATTGACACGCATATCATCTCGCGACTTAGATTTTATATAAGCCCCCAGACCAATACCGGTATAGATACCAGCGAAATGAACCAGCGCCACATCCTTCGAGATACCCAATACGCCCTGGTTATATTTATTGCAGGGAACGCTGCCAGAATGTTTACTGCAATCATCGCTACCCTTAGCCTTAAATCCTCCTAACTCCAGATTATTTCTTGCCTGTAAAAAGAAAAAATCGCTGGGTTCACTGTATGTCAGAAATGCCGTATATAAGTGCTCAACCCCTCCTCTCCTTATACTTTCTCCCCCAGCAAAAGAGATCTGATGCTTGTTGCCCTTGCCAAAAAAAACATTATCATTAGCAGAACATGCGAATGCGCAAAGTAATAATATATATATAAATATTCTCTTCATATACACTCCACCACCATTTCAATGTCAATAGTTATTTTTAACCGGCTAACATATTTAAAATTTTCTACCCCACGCTTACGCTCACAGAAACGGCTGATATAGCATCCAGTATTAATATTATTTTCATAATTACTCCAACCAGCATTTTTGATGCAAACAGGCTGGACATGGACTGTGTGCAGAAATCAAAACATACTCACTACGCTCTCCCCTTGAGTCGCCCCAACGGGTGCTCAAAACGCCGCGAGTGTTGTTCAGGCACATCCAGGATAAGTTATAAGTGAATGACTCTCATTCCTGACCACATTTTCATTTATGATAAGAATATCGTCAGAATCTCTTTATCGCATAAAAATACCTCTGCTATTGACTTAATATTTAATTTAACAGATGTCGCGGTTTATTCGTTCTGCTCAGATGTATTTCATTGACATTAATAAAACCATAAATAAATTCAATTAAAATAATTTGTTAATAATGAAAAGCTTTAGACGCTATGACTTTTAATAAGGAGTTTCCTGCCAGTAAAGATAGTCTGGACTTACGGGGGCAAGGGCGCAGCTACATATGCCACACTTCTGTTATGTCACATTGTCCGAAAAAAGCGTCCAGACCAGTATTCAACCTCAGGGAGTATTCTGTTTTCTCTCACAACGGGTTGTTTTATCCTTTCTATCGTTCAGCTAATGACTCGCCTGTCACAGGTTTTACTACTTACCCATGCACTAATTAGGGTAAAATTTACGCGCTTGACAATGTGGCAAATCTGGACGATTTCCGCGCTGAAAACAATAATCATTCTAATAAAACTCAGGAGATATAGCATGCCTGAAGTAACACCTTTTCAGGTGCTTATTGTGGACGACCATCCACTTATGCGGCGAGGTATTCGTCAATTACTGGAACTGGACCCGGCTTTTTATGTCGTTGCCGAAGCGGGTGACGGGGCGAGTGCGATCGATCTGGCGAATCGCATTGAGCCCGATCTGATCCTGCTGGATCTGAATATGAAAGGTCTGAGCGGGTTAGATACCCTGAACGCGCTACGCCGGGATGGTGTGACGGCGCAAATTATTATTCTTACCGTCTCGGATTCCGCCAGCGACATCTACGCGCTGATCGACGCCGGCGCCGACGGTTATCTGCTCAAAGATAGCGATCCGGAAGTGCTGCTGGAGGCCATTCGCAAAGGCGCTAACGGCGGTAAAGTCTTTAGCGATCGGGTCAATGAATATCTGCGTGAGCGCGAACGGTTTGGCGCGCAGGAAGATCCCTTTAGTATCCTGACCGAACGAGAGTTAGATGTCTTGCATGAGCTGGCGCAGGGGCTTTCTAACAAACAGATTGCGTCAGTACTGAATATTTCTGAGCAGACGGTTAAGGTGCACATTCGTAATCTACTTCGCAAACTAAACGTGCGCTCGCGCGTCGCGGCGACCATTCTATTTTTACAAACACGCGGAATGCAGTAACAAGCCAGGCCCGGTGGCGCCACGCCACCGGGCCGTCAGGGTCTTATTTCTCCTGCGCCAGCCGGATACTGCGCTCTATCACCGCCCGCCTGGCGTCACCCGCCGGCAGCAGCTTCAGCATCATCTCCCAGGCCGCCACCGCCTCGCCAAAGCGCTGCTGCTCAAAGGCGCTGAACGCATACAGGCTTAACACCCGGATATCCGTGTGGTCGCGGCTCACCAGCCGGCGCAGCAGCTCCCCGCCACGGCGGTTATCCTCCGGGTCGGACGAGCGCGTCAGCGCCTCCGCGTAGCCCAGCGCCGCATCGCGGTTTTTCGGGTCCAGCCGGTACGCGTTCGCATAGGCCCCGGTGGCGGTACCGGCATTACCCAGTACCATGCCAATGCGCCCCAGCATGAGCCAGCCCTCAACATTGCCGGCATCATTCTGCAGGCGGGTGCGCAGCCCCAGCGCCAGCCGCGCCATCTCCTCCTCATTCAGCGGCTGCGCCTGCGGGTCCAGCGCCCGCGCCAGCAGCCCGGGCGTCTGCGCCGTCGCCTGCTGCCAGGCCCTCACCTGCGGATAGCTGCCGGTCAGGGCGTAGCTGCCGGCGCCGACCGCCAGCGCAATGACGGCCCCCGGCACGTAAACGCCCCACCCGGCGCGCGCGCCGCAAACCGGGGTGTCCGCCGGCAGCGGCTCCCGGCGCAGGCGCACCCGCCGGCGCGTGCGGGCGACGATTATCCACCCGCCCGCCACGATGGCGGCCAGCGGCAGCACCCACAGCAGCACCGTCAGCGGGGTCAGCGGCGGGTCGTAGGTGACAAAGTTGCCGTAGCGCGCCACCATATAATCGATGATTTCCTGGCGGCTCTTCCCCTCCTGCATCAGGTCATACACCCTGCGGCGCATGTCGGTGGCTATCATCGCGTTCGAGTCCGCAATGCTGTTGTTCTGGCATTTCGGGCAGCGCAGCTGCTCCGTGAGCTGGCGGAACTGCTGCTCCTGCGCTTCATCTTTAAACGGCATCACGTCGGTGGTCGCCCGCGCTGACCCGGCGATAACCAGCGCCAGCATCAGCATCACCATGCCCGGTAACAGTCTCATTGCGCCGCCTCCCGGCTGTATCTGTCCCACAGCGGTTTCAGTTCACTTTCCCATACCCGGGCATTCAAATCGCCCGCATGGCGGTAGCGGATAATCCCCCTGCCGTCGATGAGGAAGGTTTCCGGCGCGCCGTACACGCCCAGGTCCAGCCCCAGCATCCCGTCGCTGTCCGATAAACTCAGCGCATACGGGTTACCCAGTTCTTTTAACCAGGCCACCGCCTTCGCCCGGTCATCCTTATAGTTCAGCCCGACCACCCGGATACCCTGCGCGGCCAGCCGGTTCAGGTACTGATGCTCGGCGCGGCAGGTCGGGCACCAGGTGGCCCAGACGTTAAGCAGCACCGGTTTCCCCTGCGTCAGCACCTCCGCCTGGTAGTACTGACCCGGCGTCTCCAGCGATTCCAGGCGGAACGCCGGCACCGGCTTTCCGGTCAGTGCCGATTCGAGATTCGTCGGGTCATCCCCCTGCGCGTTGCGCGCCAGCTGCCACAGCAGCGCCGCGGCAATCAGCAGAAAAATCAGCAGCGGTAATAACAGTACGTTGCGTTTCATCCGGCCTCCGGCAATGGTTTACGGCGGCGGTAGCGCGGGTCCGCCAGGCACAGCAGCCCGCCCAGCGCCATCAGCAGCCCCCCGGCCCATATCCAGCGGACAAACGGTTTGTAGTACAGGCGCACGGCCCACGCGCCGTTGTCCAGCTCCTCCCCGAGCGCGGCGTACAGGTCGCGGGTCAGCCCGCCGTCAATCGCCGCCTCGGTCATCACCATCCGGCTGGTGTTGTAGAGCCGTTTCTCCGCGTGCAGCACCGCCTCCGGCTCGCCGTGGCGCGTCACCCCGATGAGGGCCACCCCGCCGCGGTAGTTGGGGCCGGTGATGTCCCGCACCTCCCGGAAGGTGAAGCGGTAGTCGTGAATGGTCACGCTGTCGCCCGCCCGCATCCGCACGTCACGCTCCACGCTGTAATTCTGGCTGAAGGCGATGCCGGTAATCGTCACCGCCAGCCCGAGGTGCGCCGCCACCATTCCCCAGTAGCTGAGAGAGGTTTTCGTGCCGCGGGACACGCGCTGTACGGCTTCGGCCACCGCCAGCACCGCAATCCAGCAGGCCATCGCCATCCCCACCGCCGTCATGGCGATGATTTTATCTTCCAGCAGCCATGGCAAAAGTACCGACAGCACCAGGGTGGAGACCAGGGCGGTGAGCAGCAGTTTCCTGATGTTACGCGGCCGGTCCCGGCCCCAGCGCACCAGCGGCCCCACCCCCAGCAGCAGGGCAAAGGGGACCATCAGCCAGGTGAACATGGTGTTAAAGAACGGCTCCCCCACCGAAATGCTGCCCAGCCCCAGCTGTTTGTGCACCAGCGGCAGCAGGGTGCCCAGCAGCACCACCAGCATGGCGGCCATCAGCAGGACGTTGTTGCCGAGCAGCAGCGACTCGCGCGACCACAGCGTGTTGTTCACCCGCGAACGCACCCTGTGCCCGCGCACGGCGAACAGCAGCAGCGAGCCGCCGGTGACCAGCACCATAAAGGCGAGGATAAACATTCCGCGCGCCGGGTCGGAGGCGAAGGCGTGCACCGACACCAGCACCCCGGAGCGCACCAGGAAGGTGCCCAGCAGGCACAGCGAGAAGGCGCAGATGGACAGCAGCAGCGTCCACGCCTTAAAGCCGGCGCGCTGTTCCGTGACCGCCAGCGAGTGCAGCAGGGCGGTACCCGCCAGCCACGGCATAAAGGAGGCGTTCTCCACCGGGTCCCAGAACCACCAGCCGCCCCAGCCCAGCTCGTAGTAGGCCCACGCCGAGCCGAGCACGATGCCCAGCGTCAGGAACACCCACGCCGCCAGCGTCCACGGGCGGGCAAAACGGGTGAACGCGCTGTCCAGACGCCCGCTCAGCAGCGCGGCGATGGCGAAGGCGAAGGCCACCGAGAAGCCGACATAGCCCATGTACAGCAGCGGCGGGTGGAAAATCAGCCCCGGGTCCTGCAGCAGCGGGTTCAGGTCGCGCCCCTCCACCGGAAAGGCCGGCAGCGTGCGGGCGAACGGGCCGGAGGTGAACAGGATGAACGCCAGAAAACCGGCGCAGACCATCCCCATCACCGCCAGCACCCGGGCGACGATATCCGCCGGCACCCGCCGGCTGAACACCGCCACCGCCAGGGTCCAGCCGCTCATCAGCAGCACCCACAGCAGCAGCGAGCCCTCGTGCGCTCCCCAGGTGGCGGCCACCCGGTACCACACCGGCAGCTGCGTGTTCGAGTTGCCGGCGACATAGGCCACGGTGAAGTCGTTAACCACAAAGGCGTGCACCAGCACGAAAAACGCGCCCGCCACGCAGATGAACAGCAGCCAGGCGAACACCCCGGCCGACGCCATCATCCGCGCGTCGCCGCGCGCCACGCCCCACAGCGGGTAAACGGACAGCAGCAGCGCCACGCCGAGCGCCAGGCACAGCAGTGCGTGGCCGTATTCAGGCATCATGATGAGGTGTCCTTATCAGCGCGTTGCGGGCGGCGGTGGTTTTCCTGCATCGCCTTTTCCACTTCCGGCGGGGTGTAGTTCTCGTCATGCTTGGCCAGCACCTCGTGCGCCAGAACGTGGTTGCCCTTCTCCAGGGTGCCCTGCACCACCACCCCCTGCCCCTCGCGGAACAGGTCCGGCAGTATCCCCTCATAGCTCACCGTCACCGACCCTTCGGCGTCGTAGAGGCTGAAGTTCACCTTCAGCGAGTCCGGGTCGCGCCTGACGCTGCCGGGCATCACCATCCCGCCGACGCGCAGGCGCTGGCCCACCGCCGGCAGCTGCTGCGTCTCGCGCTTGCCGTAGAGGATTTCGCCGGGGGTATAGAACAGGTCGATATTCGCGCGCAGCGCGTACAGGACCAGGGCGGTGGTCAGCCCCAGGCCCGCCAGCACCGCGCAGACCACCCGTAACCGGTTTTTACGTCGCAGGTTCACGCGGCCTCCTGTTGCGCCTGTGCGGCACGCATCCGCGCCTCGCGCGCCCGCTGCTGCGCCACGCCGCGCAGAATGGCCCGGCGCTGCAGCACCGTGTGCAGCGCCAGCAGCGCCAGCGGCGCCACGGTCATCGCCACCGCCAGCCAGACAAAAAAGGCGTACCCGCCCATGGCGAAAAAATCGCTCCACGATGAAAATGCCGGACTCACCGGTGCCCCCTTTTCAGTATCAGTTCGCTCACCCACGGGCGGCGTTTTTCCATCAGTAAAATCAGGTTGCGCATCCGCATCAGCGCCAGCGTCATAAAGAGCAGCAGGTAGCCGGCGATGGCCCAGCGCAGCGGCGAGCGCATCGCCGGGTCGATGCTCTGCTGCATCCGCGTCGAGCCCTGGTGCAGGGTGTTCCACCACTCGACGGAATAGTGGATAACCGGCAGGTTCACCACGCCGACCAGCACCAGAATGCCCGCCGCGCGCCCGGCCATTTTACGGTCGTCAAAGGCGTGCCACAGGGCGATGACCCCGGCGTAGAGAAACAGCAGCACCAGCTCCGAGGTCAGGCGCGCGTCCCACACCCACCAGGTGCCCCACATCGGTTTGCCCCACGCCGCGCCGGTGACCAGCGCGATGAAGGTGTACACCGCCCCCACCGGCGCCATCGCCGCGACGGCAAGGCTGGCCATTTTCATCTGCCAGACCAGCCCGGTAAACGCCGCCACCGCCATCGCCGCATAGATACCCATTGACCAGATGGCCGCCGGGACATGCAGGTACATAATGCGGTAGCCCTCCCCCTGCTGGTAGTCCGCCGGGGCGAAACCAAAGCCCCGGACCCAGCCGGTGGCCAGCGCGATGATGCCGGCCGCCGCCAGCCACGGCACGAGCCTGCCGCAAATCTGATACAGCCGGGGCGGCGCCGCCAGCTGATGAAGGGTTTTCCACATAGTCGTCACCTGACCTCCTGAAACCAGTAAAATGTCCGTCGTGCCGGGGCGCTACTGCGTACTGATGCGCAGCGCCGCCGCGGTGGCGAACGGGCTTAACGTCGCGCTGCCCGCCAGCAGCGCCCCCAGCACCGCCAGATAGCCGTCAGCGGGTAAATGCATCGATGCCGCGTCCATCGCCGCAGCGGCGAAAATCAGCACCGGAACACTCAGCGGCAGCACCAGAATGCCCAGCAGGACGCCGCCGCGCCGCAGGCCGGCCGTCAGCGCAACGCCCGGCGCGGCGAGAAACCCCAGCGCCGGCGTGCCGAGCAGCAGCGTCAGCGCCATGATTTTCCAGCCGTACACGTCCATCCCCAGCAGCAGCGCCACCAGCGGGGAGAGCATCATCAGCGGCAGGCCGGTCACCGCCCAGTGGGCCAGCACCTTCGCCAGCACCACCGCCGGCAGCGGCACCGGCAGCAGCATCAGCTGCTCCAGGCTGCCGTCCTGCAGGTCGTCGCGAAACAGCCGCTCCAGCGCCAGCAGCGAGGCCAGCAGCGCCGCCACCTGGATGATGCCCGGCGCGATACGCGCCAGCAGCTGCGGCTGCGGCCCGACGCTTAACGGAAACAGGGTGATGACCATCAGGAAGAACCACAGCGGGCCGGCGATGTCCGCGCCGTGGCGGAACGCCACGCGCAGCTCGAGACAGAAGACACGCCACATCACAGCCCGGCCCCCCCGCCGGTCAGCGCCAGGCGGCGGACGGTGTCCGCGGTCCCCGGCAGCGGCTGGTGGGTGGTGAGAATGACCATCCCGCCCTGCGCCGTGTGTGCCGCCATCCGCCGGGTGAGGCGCGCCACGCCGTTAACGTCAATGGCGGTGAACGGCTCGTCGAGCACCCACAGCGCGGCGCGGGTCAGCCACAGGCGGGCCAGCGCCACCCGGCGCTGCTGCCCGGCCGAGAGCCGGGCGACCGGCACGTCCTCAAATCCCGCCAGCCCGGCCTGCGCCAGCGCCTCCGGGAGGCGCGCGCCGTCACCGGGGTGGAAGAAGTGCAGGTTCTCCCGCGCCGTCAGGCGGGATTTAATCCCCGGCTGGTGCCCTATCCACAGCAGACTGCGATGGAAGCTGTCGCGCACGCGGCGCAGGGGCTCGCCCTGCCAGTACACCTCCCCGCCGTCCGGGCGCGCCAGCCCGGTCAGCAGGCGCAGCAGGGTGGTTTTTCCGGCGCCGTTGCCGCCGGTGACCTGCACCCACTCCCCGGCCTCCACGGTGAACGACAGCCC